>JACCRE010000144.1 GCA_013813775.1 Planctomycetaceae bacterium
GCTCTCTCTGGAGGCGGCGCCATCAAGCCCTCGCCCAAGCTTGTCACTACAGGACCCGCGGTAGCCCCAAGAGGGAAATACAACTGTAATACTAGTGTAGGCCTCACGAAAACCGTGGGCAGCTACATGCCAAAATCATGCCTATTTCGTGCCCACTCGCTGCCGCTGAGTCAGACACAGATCAGCTCGCCAACTGCCGCGGTGAGGAATTGCCGAGACTGGAGCGATCTCGCCGTGCTGCTGAAGGTATGCCGCTTCACGCCGGAGACGGGTGCTCCCGGTCCACGGGCGGGTGTTTACGGTCGTGCTCTCGCTGACCGGAAGGCGGAAGCGGCTCTTCGCCGTCGACAGGACGCTCGTGGACGACGATCGTCGAAGCGCATGCGACGTTCCGGTTGATTGACCGCAAGACAGCGGCGAGGGCCGGAAGGCTTGCCTGATGCAGCTGATGAAAGACGAATCAGACTCGCATGTTCCCGTCAGCGACGAAGAGTCGTCGCTCAGAGAGTGGCTGAAATTGACGTCCTTCGACCCATTCGACCGATGCCTGCCACTCGGCACGCACGTTACCGTTTGCGCGACTTCGACCCCAGCCTCTCTCCGCAGCCGCGTCGCTGCCGAGTGCCGAAGTTGATGTGGATGCCAATGCGGGATTGGGGCAACTCGCGCTCGGCGCGTTGGATGTTCAGCCGCTTGATCGCTCGTGCCACGGCTTTCCCGACAGCATGGGGGCTGTACCGCTCGGACGCGTTTTCACGCGGCCGGAAGACGAAAGCTCTCGCGTCCGCGTGCAGCAGCGGCAGGATGATTTGCTGAGATTGGGGACCAAGCAAGATCACCCGTTGTTTGCCTTTGTGCTGCGTCTTGTGTGACGAAGGACGATATTCCCAAGGCTGTACCGACCGACCGATCTCGCCCGTCCGCATCGAGAGGATCTCGCCGGTTCGAGCTCCGGTCAGGCGTAGCAGGTTCACAACCGCATGAAGCTGCTCGCTGAGGGCCGGCAGAACGGCATCGACGTCCTCGTCGGCGACTGCCTGGACCGCCGGCGTCTCGCGGGCCTCGCAACGGCCTTCCTTCAGGGGCGCCACAACCTCCAAGGCCGTCAACACCTGAGGCCGGAGAAGCTCCTTGGAGACCGCCCACCGAAACATGCGGCGGATGCGACCGCACTGTGAATTGATGGTCGTCCTGGCGAGACCATCCCTTATCATGTCCGCCCGAGCAGCTTCCATCAGCAGCGGCCCGAAGTCAGGAGCCCGGCGTCGCCGGTGTGGCATCAAATAGCGACAGGCGGCTTCGATGCAGCCGACTTCGGACGTCGCTTTGCCGGATTTCCGGTAGTACAGCTTCGCGTGTTCAACATAGAGCAGCACGAGTTCCGCTACGGTGAGTTCGACGGGGTGCGCAGAATCCTGCCGCAGCCGCCAGGCGTCGGTCAGATCGCGATAGCGAGATTTGCTGTCCGAGCTGTCGAAGACGCCCAGATAGTGCATGCGTCCGTCCAGCCGGACGTACGCCTGCCCCGTCGCCTTGTGCAGGCAGTAGCGGGGGAGTCGAAGAGAGGAAGATGTGGCCGGCGCGCTTGCCTCACACAGGAACTGTGTAGTCCGTGTGTAGGGCAGGTCGCGCCGCCGGCCCTCTTCGGCATGCGGGTGACGGCGCAAGTCGCCGTCCAACCTTAGGTTACGTCAAGTGGACCCGAATGGACTCGAACCATCGACCTCTTGCATGTCAAGCGCTTCGGACGGCTTTGCGTTGCTCGCTTCTCTCAAGATTCTCTTTGTTTTTAGGGGTGAACCGCGTTCGGGTCTTCAAGGCATGCAAACCTGAACATACCCGTTTTTGGTAAAAGGTGGTAGAGACGGCAAGAAAAAACGGCACGGGAAAACGTTGATAGAGACGGCACAAAACTCTTGCCACGAATGCACGGAATCAGCGGTTTACCAAGTTTTTACCAAAAACCGCTCGGCGCACGAAAACGCCCCCGGCAGCGGACCACCGGGGGCGGGTTGGAAGGATCACGCCGTCGGCGACCGGCGTGGCGTTCGTGGCGAGCCATTCGCAGGCGGCTTGCCAGCATTGTCGAGGCAGCTTGTGGATCGCGCACAAGTGCTGGGCACGGTCGAGAAAAACTCCGAAGTCAACTTCAGAGTTTGCGACAGCACTTCGGCAGCGTTGAGCGAGTACGCGGCACGGATCGGCAAGAGCAAGCAGTACGTCAGAGACGAGCCGTTTTTAGTTTGTTTTATCAGTTGGGGACAATTGTCCCTAACCGTTTTCGCGGTCTCGCTTTTCTTGTCCCCGCCGCTTTCGATCTGCCGTTCTTTAGCTTCCGCCGCAAAGATATTCTTGATGCGCGCTGAACGCTGCGGCATTAGTAAGAGTTCGGCATACAGGGCAGCCGCAGCATTCGAAGCGTTCAAAGTTTGTAACACGGTGTTACAAACTTTTGACCTGCGTAGCCTTTACGCCCTGTCCGCTCCCTCATGCCCATTAGACGCCTCGCATTCCCGGCCGGCCACTGAGTCGCGGGACGCCCTTGCAACGCGACACGGGGCATCCTCGCAAGCCTTTCTGCGTCTCAGCCAGCCGCAACTTTCCGGCACTGCTTCGCCAGCCGCTTTGTGTGAGACTCAGTCATCATCAGATCCCCGCAGGCTTGAGGGGCCGGCTCGTGCTCCGCACAGCCTCGATCAGCTTGTCGACCCCGTCGATCATCTTGTCGAGCTTCTCAATCTGCATCTTCCGCTGCGATTCGGCCACAGCCTCACCCTTCGCAGCACCCATTCCAATCTGCTTGTCGATCGAATTGCCTCGCGTCGCAAGTTCCGGAAGATTGAACGACCGGCGCGGCTGGGACAGACCGTCACGCTGCTGGCGCAGCGAGCCAAGCTTGGAATCGAGACCCGTAAGCACGCTGCGTTGTATCGACTCCTGGTCGCGCTGCAAGAATTGCTCGTCAATGTTCCGCATGCGTTCCCGTTCGGCGATCTCCGGCCCCTCACACTCGCGACGACGATCTTCCAGCGTGCCGCCGTAGTATTCGGCCCGACGACGTTGAATCGCGTCCTGTTCGGATTGCTCGCGTTCCAAGCGCGCCGGGAAGTCCTCAGTGCGTCGCCGCTGCGCCAAGCCGGCTTCGCCTTCACGCTGGAACCGTTCCGCCTCTTTGAGTTGCTTCTGTAGCTCGCGAATCTTCTCGGCCGCCTTTTCGGCCTGCCCGAATAGATCGTCCTTCTGCGTCTCCGACTGCCACTCGCCCGCCCTCAGGCCGGAAGCGATGCCCGTCAACGCACTCTGCCGCGTCTCCTGCATCACCGCGATTTCGTCGCGGAGCTTTTGGGTGTCCGCCTTCTGCGATTCGAGCGCACCCGCCTCCCCCGATCGCAGGTCGCCCAGCCGTGCGGCCGTTCCCTGTTTCTCCCGCGCCTTGTCAGTCCGAGTCTCAAGGCTTTCGGCGATGCGAGAGCCTTCCGTCAGCGTGCTATAGAGCTTCGTGAGACCCAGCGTGAGGAGCGGGAGACCAACTGACGCCACAAGGCCGACAGGGCCGGCGAAGCGAGCGACGCCCCCCATCACCCTTCCGAGCGTGCCGCCGGCGAGCGCGAACTTTGACGCGGCCGACGCGACCTCTTGCCCGATCTGCGGCAGGTTATTGCTGATGGCGAGCGATGCCCCCTTTGCGCCGCCGAACTGGTACGCCGTCGCCGCGTCACTGAGACCATAGGCGAGGCCGGTAGCACTCATCCCGCGACCGCCACCGGCGCGAGCCGATGACGCCGCCACAGCCCCTTGCCGCTGTACGGCGAGCGTCTGCGTCTCGATCTGCTGAATCTCGATAGCACGGACGCCCATCACCATGCGCCGGGCGTCGGCTTCGGCATCGGCCGCGAGACGCGATTGCAGACCGAGCTCGGCTTCACGGCGAATGAGGTTTTGCAGGCCGCCCATCGCAGCGTTATTGCCGCGTGCGACTTCGAGCGAGGCTGCACCGATCTCGGTTTTGACTTTCCGCAGATCTTTCGTGACGGCGACAAGGCCCGTCTCAAAGCCCCGTTTATCCACCGTCATCTTCGTGACGATGTCGCCGAATCCCGCCATTCACTCACCCCCTCGATACCGATCTATGAACCGGCCCAGCCAAAGCCGCAAAAGAGCTTCTGATAAGTCACGAGGCAGCGCTTCGCGAAGCCGCTGAATCGACCGTCGCTTCCCCATGCCCGGCACGAGCACTTTGTCAGCCAGCGTCGCCAGTGCTTCCGAGAGGCGTTGCGGCTCTTCGTCAGACATGCGCGGTTCCACCCTTGTCATCGCCTCATGTTCATCGCACTACGCACAGCCGCAGCCACTTCCGCGTGCGTCCAGCCGCGTGGAATGCTCGCCGTACCGCCGTTCAGGCCACGCATCACCGCCGCATTGCACGCGACGGCCATGTCGAAGTTCGTCGAGCAGACTGACGACGTTTTCGTCGAACACCCGCACGAGGCCGCCGGCTGCGGTTTCTTCGCCTTCGGCTTCACCCACGGCGGAGCGTAGAGCATCCTGAAATCGGCTAGCTCATCGTGCGCCCAGCACAGCGCCCCCATGTCGGACCTGAGCAGTTGCCCTCGGTCCAACAGAGCATTTGCAATCACCAGCACCGCGTCGGCGTGAACGCCCATCAGGGCGCATGCTTGCTCGTATTGCTTGCCCCTGTTGATCGGCCCCCACGCGACCGCCTTACGGGCCGCAAACGCGAATATCTCATCGTCCGCGTCGCTGCTTTCCGCAGCCCCGTCGTCGAGCAACATCTCTTCCGCCGCCTGACCCGCGAAAGCGACCGTCATCAGGGCAGCCGGAGACAGATGCTTGATGCGATCCGATCGGCAGTACCCGCTGCCGTCCAGCTTTACGACAGCCTCGTCGATCGGGGCGTCGTTGAGCATGAAAACGATGGCATGTCCCGCCTCATGCACCGCACAGCCAACGCGAACGTCGCTCAAGGGTCTATCCTTCCGTTGATCACGTCCGACACGAACGTCGGCGGATACTTCTCCCCTGGATTCTTCCGCATCACGGCTTCCGCCAGATACATGCGAAGTTGGTTGATCCTGTTCCGTCCGCCACGGTCGAACGCCTCGAACTCTCCGGTCGCTTGGAACGCCGCTCGCTTGCGTTGAAGGTACTCACTTTCCTCAAGTGCCTTCAACGCCGCCTCTTTCTCCGCAAGCAGCTCAGCGTGCTTCGTGGCGTACTCGGCTTCCGCTTTCGCGATCTTGCGACGTAGTTCACCGGGCGAGTCAAACTTGCCGCGATTGCCGTCGTGAATCCGTGCCCGTTCTGCGGCTTCGGCTTGCCGCTTCCGCACCTCAAGCTGTCGCTCTAGTTGTGCGATGTCGCTGGCGTCTTGCGTGGTCATCGGGTCCGGCGTCGATCGTGTCAGCAGCCCCTCAAGAAACATTGCTCGATCTCCGTTGGTTGAGTGTTCAGTTCATTTTCCGTGGTCTGGTCGATGCGCGATAGATGCTGCGTCGCCATTTCCGTGGTAAGCGTCTTATTCCGTGGTAAGCGTCTCGGGATCGTCTCGGGAGCGTGCAAGGTCGCCCGCCGATTCCCGCAGCTACGGCAGTCCGAATACCGTACGACGTAGGCACCCGCTGGCCGGTTGGTTCTGATGCGATAGGTGCCGCCGCACTCGCATTTCGCGTCAGCCATGCGATATCCTCGCTAAGTGAAACGCACGCGGAAAATGGCTTGTTCGGGGTGGTTTGCTCGGGCGATGCTCGGTGAGATGTCAGGCCCCCATACCCCTCCCTCAAAACCCCTGCCAAAAAACGCCGACTGTGGGTGTGGTTTGCGTGCCGAGGCCTCTAAGGAATCGGACCGGCTATGCCACCTCACCGCCTCACTTTACGTCGTGCTCGCCGCTTGAGCTTGCTGCCGCCGTACAGGCTGGCGAGCCTCGACCACACACCCGTTGCGGCGTGCTTCTGCATGCACGCCCCGCATGCGTTGCACTTCCGCATGTCAGAGCCGACAGACGTGATGTCGTCGCTGCGGCATGTCACGCACGTTCGCTCTAGGAAGTCGGCGTCGTCGTCAGGCTTCCGAGTCGGCTCGTCGTCGAACAGCAGCATGTTTCACCTCCTCAACTTTCCGGACGGTAAACATAACCAGCCACTTCCCAGGCATTTCGCACTACCTCAAAATCACAATCGCTGTCCGCTTTGAATGCGCACACTGCGATTGCGGTCTGAATCAGTGAGTCATCGTCGCGGATTCTGCCGAGCCGCGCCAGTAGCGTTTCGGCAAGGTGCCCGGTGGACGGATCGGCGAGGTGCCTTAACGGCGGGAATGCCTCAATCGCGCGGAGCAGAGCTGACTTATCTCCGAATAGCACTGCAATCGCGCGGAGCGAGTCGGCTTTGTTCCTCACGCTACGATCGCTGGTGAGCGGTCGGCCGCAGTGGTGGTAGTAGTCCCGGAGCCGATTCAGGTACTCGCGGGAGTGCGTTGGTGGTCGTCCTGGCTTTTTGACGCCTGGTTCCGAAATGTTCGTGGTCATCGTCGGGGGTCGTTCCTTTCGGGGTCGTGCGACACAATTCGATTTGTCGCCGTCGAATCACTAAAAACATTGGGTAAACTGAATTGTGTCGCATGTCGCACGTCGCATAGAAATCTGTCAGGGCCATAGAATTGGTAATTAAGAGAGAGAGAAAAAATCGCTTAAGAGCGACGCGACACTTTCCACGCCTTCTTTTGATTTGTTCTTCTCATGCGACATGCGACACAATTCAGTTTCGCCTTTGTTTTTGCCGTTTCCGGGGGGGGGGTCTGTTGAATTGTGTCGCACGGGTCGCATTAGCTTGTGAGTGTGAAAGTCTCGGCAGGGCGTCCGGGTCCGTCAGGCTGCACGAGAGCCGCCGTGGCCAATCCCCGCGCCACTAGATCGCGGAGCGACTTCTCGGCTTCGCCCGCCGCTCGGCAGCTTGCCGGACCTTTGCGTGCAACGTCGCGCGGAGTGACGGAGCCGCCTTGACGTCTGATCCAATCGAGCAGGTCCGTCCGGTCCTGTTCCTCTTGCCCGGCGTCGATCAGTCGGTAGACCCGGATGGCCTCTTGAGAGAACCAGCGAGCCAGGGCGATGCCGTCCGCCATGCTCTGCCGGTCGACTTGCTCGAACGGCTCGTCAGTCTCGCGAGTGTGCATCCGCACGAGAGCGAACAGCAGAGCGAATCGAGCCGCGTAGCCGATGAGCTTCGAGAATGCCGCAGCGAGGTCACCGGACTGCCCCGCGTGTTCTTCGCCGTGGTCGTTGACGAACTCGCGAAAGAGCGATTTCGCGTCATCCGCCAACGGCACGAGCGATGGTTTGCGGTCGCCCTTGCTGTCGGTCCACAAGTCGAGACCGTAGAGCCAGGTAAACAGGTCCGCCACGGCTTCGGTCGTTTCTTCATCGACTTCGGCATCGTTCCAGCGAATCGGTCGCCGTGGTGGCCACGCAAAGAGCAGCCTGGCAGCCATGCCGCTGGCTCGATTGTCTGCCGTCAGTTGCTTCCGCAGGATGCCGGGTTGAATCGTGCCGGTGAGCGAGACCGAAGCGAACGGAATGTAGAGCGTTCGTGGTGTCCCGGTGCGGCGGTCAATTCGCAGCTCGCGACCGCCGTGCATCCGCAGCCACTTCGCCGAATCGCCGCCTTTGCTACTGCTGCGGTACTGGTCATGCGAGCCGAACCAGCCGGCCAGTTCTTCCGCAATGACCATTGTGCCCCGCTCGTTCTCCACGAGGATGGCCCCGACGGCTTCAATCGTCGCATCGTCAATCCACGGCGCGAGCAGCTTCGGTTCTTCCGGTTCCGGTCCTTCGGCACCGGCCGCCTTCCATGTTTCCATCGCCTCTTGCCACTTGGCGAGCGCTTGCTTGAACTCGCGTCTGGCTTCGCGAAAGCGGTCAAAAACTGGCCGCGACCCGGCCTCTAATCCGGGCGACTTGTGGCCCCCAGAATCTCCGATGGTGCAAGCCCATAGCACCGCTGGTTCTGACCACGTTCTTTTGAGCTTCACCCGTCGCGCGTTGCCGACAGCGCCGGCGAGCGCCCCAAGCAGCGGCAACGCCACTAGGGCTTCATCGCAACCGATCGCCGCAGCCGATGCCCGGACGAACTCGGCCAACGGATACGGTAGAACGTCGGTCGGGAACGGCACCCACGGGGGAACAGCCGCCGATGCTTCGATGAGCTTCGCCGTCGGCCCCGCCGCTCGAATGAGGCCGCGAAGATGGTCGGCCGTGTGCCCGTCGTCGAACCATGCCGAAAGGTCTTTCGCAATCGGTCGATAGCCGTCGCCGACGATATCTTTCAGTTCGACGATGAGAATCGACCGGGCGATTCCCTCGAGACTTTTCGCAACGGCTGCGGCATGATCACGCCCCGGCTTGTCGCTGTCCGGGATGATGATGACGACCGACCGGCCGCGAAGATGCTCGTTGCAATCTGACGGCCACTTGCCAGCCCCGCCGCTATTGCATGTCGCAACGAATCCGGCTTGCCGTGCTCGGTCAACGTCCTTTTCACCTTCGCAGAGAATTACGTCATCGGTTTTGGAATCCGACGCCAGCAGTTCCGGCAGACGATACAGTACGCGTCGAACGCCTTTGATGCTGTGTTCCCACCCGCCGCCCGGCTTCGGCTTCCGTTGCCGAAAGTCTTTCGGCTCACGTCTCACGACCTGATAGAGCAGTTCGCCGTGCTCGTCTCGATAGTCGTAGGTCGCGACAATCTTCGGACCGTCCCCCGGCTTCCGTCTGTCTTGGAACAGGTCACCCACGGTCAATCCGACCGCATAGGCCACGCTCGCCGGATTGCATCCTGCGTGACAGGTGACGAGCGCCCGGCCGTCATCGCCGCGACCGATGGAAAGGCTCGGCCGGCTATCCTCATGCGCGGGGCAGAGAGCGACCCATTGATCGTCGCCCGCCGGCAGAACACCGCTCAACTTCCCGAGCAATTCGCCAACGGGGTCGTAGTGAGTCGCTGTGACCACTGGTATAATGTTTTCAGTTGAGAGACCGGCCGCCCGCCGGTTGAAGAATCGCCCGAGCCCACCGATCCGCGTCGGTGGGTTTCGGCGTTTTAGACGTAGCCGGCCGCTGCCAGTTGCCGCTCGATAAACTCGTCGCGCGGCGGCTCAACGGGAGCCGTTTCGAGAGCGCGAAGAAAGCGGACGAACTCTCTGCGGTTCGTCATGTGCCGGCCGCAGACTTTCAACGTCCGCAGCCGTGCGCCGCGCGTGCCACGCTGCACCCAGCGGCTAACGACCGGCGGGGAAGGCCGGTGCGGAAGCATCTTCAGGAGATCACTGAGCAGGCAGAAGTCGTCTGCCGTCGGATCGATCATCTCAAGCGAATCAGACACGAAAAAACTCCCGTCAACATGGTTCGTAAAACGAACAGCGTTGAAAGGAGTTTCCGCACCAGAGCCGCGAAAGTCGGTACGTACTCAGTGCATACTTTTAGTTCGACTGACGGGAAAGCACGAGCCGACCCCACGGCGTTAGCAGATTCTCTTTGTCGAGCAGCTTGAACTGGCGAAGCGTCGCCATCGCACGCTTCGCGTCGCTGTTCCCCGGCTTTTGACCGGCCTTCTCGACCACAGCGTCATTCGTGCCACCGTCCATCTTCGCTGCGGCGTTCAGGAGCGCCCAGAAAAGGTCGTTCAGATCGGGAATGATGTCGTCGATGCTCACCGCTGCCACGTCGTCTGGAACGTGTCGCAGCAGGTCAGATAAGGCGGCATTGATCTCGCTCACGTCGAGCGAGCGCCGGCCTTGCTCATAGGCGAACTCGACCGCATCGCGTGCCGATTCACGAGCATTCGCGAGCCGTTCCAGCTTCGCCAAGAGAAACGATGCTGCTGGCAACGCGCTCACCTCCGCGACTGCTGCGGAGTAGGTCGCCTGCCATGCTGCTGCGGCTTCCGGATCATCCGCCAGCATTCGCGACTTCCCCATCGGAAGGAACCCGCCTTCACGTCGCCAGATGTCGAGCAGAGACTTCTCTTCCGGGTCCGTGGCGTCGTCGTCGACCGCCTGCCGGAGCGCATCGCGATAACGCACCGCGTGCATACAGAGAGCGTAAACCGCTTGCATTGTGCTTTCCCCTCCGTCGGGTCGACCGGCAGCCGGGGAAGGAAAGCATCCCGCCGGCTGCCAGTCATGCGGTAGCTACTCCGCACCCGACAACGTGTTGATTTTACCGCCTCAACCGACTTCCGCCATCACCCGGCGAGCCGCTTCGCCATCCTGTTCGGCGTAATGCTCGCTCATATTGATTTTCGAGTGACCTAGAACCGTCCGCGTGGCCTCGATTCCATAGAGTCGCCGCAGGTCGGTCGCCCTTGCGTGCCGAAGTCGATTCGGACGCCACTCGTTGACCTTTGCCGCTCGGCAGGCGCGGGCGATGGCCGTTCCGTAGGATGCCGTGGTGTAGCACTCACCCGGCGAGCGTTCGGGCTTGGTGACTCGGTTCGTGCCCGGCGAGTTGCCGCACGACGCCGGAGTCGTGCGGGCGGCATGCACCGCCGCCAGTCGTTCCGTTTCGGCTTCGACCGGTGAGAAGCAAAACGCCTCGGCCGGTCGATTATCGAGCCAGGGCGTCAACACCCGCTGCGGCGTCGGCCCCAGGTAGACGACACGGGCCTTGCCGTGATGCTCCAGCTTGTGAGCCGACGGGCGATACTCCCAGACTTCGCCGTCACGATTCATGTCGCACGGTCGCAGGATGCAGACTTCGCCCGGTCGGCAGCCTGTCGCGATCTGCAATTCGATCATGGCGCGCAGTTGCCGGTTGAGGTGCGGCAAGATCGCGTTGACCTCGACCATCGCGACCGGACGCACCGGCGGACGTTCGGGAGCTTTCGTGCGACCGGCCCGCAGTCCGGCGACGGTCTTGAGCGCCGCGTGAATCTCGACCGGCACGAACTCTTCGGATACGGCCCACTTGAACAGGGCGACGATGCGACGGACGTAGGCGTTGCAGGTGCCCCGAGCGTACCCCGCCTTGACGTACTTTTCCCGGACGGCTTTCAGGTCGCGGGGACCGAACTCGACGGCCGGCGTGTGAGCGTAGCCCTTCGCCAGCGGCTTCAACGCGGCTTTGATGACGTGGACCTCGCTCGTCGTCTTCCCGTTCTTCCGGTAGTAGTCCGCGACGTGCGAATCGTACAGCAGGATCAACTCGCCGATGGTCAGACTGACGTTTTCGTGCGACTTCTGCCGCAGTCGCCACTTGTCGATGAGCTTGGCGTAGGCGGCTTTCGCCTCATCGGAACCGAACGGCCCGAGATAGTGGTGCCGGCCGTCGATGACGACGCGGGCCTTGCCGGTCGCCTTGTGGAGAGAGAGCTTCGGGAGTCGCGCGGACATGGTGTACAACCGCCAGTTCTTGGTAAGAACTTGGTAGAAGGTTGCACTGCCCAGCCCGGGCAGGTAATCGCAAAAGCCGACTCAACCGAAACTTACGTCAAGTGGACCCGAATGGACTCGAACCATCGACCTCTTGCATGTCAAGCAAGCGCTCTAACCAACTGAGCTACGGGTCCGTTGATCTCAGGACAATTGAGAAGGTACGACCGCCTTCGTGAAGCGTCAAGCGTAAAGCCGATGGTGCGACACATCAACTGGCGGCGGAGTTCGCCGATCGTGACGCGTCGATCGCACGAAGCCTTGGCTATCGATCCGCCGACAGCAGGTTGTCGGTCTCGTCGAACCGGATCGGCGCGGGATCGGACATGACTTCAACGTGCGGCAATGCCGCAGCCTCGTCAACGTAGCGCTCGCTGGCCCAGAGTTCAGCCAGATGCAGGGTGTTCGTGATGTGAATCACCTTGGCGTCGGGCGGGTCCACCAGGCCCAAGGTTAAGAGGGCTGCTTCGACGCATTCGCGGTCCGTTGGGAAGGCGATCGGAATCGCGGCCGCCGTGGGGTGGCTGCCGGTGACGCAATTCACGGCGGTGGCTCGGCGATCGATCTTCGCGACGGTTCTTTCATTGGTGAAGTCGGCGATGCCGATGCCGGTGGCGTTGCCGCCGGTGGCTTCCGTGAGGCCGCGGACGAAGATTCGCTTGCAGTTCGCTTCGTCGCGGTCGGTGGCCTTCTTGTCGTCGAATTTGCGGCCGACGATGTTCGTGTCCATGCCGGCTCCGCTGACGTCCTTGCCGATTTCATCGATAATCAGCAGGTCGCAATCGCGGAAGGGCAGCCTGGGAAGCAAGGCTCTCGCTTCACGGAGCAACTCGGCTTCGCGCGTGGCGAACTCTTCCGGACGAACGGACGCGATGCGGGCCGTCTCATCGTACGCGTTTTCCACGACGGCCAAGCCGCCGACCACGCGGCAGGTCTTCAGAACGTGGCCGGCGACCGCGCGAAGAATTTCATCGAAGCTGTGATCGACGATCGCGCGATGATAGAGCTGCGCCCCGGCGAACTTGCCGAGGCCGATTAACAGCATCTTGTGCAAGCCGCTTTCGATGTCACCCGCGAACCTCGTATGCGGCTTGACGCGGTTGACGACGAACACATGGTCGGCGGAGTAGGCGTTGCGGTCGAAATGGACGGGGAAGCCGTACGGCGTAGTGCCGACCGTCACCGTCTCCATCGAGGAACGAATCTCGCAGCCGACGCTCTCCGGCGTGATGCCGTAGCGGGCCAGCAGAGCGAGCTGCCCTTCGGCGGTGGCCCCTCCATGACTTCCCATCGCGGGAACAAGGAATGGGACCGCCCCGAGGCGTCGGAAATGGTCGACCGTGCCTTTCAGAATCGTCGGGATATTCGCGATTCCTCGGCTGCCGGCGGTGATCGCAACTGATTCGCCGGGATTCACGCGCTCGTTCAACCGAAGTTGAGCGAGTTGCCGTTCGACTTCGCCAGCGACATCGGTCACACTCGGACCGTCGAATCGTTGCCGAAGACGAAACATGCGGGGGAGGAGCATGGAAAAAACGATCGAATGTATGACGTGAGAAGAAAAACTCCGGCAGGCCGGGTGCGATCATAGCAGGCGGCGACGCGCCTGTCCGAGGGAGGGGCGACCTGTGTCCGACATCCGGCTGTGGCTTGCACTGGGCCTTCTCGCGTTCGGCGTCGGATGGGTGGTCGTGGTCGGCATCTACCGCGGCTGGTCGCGAGATCATTCGACCCGAATGTTTTGGCTGCACCTCACGGCACCGGTCGTCTGCATTGTTCTCGAACTTCTGGCTCTATGGGTGATCCTCACGCGATGACGACTTCTCCGCCCGACGAAACGCACCTGGTCGTTAGCCGAACGGTGGCCATTCCTCTCGCCGAGTTCGACGTCGAGTACGTCCGCAGCGGGGGACCGGGCGGACAGAACGTCAACAAGGTGAGCAGCAAGGCTCGCGTGAGGTGGCCGGTGTCGTCGTCGCCAAGCTTGCCGGAAGAGATGAAGGAGCGATTTCTGACGCGCTACAAGAGTCGCCTGACCAACGAAGGCGAGTTGGTCGTCGCCGGCCAACGCTACCGAGATCAGAAGAAGAACCTCGACGATTGCCTACAGCGCATCGTCGAGATGATTCGCGAGGTGCTCGTTCCACCACGTCCTCGGAAGGCGACGAAACCGACGCGCGGCTCGCAGCGAAGGCGGGTCGAGACCAAGCGGCAACGCTCGGATACGAAACGGCTCCGCGGCAAGCCGAAAGACGCGGAATAGTCGGCGTCGGGGATGACTTTTCCGAGCCGCGACAGTCGGGGAGTGCTTCCGAGCCGGCTGGAAGCGCTCCTTAACGGTCGCGGCTCTTTTAAGCTCGTTCTCACTTCTCCGTTCTCACCTCTCCCGTTCTCCCGAAGCGGCATTGACCTGTCGCGGCCCTCCGCACGATATTCCCCCGCCCGCCGGCTTCGCGCCGGCGGTCTATCGATCAGAGGTCGGGGCAGCCATGTCGTACAAGCTCGTCGAACTCGTCCAGCGTCTGGACGACCAGAATATTCTCGTGCTGGGCGACGTCATCCTGGACCGGTACGTCTGGGGCGACGCCGAGCGCATCAGCCAGGAGGCGCCGGTCATTCTGCTCCGCGAGGACAAGCAGGAAGTGCGCCTCGGAGGAGCCGCGAACGTCGCCAACATGTTGCGCGGGCTGGAAGCACGTGCCACCATCGCCAGCGTCACCGGTTGCGATGCCGACGCCGGCACGCTGCGAAACGAACTGAGCGCAGCCGGTGTCGATTGCGGGCTGCTCGTGGAAGATTCCTCGCGCCCCACGACGGTCAAACTGCGATACATCGGCCGGGCGCAACATCGACACCCGCATCAGATCCTGCGGGTCGATCGGGAAGTCCGTACACCCATCGACGAGACGATCACTGAACGGTTATGGGCCGCAATCGAACCGCGGCTGAGTGAATTCGGTTGCGTCCTCGTGAGCGATTACGGCAAGGGCGTCTGCACGCCTGCCCTCGTGCAACGCCTCATCAAAGCGGCGCGCGAGCGTCGAATTCCGATCATCGTCGATCCGTCCAGTTCCGGCGACTGCACCGGATACCGCGGTGCGACGGCGCTCACGCCCAATCGGCTGGAGACCGGCCGGGCCGCGAAATGTGAGATCAGAAATGACGCCGATGCGTTCGCCGCCGGCCGAAAGCTTGTTCGCGAGCACGATCTCGACCACATTTTCGTCAAGCTCGACAGCGACGGGATTGCGGTCGTCAAGAAGGACGGCTCCGCGGTTCGGCTCCCCACGCGAAAACGACAGGTTTATGACATCACCGGCGCAGGCGATATGGTCCTCGCGATGATCGGAGTGGGTGCCGCTGCCGGGATCGGGCCAGAGAATCTCGCGCGACTTGCTAACCTCGCCGGCGGCCTCGAGGTCGAGAAAATCGGCTGCGTGCCCATCAGTCGCGATGAGATCCTGGGTGACTTGCTGGCCCATCATCGCGGCGGCGAGGGCGACAAGGTCGTGACAAGCACCGAAGAACTCGCCCGGCACGTTGAGGCACGGCAGCGGCTCGGTCAGAAGATCGTGTTCACGAACGGGTGCTTCGATCTCTTGCACGCCGGCCATGTGGCGTCGCTGCGACAAGCGGCACAAGAGGGAGACTGCCTCGTCGTCGCCGTCAACAGCGACAGCAGCGTCCGCGGCCTCGACAAAGGCCCGGATCGGCCGATCGTGTCAGAGGACCAGCGGGCGGCGATGCTCGCTGCGCTCGAAGCCGTGGATTACGTCATTCTGTTCGACGACCCGACGCCCACGCGGCTGTTGGAGCGGCTTCGCCCGAATGTCCTCTGCAAGGGCGGCACCTATTCGAAGCAGGAAATCGTCGGCTGGGAGATCGTCGAGGGCTACGGCGGACTCGTGAAACCGTTGGGAGTCGTTCCCGGCGTCAGCACCACCAACCTCGTTCGAGCGATTCGCGGAACGAATCTCCCCGAGCGGCACCGCAAAGCCGGTTGACCCATTCGGGTGAAGGCCGCTCATTGAATCCGCGTTCCAGACAGCCCTTTCGCCGATGAAGCTTGCCGTTTTTCTGCCGAACTGGGTGGGTGACGCCGTCATGGCGACGCCGGCCCTGCGGGCGATCAGAAATCATCATCGCGACGCCGAAATCGTGGCAGTGCTGCGGCGACCGATCGACGAGGTTCTTGCCGGAACCGGGCTCGTCGATCGCGTGCTCATCCACTCGCCGCGCGGCAGCGATCCCTGGCAGCGGGGCCTGCGCTTCGCCCTGCGGCTTCGCGCGGAGGCGTTCGACGTCGCGATCCTCTTTCCGAACTCGCTGCGAACGGCCGGTCTTGCATTCGTTTCTGGCGCCAAACGCCGCATCGGCTTCTCGCGTGATCGTCGCGGACGGCTGTTGACGGACGCGCTGACTCCGAAGCCGCGTGATGTTCCGCACCCGGTCATCGATGAATATCTGCGAATCGCGGCACATCTCGGCTGCGAGGAGCTTTCGCGAAAGGCGGAAATCGCCGTCCTCCCGGACGATGAACAGCGGTTCGAAACGTTCCGGCGTTCGCTCCCACACGAATTGCAATCGCGACCATTGATCACGTTGAATCCCGGCGGAGCCTTCGGTTCGGGGAAGCACTGGCCTACGCAGCACTTTGCGACGCTGGCCCAGCGCATCGGCGGCGAGCTGGGGCATCTCACGCTTGTCCTGTGCGGTCCAGCGGAAAGGGATCAAGCGAGAGAGATCGTGCGTCTCGCAAGTCATCCGCTTGTCGCGTCACTGGCCGATGAAATCCTGTCGATCGGTCTGACGAAGGCCGCGGTTCGCGCTTCCAGTCTGTTGGTCACGACCGACAGCGGTCCTCGGCACTTCGCGGCTCCCTTTGGCGTTCCGGCCGTCACCTTGTTCGGCCCGACCCATATCGCCTGGAGCGAAACCTTTTCAAAGGATGCCGTGCATTTGCAGGTTCCCGTCGAATGCGGTCCGTGCCAACAGCGAGTGTGCCCGTTGGGCCACCATAAGTGTATGGTCGATCTTTCGGTCGATCGCGTCTTTGAAGCCGTACAGACCGTGCTGCATCGTCGCCTGCGCGACGCCGCGTAAGGCGACAGAATGATCGCGACAGGCGTCCGGTTCCCGCCGCCCGACATGCGTTAGAACTCCGCGTCTGCTCCGCTGGAAACTCCATGTCCGTTTCCCTCTCGCAAATAGCTCGCTCTTCTCGGCAAGTGTTCCGAGTTCACTCGGCCTTCATCGAGTTGTTGACGCAGCACGGTCTTGCGGACTGCGACTCCCTGTTCGACACGCAAAACGGCACAGCGTTGCGGCGACTGAAAAACCGGGAAAACTGGCGACTCGACCTCGCCGATCACGGGCAGCCGCGAACGCTCTATCTGAAGAAGCACCACGTCCGCACACTGGGAACACGACTGCGTGCACGGCTGAATTTCGCGGCACCATCGACCCCTGCCAGAATGGAGGCCGAACAGACCGAGCGATTGGCGCGGCTCGGCGTGCCGACGATGACGGTCGCCGCGTATGGCGAAAGGCTGCGCGCCGACGGAACGCTGATCGCGGCCTTTCTGACGGACGAGCTCAGCGGCTTTGAGCAACTCGACCTGTTTCTGCCGCGCCGTTTCAAGCGATCGAACGAGCCTGATCTTCGCACACTTGTCGCTCGCGTCGCCGCAGTCGCCGCGCGACTTCACAGGTTGGGCTTCAACCATCGCGACTTCTACACGTGCCATTTTTTCATTCACGAGACACATCCCGGCGAGTTCGCCGTCAATCTGATCGACCTGCAGCGCGTTCAACGTTGGCCGGCGCTGCTGCGACGACGGTGGATCGTGAAGGATCTCGCGCAACTGGCGTACTCAAGCCATCCGCGGCTGATCGGCTCTTCCGCCCGCCTGAGGTTCTTCCTGGCGTACCTCGGCCGGACTCGATTGGACCAGCGGGCGAAGCGTTTTGCGCGGTCGGTCTTGCGACGAGCGGCCTCGCTTGAGAAGAAACATGGACCATATCGCGATTGGTCCTCGTCGCCGCAATGTTGTCATTAGTCCTTCGGTCGATGGGCCGGCCATTTCTGTGAATCGCCATGCGAATCGGACTCGTGCTTGACCGCTTCGATCGCCGCCTCGGCGGCGTCGAGCAGTGGACGGCGCAACTTGCCGACGGCCTGCTTTCGCGCGGCCACGAGGTGCATGTCGTCGCTCGAAGCATCGCCGAGAGGGAACTTCGTCCCGGCCTGACGCCGCACGAGCTGCCCGCCATCTCGTCACGACTGAAACTCGCCGATGCCGCTGCCGATCTGTTGTGCGGGCTTGATCTCGACGTCATTCACGACATGGGCTTCGGCTGGTATTGCGACGTGCTCCAGCCGCACGGCGGATCACGGATCGCGGCCAACTCGCAGAATCTGAACCTCTCGCCTCGCTGGGCGAGACCGATCAGGCGGATGGCCGCGAAGATGCTGCCACGTTATCGAGAGTTCGACGCCCTCTGTGAGAGGCAGTATTCGAGCCCGCCCGCCGACCGCCCGTGGCGGGTCGTTCTGGCGATCTCGAAGATGGTCAGAAACGATCTCGAGCGGCATCATCGTCTCCGCGATTCCGAGATCCGGCTCGTCTACAACGGCGTCGACACCGAAAGGTTCTCTCCGGAATCGAGAGCGCTTCACCGCGATGTCGTTCGCAGGCAACTCACAGTCTCACCGGAACAGACCCTGCACCTGATCGTCGCTCACAACCTCGAACTCAAAGGGGTGCCGGCGTTGCTCCGGGCGATGGCGCTGTTGCAGGCGGCCGGGCAGAACGCCGTTCTCGCCGTGGTCGGCGGCAAGCGAATTGCGCGCTACGAGCGTTTGTCACAGCGACTCGGCGTTGAAGGCCGGGTGCGTTTCGTCGGTGCGGTCGATGATCCGACCCCCTATTACGCAGCGGCGGACGTCTACACGCAGCCGACCTGGTACGACCCGTGCAGCCTCGTGCTTCTGGAAGCCTTGGCCTGCGGACTGCCGGTCGTGACGAGCCGGTTCAACGGCGCGGGCGAACTCGTCACGCCAGGTGTCTGCGGCGACGTTCTCGACGATCCGTCGGATGTGGTGACGCTCGCCGCGGCCATGATGCGCTGGTCGTCTGCCGCAACGAGATCCGCTGCCGGGATCGCCGCACGCGAGAGCATGCTCGCCAACACGCTTGATCGGAACGTCGACGCGATCGTTTCCGTTTATGACGAGATCATGCGAGCGCGCGGTCGCCTGACGAGCCGCGCGGCGTGACGCGGTTGCGGCCGCCGGGCTGCGAGAGATAGGCTGCGGGCTCTCCTCATGAATTGGACGCCCGAATGACTTCCGGCCTCGGTCTCACGATCTCCATCGCCGCTGCGTACATCGTCGGCTCGATCCCGGTCGGATGGCTGATCGCCAAATATGGCCACGGCATCGACCTGCGAACGGCCGGCAGCGGCAACATCGGTGCGACGAATGTCGGACGGACGCTCGGTCGCGAATGGGGGCTCATCTGCCTGCTGTGCGACCTTTTGAAAGGAGTCGCCGGGGCATTCGTTCCATTAGCGATGCGGCTGCCGGAGGATTGGAATAGCCCGGCGATGGTGGCCTGCGGTGCCGCCGCCGTTCTGGGGCATGTCTTCCCCGTCTGGCTTAAGTTTCGCGGCGGCAAAGGCGTAGCGACGGGAGCGGGTGTGGCGATCGTGCTGGCGTGGCCCGCCGCGCTTGCCGCGGTCGCGGCTTTCGCGATCGTCTTCGCAGTGAAGCGGGTCGTCTCACTGAGTTCGATGGTCGCCGCGATCGTTTATGCGGTCTTCGCCCTGGCACTCAATGACCCGCTGTCGCGCGAGAACTGGCCGTTGGCGACATTCGCGGTCGCCATCCCCGGCCTGATCGTGTTTCGCCACCGCGACAACATCGGCCGACTGCTGCGAGGCCAGGAGAAGCCTTTCACAGCCGCGAAGTCGCACGAAGATTCGCAGGAAACGCCGGTCGGGTCATAAAACACCTGGAAGCGATCACCGACATCAGTTGACTTCGATGAGATTGCTGAGGGTTTGTCCGACAAGGGCTTCGAGCGCGGCGTGCGTCGCCAACTGCTTGTTGTAGAAGCACGAGGTCCGACCGGTCAGCGTGACGCGGCCCTCCCCGACCTCGACGTGCAGCCCGCGGATCATGCCGCCGGTTCGCATCCGGACGACCCGCTCGACGCTCTCGACAACCAAGTCCGACTTTCGTCCTCGAACCGGTCGTTCCGCTGCCTTCAACGGCTCGCGCATCTTTGCCGACCTCCTTGTAGTTCCGCGTGACGCGCTTCCGGCACGTCTCGCGATTCTTGCGACCATCGCGCGGCTATCACGGTAACGCGACCCATCAAAAAGGTCAAATCTATTCCACCGAAGAACGATACATTTCCGGCAACGGCTTTCGTGGACGGTGACAGACTCGCTGAATTGCGGCAATAATCGCGGAACGACACGCTCAGTTTCCCAGGATGCAGGAATGGATGCCGAATCGAATACGCTGCTCGAATCGCTGCTGACGGCTCCCGGCCCTTCTGGCTACGAGCGGCCGATTCAGGCCGTCGTTCGCGAGTTCGGCAGCCGATTCGCCGAAACATCGACCGACTGGCACGGCAACGTCACCTGCGCCGTCAATCCGTCGGGCACGCCGCGCGTGCTGTTGGCGGGGCATTGCGACCAGATCGGCCTCGTCGTCAAGCACATCGATGACAAAGGCTTTCTTCGAGTGGCCCCCGTCGGCGGATGGGATATTCAGCAGCTCATCGGTCAGGCGATGGTCGTCTGGACCGCGAATGGACCGATCCCCGGCGTGATCGCCCGCAAGGCCATTCACCTGCTGAGCGACGACGAGCGGAACAAAGTCCCTAAGATGAAGGATCTGTTTCTCGACATCGGCGTGAAAGGACGCGGCGAGGCCAACGATCTCGTGCGCATCGGCGATCCCGTCACGTTGAAGCTCGGCCTGCGCAAGATGCGCGGCGACCTGATTTCAGGCCCCGGCATGGACGATCGCGTGGGTGTCTGGGTCGTGCTGACGGCGGCCCAGCGAGCGGCGGCGAAATCACCTAAGGCCGGCGTCTTCGCGGTCTCGACGGTGCAGGAGGAAATCGGCCTCCGCGGCGCGAGGACCAGCGCCTACACCATCGACCCGCAGGTCGCGATTGCCGTGGATGTGACCCACGCCACCGATACGCCCGACAGCGACCAGAACGAGCACGGAAAAGTCGAACTCGGCGGCGGCCCGGTCGTTTTCCGGGGTCCAAACGTCAACCCGGTGCTGTTCGAGACGCTTGTCGGGCTGGCGAAAGCGAATGAGATCCCGATCCAGGTCGCATCGCTCGCTCAAGGCGCCAGCAACGACGCGAACGCCCTGCAACTCACCCGCTCCGGCCCGGCGACCGGCATCGTCGCCATCCCGAACCGCTACATGCACAGCGCCGTCGAAGTCGTGAGCACGAAGGATCTCGACCATGCGGCGAATCTGCTGGCGCTTTTGTGCTGCGATCTGAAGAAGGGGGCCGACTTCACGCCGTGACGTAAGGAAGATTTCACGCACTGGTATTTTCATCGTGGCCCGACACGCTTGAAAGCGAGCGGCGGGCGTCAGCCCGCCGGTGGCTCCAAGCGTTCCCGAACCGTAAATCAGCCTTGGGTGATATATCGTCGCAACGGTCTTGCGGTAAGGTTTCTCGGGCGCACCGATAGAAGAACGCCGGCCGTTTGCCGTTCAGGCATCAGGCGGCTTCGTGCGACTGCTATACTGATCTACGAAAAGACACGCCGCAAAGGGTTCAGATATGGCCAGGATCCCGCTCGACGACGCCGAAGCGGTTCGCTCGCAACGCGGCGAGCCGACCTGGGAGATGGCGCAGTTCTTTCCTCATCAGGGAGACTGGACGATCCGCGAGTATCTCGACCTGGAGCCGGAGGGACGAGTCGAATACGACCGCGGCCGATTGGAGTTCCTGCCGATGCCGACCGAGTTCCACCAAGACATCGTCGCCTTTCTCTACGATGCCGTTCGCGATTATGTCCGGCCGCGACAACTCGGGAAGGTCTACTTTTGCGGTCTGCGGGTGCGAACTCGGCGCCGCAAATTCCGCGAGCCGGACGTGTCCTTCCTTCGGCAGGAAAAATTCTCGCAACGCAAAGGACGCTATTGGGAATCCGCCGACCTGGTCGTCGAGGTCGTCAGCGAGGATGATCCCGCACGCGATCTGGTGAAGAAGAAGCGGGAGTACGCCGCCGCCGGCATCGCGGAATACTGGATCGCCGACCCCCGCGATCTCACGTTGACGATCTTCACGCTCGACTCCGGAGCGACGGAATACCGCGCGGCAGGTCGCTACGCCGCCGGTGAGACGGCCCGCTCGGTCCTGCTCGACGGCCTCGCCATCGATGTGACGGCCGCGTTCACTCACGAGTAGGTCCGGCTCCCGCCTGACGATCGACTAGCGCTCTAGCCCCACCCCGGCGGTTTCTGCTAACTTTCGACGCTCCACCGATACCTCTCGATCGCATCGCGAAGGACCGCGACATGCTCGGCGTTCATCTCTCGCCGCGTGAATATCTCGACCGCTGCGCGGCCGAATTCGACAAGCTCGACCTGGGTGCGATCGAACGCCTCGGGCAGGAGATCTTCGACGCCTACGAAGACGGACGGTTCGTCTTCATTTGCGGCAACGGCGGCAGCGGCTCGAACTCGTCGCACCTGTGCGAGGATCTCGGCAAAAGCTCGCTCGACCGCAAGGACTTCACCAACGACGCCGTGAAGCGGCTCAAGGTGCTGAGCCTGACCGACAACACGCCCTATATCCTGGCGTGGGGCAACGACGAAGGCTTTGATCGCATCTTCGTCGAGCAGCTCAAGAACTTCGCCTCGCCCGACGATGTGCTGATCGCCATCAGCGGCAGCGGCAACAGTGCGAATATCCTGCGGGCCGTCGAGTGGGCCAACGCCAAGGGTCTGCGCACTTGGGGCATCACCGGCTACACCGGCGGCACGCTCGCGAAGATCTCGCACGACAACCTGCACGTGCCGCTCGACGACATGGGCATGGTCGAGAGCATCCACCTCATCGCCTTCCACTGGGTGCTGAACGACGTGTATGCCCGGATTAACCACGTTGGACGACACGCTGCGAAGGAAATACGACGCGCTGCGTAGTTCGAATCGTTTAGCCGCGACCGAAGGGAGCGCTTCCTTCGGTCGCGGCTAAACTTCGTAAGTCACACATTCCTCAATACTCGTTCGCCTCACCGGCCGACGCGACGGCCACCGTGCTCGGCTTCGCAACCTGTCGCACAGTGCGAGCATCCACTTCCGCTCGCAGCTTCTCGATCGCCGCTTCAAGTGGCATCGCGCCAAGGTCGCCTTCGATACGATCACGGACGGCGACGGCTCCCGCAGCCGCCTCTTTCGGGCCGACGACGAACATGTAGGGGATCAGGTCGAGCTGCGCCTCGCGGATTTTCGCCTGCAACTTGGCGTCCTGCTTGTCGCACACGGCTCGGAAGCCGGCGTCCCGCAGCTTCGCAGTGATCCGATCGGCGTCCTCGTTCGTTTTCTCCGACAGAGGCAACACCCGAATCTGTTCGGGAGCCAGCCACAGCGGAAACGCGCCCGCGAAGTGCTCGATCAGCATCCCGACGAAGCGCTCCATCGAACCGAACGGCGCACGGTGGATCATCACCGGCCTGTGCGGTGTATTGTCGGCACCGATGTACTCGAGGCCGAATCGCTCGGGCAGGTTATAGTCCAACTGGACCGTGCCAAGCTGCCATTCGCGTCCGAGCGCATCGCGCACCATGAAATCGGCTTTCGGACCGTAGAAGGCGGCTTCGCCCTCGGCGGTGACGAAGTTCAGGCCGCTTTCGGTGAGCACCTTTCGCAGCGCCGCCTCGGCGGTCGCCCAGTTCTCCTCGCTGCCGACGTACTTGTCGCTGCCGGGATCGCGCACCGAAAGCTGAACCCGATAATCGTGCAGCCCGACGCTCTCCAGCACGAAACGGGTCAATTCGAGGGTGTCGCGGAACTCCTGCTCGACCTGCTCGGGAGTGCAGAAGAGATGCGCGTCGTCCTGGGTCAGCCCCCGGACGCGCAGCATCCCATTCAATTCGCCGGATTGCTCATGTCGGTAGACGGTGCCGAACTCGGCGAGACGCAGCGGCAACTGCTTGTAGCTCCGCGGCCGCGACTTATACATCATCGCATGATGCGGGCAGTTCATCGGCTTGAGCAGGTACTTATCCTGCTCGCTCAGCCACAGGCGGAGGACAAAGAGCTTTCCTTCGAAGCTGGGTTCAGCGGAAACTTTCTCTGCGAGCTTGCTGCCTTCGGCTGAAAAAGCCCCGATGTCTTTCTGCATGGCCTCGTCGTAATTCTTAGCCGAAGCAAGGACGCCATCTTTGTCCTCACTTGCCGAATACCAGTTCTTCAGTACTTCCAAGTACGCGAAGTGACGCTTGACAGGCTCCTCCAGCGCATTGTCACCCATCGGCGGAAACTGCGATTCCCTGTAGTGCGGGAAGTGCCCGCTCGTCTCGTACAAGGACAACTTCGCGATATGCGGGCTGTAGACCGGCTCGTAGCCTCGGCGGATGAGTTCCTTCTTCAAGAACTCTTCGAGGGTGCCGCGGATCATGGCTCCCTTCGGCAGCCAGAGCACGAGACCTTGGCCGACATCGGGGTCGATGTGGAACAGACCCATCCGCTTGCCGAGCACGCGATGATCGCGGCGTTTCGCTTCCTCGATCTGCTCGAGATAGGCGTCGAGATCCTTCTTGCTGAAGAAGGCGGTGCCGTAGAGCCGCTGGAGCGGTCGGCCGCCCTGGTCGCCCTTCCAATGCGCGCCGGCGACGCTCACGACCTTGAAGGCCTTGATCCGGCCGGCGTCGGGGATGTGCGGCCCGCGGCAAAGATCGACGAACTCGCCCTGGCGATAAAAGCCGAGGGTCGGATGCTCCTTCAGGCCGCCGCCGATGTGTTCGACCTTGAAGCCTTGCTTCAAGCCTTCGCAGAAGGACAGCGCTTCCTCGCGAGGCAGGTTGAATCGTTCGAACGGCTCGGCGTCGTCGACGATCCGCTTCATCTCGGCTTCGATCGCCGCGAAATCCTCTTCGCGGATCGGTCGGGGCAGGTCGAAGTCGTAATAGAATCCGCTGGCGGTGGTGGGGCCGAACGCGAGTTGGACGTCTGGGAAGAGGCGCATCACCGCGCGGGCCATGACGTGTGCCGCGCTGTGTCGAAGGACTCCGAGAGCCTCGGTGTCGCGATCGGTGAGCAACCGCAGCTTGACGGGCCGATCGGTTCCCGCTGCAACGACCTCGCCGAAGGGGCGGACCGCATCGACGGTCGTGCCGTCGATTTGAGCCGCCAGCACCGCGGCCTTGAGACGGGCCCCCAGCCGGCCGGCGATGTCCAAGGGGCTTTCAGTTTCTTCCGCCTCGACGATCGCTCCGTCCGGCAGCTCGACGCGAACCATCACGACAACTCCAGTCCTTAGAAC
>JACCRE010000160.1 GCA_013813775.1 Planctomycetaceae bacterium
AGCCTGCTCAAGAACGAAACGACGCTGAAGGTCGGCATCAAGAACAAACGCCTCACCGCCGGCTGGGACCAAGCCTACCTCGAACAAGTCCTGCTGGGATAACGCGTTAACGTGCAATCGCCCTGCCCTGCATGATTGCTCCCTTGGGATACGCAGCCGGACGAGGGTGGATTACACAGGATGCACTCGATGTGTACGCTTCGCCCGTCTACGCGGCGTATGAGTGGTGGGAGCATCTGGGCACGTCGTTCTACGAGCTTGGCCGGCGTCATCAAGCGGCCAATCCCGACTGAAGCCGTATCTCCACAACCTCCGTCAGGCGTCCCGCCGAGGCGTTTCCTTTGATTCGCTTGTGCGATTGTTTCTGATAGCTTATCGCGCCGGCGGCCAACGCGATGAGCCGCCCCCCTGTGCTCGATTCCGCTTGAGTTCGCGATCGCCGAGGACACTGTGTCGATTATCGTGCAGAAATTCGGCGGCACCAGCGTCGCCGATGCCACCAAGTTGAAGGCCGCCGCTCGCCGAGCGGTCTCGGCGCAACAGGAGGGCCATCAGGTCGTCGTCGTCGTGAGTGCGCGCGGCCACAAGACCGATGAGCTCGTGTCGCTGGCGGCCGAGATCACCGACCGTCCGCCCCCCCGCGAAATGGATATGCTCCTTTCGACGGGTGAGCAGGAATCCGTCGCCTTGATGGCCATGGCTGTGCATAGCCTGGGCGTCGGTTCGATCAGCTTCACCGGCGGCCAGGTCGGCATCGTGACCGACAACTCTCACACGAAGGCCCGCATCCAATCGATCTCGACCGATCGCATGCGTAAGGCTCTCGATGCAGGCAAGATCGTGATCGTCGCCGGCTTCCAGGGCGTCGATATTGAAGCGAACATCACGACGCTTGGTCGCGGTGGAAGCGATTCGACGGCGGCGGCGCTCGCGGCCGTGCTGCGAGCGAGTCGATGTGAAATCTATACCGACGTCGAAGGCGTATTCACGACCGATCCCAGGTTAGTCCCCGCAGCCAGGAAGATCGAACGGATCGCCTACGACGAGATGCTGGAACTTGCGAGTCTCGGCGCGGGTGTGATGCATTCCCGGTCGATCGAGTTCGCGAAGAAATACGACGTGCCGCTCGTCGTGAAGCCCTCGCAGTCGGATGGCAGCGGCACCTTGATCGCTGCCGAGTCCGATCAGGTGCAGCGCGTCGTCACGGGCGTCGCCCTCGTGAAGGACACGGTTCGAGTCACGCTCGCCGACCTGCCCGACAGGCCGGGGGTGATGGACCAGATCTTCTCGCGTATGGCCGAACGGAAGATCCCGATCGACATGGTGGTTCAGGATGCGAGCACCGACGGCAGGGCGGAAGTCTCGTTCACGGTGCCGGAGGAGGATCTCGCCGAGGCGCTCACGGCGGCGGAACAAGCCGTGAAGGAATTGGGCGCCGGAAAGGTCCGCCACGGCACGAATTTGTCGAAGGTCTCAGCCGTCGGCAGCGGCATGCGAACGCACACGGGCGTCGCCGCACAAATGTTTCGCACGCTCGCCGATCGCGGGATCAATATCGGCCTTGTGACCACCAGCGACATCAAGATCAGCGTGCTCGTTGATCGCGACCAGGCGGCCGACGCCGTGCGGGCCGTGCATGAAGGCTTCGGTCTCGACCAGCCCGAGACCGCGCCTCCAGGCGTGGGCTGGCGGCAGCAGTCAACTACCGGCGTTCATGTCGTCGCGGATGCGGCGGCTCGCGAACGCGAGATCGTCGCGCAACTCGCGGCGATGGAAGACATCGTCGTCAGCGAAGTCTCTTTAGACGCCAGCCAGTCGCGCGTCACGCTGACACGGCTTCCGGACGTTCCGGGCGTCGCCTCACGAATCTTCGAGGCGGTCGCCGAAGGCGGCGTGATGGTCGATATGATCGTGCAGAACGTCAGCCATCACGGACATACGAACATTTCGTTCACCGTTCCGCGGGAAGATATCGATCGTTGCTTGCTGCTTGTGCGCGAGGTGATGGAGCCCTGGCCCGAGGCCGAACTGCAGCATGACCGGCAGATCGCGAAGCTGAGCGTCGCCGGCATCGGACTTCGCAGCCACACGGGCGTCGGCGAGCGAATGTTCCGCGCGCTCGCCGAGTCGAACGTGAACGTCCAACTCATCAACACGAGCGAAATTCGCATCAGCGCCGTCGTCGCCATCGAGCAGGGCGAAGTCGCCGTGAAGAGCTTGCAGCAAGCGTTCGGCCTGAGCGCGTCGCGATAGCTTTGCTCCTATTGTGCGAGCCAGCGCGGCAGTTCGATATCGAGTTGGCTTCGAGTGAAGACGGAACGAAGGCCGGCGGCGCGTGCGGCCCGAAGCAAATCGGTCCGAACATGCGGAGCGTAAGCAGCGATCCGATCGGGAACGAAGCCCGCATAGCCGTCAACGACGCTCTCGACGTTCATCCGTGGAGCCGTCAGGTCCAGCACGATTCTGTCGGGATGTTCTGACGAAAGGGCAATGGCGCGATCACAGCCGGCGACGGTCATGACGCGATAACCGGCATTCTCGGCGAACGCCTTGAGGCGGCTGCCCAGAAAAAGATCGCCCGTCACGAGAATCGCAAGCGGCCGCTGGACTTCGAGACTCGCTTCGGCAGGGAATATCACTCGATCTCGCCTGGTTTCGAGCGATGAAAATGCACGTGCCGCCAAGTGCCGTCCTGCCGCTCCCAGATCCGCGTCTCTTCCGCGGCGGAACTCACGTACCTCCCGTCCTCGTAAACCTGGACTAGGCGCACGTAGGTTACGACGGCCGAGTCTCCCATCAGGCGAACCGACGGCGACGTCATCGACGACTGCTTCGCCCGTCCGGTGGAGTGATTGCCGCGATCCTCAAAGTAGAAGCGATGGAAGTCGAGACCGGAGACGAGGTGTCCTCCGGCTTCCGGCTCGAAACAGGTCAGCGACGCGTCACAAAGCTCGGTGTACGTGTCCCAGTCCCCGCCATCGATCGCGGTAAGAAGCTGGTGGCTGAGGCGAAGCAATTCCTGCGCGTCGTCCTGCATTGAAAACAGCCCTTGAGTGGGTGAGAGAACGGGAGACGTCAGTCTCGGCCAAGCTGGCTCAGGAAGTCGCCCAGGCGGCTATCTTCTGAACCCTTGACCGATGACTTACTCGCGGGCTCGTCGTCCGTCAAGAACCCGAACGCCTGGTCCTCGTCTTCCTCAAGGATCGGTTCGTCGTCGACCGGTTCATCGTCCGAGGACGCTGACTCCACCGTCACGGCCTCAGCTTCGATGCTCGGGACGATGTCGGAAGACTCCGCGAACATCGCGTCGAGGTCCGGTTCATCATCCAGCAAGGACGACGGCTCGGATCTCATTTCCACGACCGCGGGTTCGTGCAACGCGGCGGCGTCGGAAGGCTCAACGTCTTCCAGCATCGGATCGTCGTCAACGAAACCTGCATCGCCGAGCAGCGGGGAGTCGTCGTCCAAGATCGCTGACCGGGCACCCAGTTCGCCGGAGACCCCAACTTCAGCAAGCTCTTCGCCGGGTGCCAAGGTCTCGACCGGAAGAGCGTCTCCCGGAACTGTCTCGCTGGCGACCACGGGTGTCGCCGCAACCGGAGCCGAAGTTTTGCCCGCGGTCTCGTAGCTCACAACAAATCGCACACCGCCAATATTCAGGCGACAACCGGACGGCAACGGGCGTTCCTCTCCGGCCGGCAAACGCGTCGAATCCAAGAAGGTGCCATTCGAGCTGCCGAGATCGATCACCGAGACCGAATCTTTGCCGACGCGAATCTCGCAGTGTTTGCGGCTGACGGCCGCCGAGGCGATCTGGAGGCCGCATTCCCGGCTGCGTCCGACGACGACCCTGTCGGCGATCACGACCCGCTTCACATTCGCTTTGGGATGCCCGGACAGTTCCAGGGTGACGTGCATCGGATCGTTGACCTCAATTGCGACGGCCTCACATCAACATGTCCCTTCCTCAAACATATATCGTGATAACCGCTGGGACAACAGATTGTATTGACCACCCTGTCCCCGGGAATAGCCTGATGAAAAAAAGCGACACGGCCCTTCCTGAGTTCAGGAGAAGGCCGTGTCGTCATCGTTCTTGTCAAAAACACTAAGCAGCGGCGGAGTCATCGCGCGGAAGCGGAGCCGGAATCGGCTTCCCTCCGCGAACCAGTTCGGGCGTCACGACATATTTTTTGTGTTCCGATTTTTCAGGCAGTTCGTACATCATCTCGAACATCACCTGCTCCATCACGCTGCGAAGTCCGCGAGCGCCAGTGTCCTTTTCGATCGCGACGCGAGCGATCTCGCGGAGGGACGCTTCTGTGAACTCGAGTTGCGCCTCCTCCATCTCAAACAGCTTCTGGTACTGCTTGACGAGGGCGTTCTTCGGCTCCGTCAATACTCGCACGAGATCGTCGGTGCCAAGCGGGCCGAGCGTGCTGATGATCGGCAACCGCCCGACAAGCTCGGGAATCAACCCGTAGTTCAATACATCGTCTACGGTCGAATGCTTCAGGAGCGCCCGGCTGCGTTCGGTCGGATCGTCGAGTGCCGAGCGATTGAAGCCGATCATGCGACCGCCGAGCCGCTTGGCGATGATGTCCTCCAAGCCGACGAACGTGCCGCCGCAGATGAACAGAATGTTCGTCGTGTCGACCTGAATGTATTGTTGCTCAGGATGCTTGCGCCCGCCCTGCGGCGGCACGTTTGCGACGGTCCCTTCGAGCATTTTGAGCAGAGCCTGCTGGACACCTTCGCCCGATACGTCGCGAGTGATGCTGACGTTCTGGCTGGTTTTGCCGATCTTGTCGATCTCGTCGATGAAGATGATGCCCCGCTGCGCGGCTTCGATGTCGAAGTCAGCGGCGTGGAGCAGCTTCAGCAACAGGTTCTCGACGTCTTCGCCGACGTATCCGGCCTCGGTGAGGGTGGTCGCGTCGCCGATCGCAAACGGCACCTGCAAGAGCCTTGCCAGCGTTTTCGCCATCAAGGTCTTGCCGCAACCGGTCGGCCCGACGAGCAGGATGTTGCTCTTCTCGATCTCCACGTCGTCGGTCGCGCCTTCCTCACGAAGCATCAACCGCTTGTAGTGGTTGTGCACCGCGACGGCGAGCACCCGTTTGGTGTGCTCCTGGCCGATCACGTATTGATCGAGGAAACCCACGATCTCGCGAGGCGCGGGCACATGCTTGAAGAGAGTTTTTCCGCCGCGCCGCTTCTTCTCCTGGTCGAGAATGGACTCGCAGAGATCGATGCAACTGCCGCAGATGTAAACGTCTTCGGGGCCCTCGACGAGAGGTCCGACGTCTCGATAACTCTTACGGCAGAACGAGCAGTTGGCGTCCTTCTTGCGAACGGAGCCACGCTTGCCCGCGCCGAAATCGTTGCTGGGGGGCATCAGGGATCCTTAATAACGTCAGCAGGTGTGCCGTGTTGATGTTGACCGTCCCTCCAGGTTCCCTGCGAGCCGTCCCTGCCCGCCCAGCGCGTCGTAAACTACGCTCCCCGAGCAGGCCGTCGTCCGGCATGCGAACTCGGGTCGATTCCGTCCTGCTTCTCTCCACTGGTCGCTTGCGAAGGTGCCCGGTCAGAAACAATGCCCGGTCGGGGCGTTGGGCCGCCTTGCTCGCGAAGTCCTGTTTCGCCGCCCGCGGACGTATCGCCTGCGAGCGGTCGAAGCCGGCTTCTCAGTGATCGGTATTCCATATCCGACACCTCACCGCTGTCGCGCATTTCACGAACCCGCCGCACCAAAAGCGCGTCCTCCGCCGCAGGATCGGCATCACCGTGTAATGAGGCCCGATAACGAGCCACGGCCCACATCGCGAAAGCGATCATGAGCAACACGACGAGGAACGCCATCCATTCGATCGGGGAACCGCTGAGGAGGGCATCGAGTATTCGGGTGAGGTCTCGGTTCACGCCGCACTCTGTGGGCCGGTGGACGACGGTTAAGCGTATTATCAACCGACGACGTCCGGCCAGCAAGAGCGGTCACGGCGAACCGTCGAACGCGAATCGTGTGCCGCAGTGTCGCTGGTTGCGATACTCGTCGACGTGAATCGCCAGCCCTGTGATGAAACGCAATGGATTGAAGATGAAACTGGTGGTGATAAGCGGATTCGTCGACGAGGCGATGCAAGTTTCACCTTGTACTTGTAACTGTGACAAGGCTCGATGGCCGCGGTGACTCGTTGCGACGGCGTTGAGACCTTCATAGAATCGGAGGGCTGGTCGAAGGTGAGTCCTGGCTGAAAGCTCGCCGTCGCGCCGCCTCTCTATTTCGTCGAAATCACAAGCGGTGTTGGACGGTCGGGCATGGACTTCGAGCAGCGACTCGAACGGGCGATCGAGAGAGGTCGCCATTCGAAAGAGGAGCGAGGCCGCCAGGCCGCGGCGCGGCAACTGACCGAGGAGGAGCTGCGTCATCTGCATTCGTCGGCGCGACTCGAACTTGCCGAGCACATCGACAACTGCCTTCGGGCCGTTGCCGATCGCTTTCCGGGATTCACCTTCTCGACGATCGCCGGCGAAGATGGTTGGGGTGCGAAGATCACTCGCGACGACGTGCAGTTTGGCCGCGGGGCCGCCGAGACCGTATATAGCCGGCTCGAATTGCTCGTGCGTCCTTTCAGCACAGCCCGCATCGTCGAACTGCTCGCGAAAGGCACGATTCGCAATCGGGAAGTGCTGAACCGCACGCATTTTCAACGGCTGGGCCAACTCGACGTCGCCTCGTTCACCGAGCAGCTCGATTTGTGGGTGCTCGAATACGCCGAACGATTCGCCGGGGAACGTTAGCGCAGTTAGGAAAGATACCCGGTGCCGCTGTCTTCGTCTGCAGCGACGCGGCGTTTGCGACCGATACCCCCGACGAGCGACCGCACGAGGCGGTGGTCACACGCATTCCCAGCGGGAAGGTGACGGAGCCGCCCGATCGCTGAAGCATCGGTCGGGAGCTGCGGATGAGCCGCTGGCAGGTCGCCCTTCTCCTCATATCGGTTGCGCTGCCGTCCTCACTGACGACCGCGGCAGCGGCCGAGGACGTCGTCGCGACGAAACAGCCGCGATTCAGGATCCCCTACCACTCTGATCCGGCGGAGCTGCAGCGGCTCGACGCCCGAGAGATCCAACTCTTCGTCTCGACCGATCGTGGCCAGAATTGGCGTCTGACGCAATCCGTCGCGCCCACCGCCGGCCGCTTCGCTTACGAAGCCCCCGCCGATGGTGAATACTGGTTCGCCGTGCGGACGCTGGACGGCTCCAACCGATTGCATCCGCAAACGCCCGGAATGACGCCTGGTCTGAAGGTACTCGTCGATACGCGGGCGCCGGATTTGACTGTCTCACTGGAGCGTGCCGGTTCTCAGGTACGTCTCACATGGCGTGCGACCGACGCCAGCCTCGAACCGTCGTCGCTCAAATTGGAGTTCCGGCAGCCGGGCTTCGATGACTGGCAACCGGTGAATGTCGTCGCTCAAGACGCCGGTCAAACATCGTGGACGGCTCCATCGACCGGCCTGGTGGTCGTGCGTGGCACGATCGCCGACCGGGCCGGCAACGTGGGGTCGGGCAACACGGAACTGCGGATCGGAGAGGCTGGATACGCACCGTTGCCGGCGAATCCTGATCTCGAAGGCCCGATTGCAGAACGGTATCCCGCCGACGAATCGCTCTCGACGCCGTTCCGCATGGCCGCCGATCCAGGTCAGGGCGTGCCGGGGCGATTCGCGAGCGACGCCGGTCAGATCCCCGAGATCAAAGCGCGGCCGCCCGTCGAAGCCGCCGCGGGCGCACCGGAAGAAGCGGCGTCACGAAAGATCGTGAACACGAAAGCCTTCAACCTCGGCTATCAGGTCGATGAAGTCGGTCCGTCCGGAGTCGGAGCGGTCGACTTCTTCATCACCGAAGACGACGGACAGAAATGGTTTCGCTACGGTTCCGATCCTGATCTGAAGAGCCCCGTCCGAATCGACGTGCCTCGTGAGGGGACGTATGGCTTTCAGGTGCGTGCGAAGAGCGGCGTCGGATTGGCCCCCGAGCCTCCACGCCCCGGTGAGAAACCCGCGGTGACGGTCGTTGTGGACCAGACGCCGCCCGTCGCGACACTCAAGCCGCCGGCACAAACCGCCGGGAAGCAGTCGCCCGTCGTTCAATTTCGCTGGGCGGTCGAAGACGCGAACCCGCTTAAAGCGAAGGCGATCGGCCTTGAGTACGCCGCATCGTCCAACGGGCCTTGGACGCCCATCGCCAGTGAACTCGACGACACCGGTGCCTACGATTGGGAGACGACTTCGATCCCTGCCGCGAAGCTCTTCGTGCGGCTCGTCGCAAAGGATGCCGCCGGAAACATCGGTCACGCGATGACTGCGGAACCAGTCGTCGTCGATCTGACCCGCCCCACGGCTCGGATCACGGAAGTCGACGTCGAACCAATCAAGTAGCGCGAGCAGGTCGGCGTTTTGAACTCTCATGCGTTCCCATGGTCCTCCACGGGAACGCTGCCGGCGTGGCTTTAACCAATACCTGCCTCGCGCCTGGCGTGCAAACGCCCTTCAGGCCTTCTGGTCTTGCTCGGCCGACTCGATCGGCGGCGGCTCGAACTTCGGCGCCACGAACTCACCGCGATCTTCTTCGTCGGACGGTATCGGGCGGGTCGCCGGGCGGCTTTCGTTTCGCTTCGACGAGGTAGAGTTATAGGCCGAGTTGAACTCGCCTTGAATGCCCGTCATGCCTTCCTTGAACTCGCGCATGCCTTTGCCGAGGTTCCGGGCGACCTCCGGCAGACGTTTTCCGAACAGCAGCAACGCGACGATGCCCACGACGACCATTTCGGGCATGCTAGGCGACAGGAAACCGATCACGGCAGTCTCTCCGAACGAAACATCGTGTGTGACAAGTTCAGGCGGGTTCACTTCGACTTCGTTTCGAGCCTAGTGTCGACGGCGTCGTCCTCGTCATCCTGGCTCCCTTCGTTCACGCCTTTCTTGAACTCGGTGATGCTCGATCCAAGCGATCGCATGACCTTCGGCAGTCGGCTGCCGAACAGCACGAGCACGACCAAGCCAAAGACCAGCAATTCGGGCAGGCCGATGCCGCCGATGAAGAGTGGGAGGGCCGACATCACAGGATCTCCGGGAGGTGGGAACGCGAAACGACCGGCGTCGGACGGGAACAGGCAAACCCGAACCGGGCGGGAAGAATGCGGCCGAGCGGGTGGGACCACGAAACGGCGCATCGATTCTCGCGGCGGATCGGCCGCCGACGAACGACGCTGGCCCCACTCGGTGATCCCGCGGGAGAGGCAGGAAATTCGAGCGGCGATGACACAATGCTAAACGGTCCGCCGGGCTTGTCAATCGCCCATTGGCCGCCGATCAGTCGCTGTCGCGAGCATCGAGACACGTTTGCCATAGCAAAAGCAGCATTTCGTCGGCTTGAAGACGCCGAAGAAACAGGGTCGTCGCCGCGTCGGACGCACCCTCGTCTGCCTGACCAGCATCGACAAACGCGAATGGATCCCAGTGCCCATTTGGGACGAGCCGGCTGGCAAGTCTTTCGACGACTTCGCCGGCATCTTTCGCGTTGCGAGTCACGCGAGTCGCCAAGGACTCGAACACCGGATGTCGCCCCACTCGCCGGAACCAGTATTTGGAGTTTCCGTAGTCTCGTTCCCGCCGATGCATGATGGCGTGCCAGTAATCGCCCGCACGGTTGAGACCTTCGCCTTCAATCGATTGCGATCGCTCGTGGCTCGCATCGAGATCATCGTGCCACAACAGCAGACCCGCCCGCACCGCGACGGAATCGGGCACTGAATTCAGGCCTCCGAGGCCCTTCTTGATGTCGAAATCTTGAATGGTGGTTTTGAGCCAGCGGGGGAAAGGATGCGGAGTCCCAGGAGCGAGTTCCGCAGGGTGGGTCGAAAGCGGCGTCTCCGAGTCTCCGGGCATCAGGACGGCACGCACCGTTCCGCCGTGCCGGATCACGGCGGCGATCGCCGCCGTCACGCGGTCGCCCGATTCCGTCGTCTCACAAGTCGCTGTTTCGAAGCCTGTCGCAGAAAAAACAACGGCACCGGCATTCCCCGCAGACTTCGATAACAACGCGGCAACGGCGGGAAAGCTCTGCCAGAGTACCGCAGCCAGATCGGCCGAAGCCCGGCCGCTGGTTGCCGCGCCTGCGTCCGCCACAATGATCGTGACATCCGCAGCGGCCATCGTGGCGGCTTCGATGTCCTCGGAACGAACAGCGTCGCTCGTCAGGAACGCGACCGGACGGCGATCAGGTGCTTTAGCGTTTTGGGCCTTCCGCCACGCCTCGTTCCCGTCGGTCAATCGACCGCTTGCATCCAGTAAGCTGTAGACCGCCACCGACGTATATCCCATTCGCTGCTCCCTATCGATCCGTGGATTAGAGAACCGCCGCCGTCGATCCCGTCACGATCGGTCAACGACGGTGACAATGACGGGATGCGATTTCGTTTGTCCGCCGCATCTTCATAGAATCCTAAATAATCCTTGGCAATTCGCTCAGGGGACCGTAACCTATCCGGCCAGCCCCGATAGCGCTCGAATGCGATCTCTGCGTGTTGCAGATCGCTGACCTCAAGGAAACGGGGTTCCGCCGCCGAGTAAGCGGGTGCGTCGTATGGAAGCGCTCCTGACTGACTTCCGGCTCGATCCGCCGACATGGTTCTACCTGTCGTTGCTGCTGATCGTCTCGATTTATTTTCGCTTCAACCGGATCTGGTCGCTGCGAAACCTCGATCTGGTCCTGCTGCTCTCGCTTTCGCCAGGACTGCTGATTGCCGAAGCCGACAGCCGACTCGGGTTCGTCTGGCTGTTTGGCGCGAGCGCATCGATCCTGGTGCGACTGCTCGCTGATCCATTTTTTTCTCGACGGCCGCGCCTCTCTCAGAATCTAAACTCCGCAGGATTGATTTTCCTGCTTGTCGCCTGCGGGGTCTTTCACGTCGGGAAGATTCTCACGGTCGATCCCCTGCCGGCTTCGTCCATCCGTACCGTCGATCAGGCGAACAGTCTCGTCGAGCGTCGAGACGATTCGGTGACGAAAGCCCAAAACGCCCTGCCGGAGAACGAACCGGCCGGCGGACCTGCGACGACGATCTTTACGGCGCCATTCGTAAGCCTCTCGAAAGCGCTGACACGCGGCGATGTCTCGCACAATTGGCCCGTCAGGCTGGCCGCGATACTGGCACATGCTTCGTTGATCGCCGCTTTCTTCGTGATGGCCTGGCGCTTGTTCGGAGATTCTCAACTTGGGGCCGCGATGGCGACGCTGTACGTCGTCGTCCCTTGCACCGCATACCACGTTGCACAGATCAATCACGTGATGCCGTGCGCGCTGATCCTGTGGGCCTTCATTTTCTTTCGGAACCCGTTCATCGCCGGCGGACTGCTTGGTCTGGCATGCGGCACGCTGTTCTTCCCCGTGTTTCTGCTGCCGATCTGGATGACGTTCTATGGCTGGCAGAATTCACTACGCTTCGTCGCGGCGCTGGCGTCGGTATGGGTCGTGATGCTGGGGAGCATCACCTTCACATCGGTCGATGCCGTTTCATTCGTGCGACAGGTCTTCAGCCTCTTTGACTGGTCGATGCTGTCGTTCAGCGAAGTCGAGACGACCGGCGTCTGGGCGGGAATCCCCAGCGTTTACAGAATCCCCGTCTTCGCACTGTTCGTCGTGATGGTCGGTCTACTTTCATGGTGGCCCAAAGGACGTTCGGTCGATCTGCTATTGGCTCGGTCGACCGCCGTCATCATCGGAACGCAGTTCTGGTATCCGCAGGAAGGCGGAGCGTATCTGCTGTGGTACGTGCCGTTGTTGCTGGCCGTCGTCTTCCGACCGACTCTCAGCCAACTCACTCCGCCACCGGCGACATGTTGGCCCTGGAGCCGACGCGATCAGCCGGTCGCCGCGCGATTCGATGGCGCGCCCCCCGCTGGCATCGAACCTGTTCGACCGCTGTTCCGCTGACGGCTTCTTCCACTACGGTTGCGGCGCTGTTGAGAACGAGCGGGACCGCTCAAACTTGCCGTCGGCGTCGCGATCTTCGCGCAGGATGAACTCCCCGCTCCTCTGGACACGAAGTTCGCGACGGCCGCCGTTGGGCAACGCTTGCACCCACGGCTCGCGCGACTCCGCCAGTTTGTCGAGTAGCTGATTCGGCACGCGCGCCGGCTGACGTGGTGCGGCCGCTCCGCGATCGAGCCGCTGCACGGCGAACAGCAGCGCCGACCCCGCCGCGAAGGCGAGGGCGATCGGCAGCCAAGAGGTTTGCGTCGCAACAGAATCGGCGTCGGGAACGTCTGACGAGGGCGGAATTTCGTCGTCCTCGTCGGGCGAGGCCGCGAGCAGCTCGCGCAGCGTCTCAGCGGCGCGTTTGGCCTCGGCCGGAGGCACGCGCAGATGAAACACCGCCCCCCAGAAACCGGACATCGCGTTGAAGTCGTCGACCGACGTCAGCACCGGTCGAATCGATTCGGCCGCTTCAAGCTCGTCGGCGAAATATCCTGCCTCCGCCGCGCTGCGAAAGCGGGCGACCGTCACGAGAGCATCGTCCTCGACCGGCTCGGCTGCATCATCGGTCATCTACGTTCTCCAAAACTCCACTCGTTCACCGTCGAAAGATTCTACGGTGATCCGTCCCTTCCGCTGGAGAAAATCGCGCGGCCGATCCCTCTTCGATCACCGGCATCGCTCCGGTTGCTTCGGAACGCTCCAATTCTAAGATGGCGGCGCAACTTCCGTCCGTCTTCCGCCTCCTTCCCGCCAATCATGCCGCCTTTTCCTGACACGGATGATGCCGGTTTGACCCGCGGCGGCGTGATCGCGATCGGGAACTTCGACGGAGTGCATCGCGGCCACCAATCGATGATCGCGACGCTGCGGAAACGGGCCGCAGAAATCGGCGGCCCCGCCGTCGTGGTCACGTTCGATCCTCCGCCGATTGAAGTGTTGCGGCGCGACGTCGCCCCGCCTCGACTGATGACGCTTGAACGGAAATCGCATTTTCTCAAGGACTGCGGGGCAGACGCCGTCGTCGCTTTACGTACCGAAGAGCGGCTGCTGGAGTTGGGGGCCGAAGAATTCTTCTCGAGCGTTCTGCTGGGCGACTTGGGCATTCGCGGACTCGTCGAGGGGCCGAACTTTCGCTTCGGCCGGGGACGGGAAGGGGATATCGCACTATTGAAAACGCTCTGCGAGCGGTCTAGCGTTCCTCTGACGGTCATCCGCCCGGTGGAAACTGCGGGCGAGATGGTTTCGTCCTCTTTGATCCGTGAGCTGGTGGCGGCGGGCGAGCTGCGCCGGGCGGCGACACTGCTCGGACGACCCCACGAAGCCGTCGGCGTCGTTGAGCGAGGCGCGGGGCGCGGTGCGGATCTCGGTTTTCCGACGGCGAATCTCACCGGCATCGCCACGCTGTTGCCGCCCGACGGTGTCTACGCCGGCCGAACAATTCTCGACGAGAACGCCTATGCCGTCGCCGTGCATCTCGGACCGAACCGAACCTTCCGCGAAACGACGCGAAACTTCGAGGCGCATCTGCTGGATTTCGCAGGCGATCTTTACGGACGCACCTTATGCGTCGAGCTCATCGACCGCGTGCGAGAATCGAACCACTTCCGGTCGCCGGAAGCTCTCGTGTCGCAAATGACGCTCGATTGCGAGCGAATTCGCACGCTGGTGGCAGAGAGTTCCCAAGGCGACTAGAATCGCGAAATGGATATCGACTGGGAGCCGCTGCGGAAAATTATCGACGAGAACGAACGGTTCGTCCTCACGAGCCACGTTCGTCCCGATGCCGACGCGATCGGCTCCGAAATCGGCATGGCGACGCTGCTCGAGGACCTGGGCAAACGGGTTCGCATCATCAACCCGTCGGCGATGCCCGATCACCTCGAGTTTCTCGACACGAACCGCCGCGTGCTCAAAGTCGGGCAGGACTACGACAATGCGTCGATCGAAGCGGCCGACGTTCACATCATTCTCGACACGAGCGCTTGGGTGCAGCTCGGCGACCTGGCGAAGGTCATTCGCAAGACGCCCGCGAAGAAGGTCGTGATCGACCATCACGTCAGCTCCGACGATCTTGGCGCGATCGAGTTCAAAGACACGACTTCTGAAGCCACCGGCACGCTTGTCGTGCGTTTGGCCGACGCCTTGGGTCTGCCGATCCCGGCGGAAGCTGCGACGCCGCTGTTCGCGGCGATTGCGACCGACACCGGTTGGTTTCGCTTTCCGTCGACGCGCGGCGAAACGCTGCGAATCGCGGCCCGATTGATGGATTTAGGAGTCGAGCCGCACGCGGTCTTCCAAGCCCTCTACGAACGTCGAACGCTGGCGCGGCTGAAACTCGCAGGCAACGTGCTGAGCCGCGTGGAAGTCACCTGCAACGGCGTGCTGGCCTATGCAAGCGTGTCGCTGGAGGATTTCAAGCAGACCGGTGCGAAGCCGGCCGACACCGAAGACCTCGTGAACGAGTGCCTGATGATCGACGGCACGCGGGCCGCGTTCATCGCCATCGAGCAGTACAATCGCAGCGTGAAGGTCAGCTTTCGCAGCCGCAGCGACCTGAACGTCGCGGCCGTCGCCGAACGCTTCGGAGGCGGCGGCCACAGGCAGGCCGCCGGTGCCGTGCTCACCGGCCCGGTCCCGACCGTCGTCTCGCAGGTGCTGGCGGCGATGACGTCGGCGATCGGCTGCGATGAGCCGGTAAGCCCTCCGAGTCTGTAGCCGACCGGCGTTAACCCAACAGATAAGGGACTCGCCGAGCCGGCTAGGCGTGGCGCGTGGTCAACAGAACTAGTGCGTACCACCCCGGCCTCTAGTCCTTAAACAAGCGTATGCCGAACGGCAGAACGGTCCAAGTCGGCGCGCAGAGCGGTGGCGCGTCGGTGGGCGAGCTGCGTTGATCGGGGGATGGGGTTGGCGCTCTTTCG
>JACCRE010000161.1 GCA_013813775.1 Planctomycetaceae bacterium
GGGCGGCGACGACCTGCTCTTCAAACGACGCCACGTTGCGATCAAGGTCGAACGTGAACGAGCCTTTGCAGGTCACGTGAGTCGGTGGACCAGGCGGCTTCGTTTCCGCCGGAGCTTCCGCAGCTACGATGACGATGTTCTGTTCCGACGAGAGTGAGCTGAACGGACCGCCGCGCTCATCGTCGAGCCGCAGGTCCATTTCCACGTTGCTCAACAGACGCAGGATACGGACCCCATTGACCGCGACGGATTCGAACGCGTCCGGCTCACCAACGCGCAGCAAGTCGAGCTGCATGCCGCGACCGCGACCGCTGTGGTCGGCGTGTCGGAAGGTGACGGTCTCGTCGCTCCACAGTCGCTGAGCGTTCTCGTCGTAGGTGAAATTGCGGCCTTGCAGGTCGAAGTTTTCGGGACCGCGAAGCCGCACGGGACCGGGCACCGATGCGCCGATGATCCGTCCTGGATCGGCGTTCGTCAGCTCGATCGAGCCGGCCACGCGCAGGATCGCGGCCTCGCCGACGATTGTGAGCGGTTCGGCCTCGGCGTCGTCGGGCCGGGGCGGAAAGATCATCGCGAACGGCTCGATGCGAATCGCTGTGTTGTTTTCGACTGGTTCGTAGCTGTTGAAGAAGACGAGCGAGCGTCCATTGCGAATCACATAGTCGGCGTTGGCAGCCCAAGCCTGATCGGGCAGATAACGCACCGCGAATTCGTGCTCGGGCGTGGCGAGTGGTTCCGATGTGAACTGGATCGGCCCGCGATCGACGCCCTCCGCCGGTCGCAACAGCGGACGAGTGACCGTGACATACGCCGCGCAGAGTCCGCTCAATCCCGCCGCCGCCGACACCGTGAGCATCGTCCGCCGAGAGATCATCGGCGGCCGCTCACGAGGGACGGCAGGAAAGGGAACGGTGGACACGGCAGGGAATGGGGAACGGCGAACAGCGAACAGCGAACAGCTTTCAGCCTATTTTCTCTCTTCTGACTCCTGACTTCTGTCTCCCGCTTCCTCCGGAAGCAAAGCCAGCACGTCGGTGATGTCGACGAGGCCGACGGGGCGGCGGTCGGCATCGATCACCGGCAGTTCGCTGAGCTTGCGGCGGCTGAGGAGCTCCACGACGTCACCGAGTGTCATCTCGGGGCTCGCGGTAATGGGATTCTTCGTCATGACTTCACCGATCGAGCGATCGAGCTGCCCTTCGTGCCGTCGTTCGAGCAGTCGCGCGAGATCGCTGTCGGTGAACAATCCCGAAAGGTGACCGTTGACGTCGGTGAGGATCACCGCGCCGGTTCTTCGTCCCGGCCGAGCCAGTGTGGCGAAGATCTCGCGGATCGTGCGGTCTTCCGACGCGACCCGCAGCTCATGCCCCGTGCGCATGATCTCGCCGACGAGCGCGAGCTTGCGACCCAGATTCCCGGCCGGGTGATACACGGCGAACTGCTGCGGCGTGAACGACCGCCGCTTCGCGAGAGTGACGGCGAGCGCGTCGCCTAATGCGAGCATCATGGTCGTGCTGGTTGTGGGCGCGAGACCGAAGGGCCCCACCTCGGCGATGCGCCCGAGCGTGAGAGTGACGTCGGCGGCGCGGCCCAGACTGCTCGACCCGCTCGCGGTGATCGCCACGACGGGCAGCGACATGCGTTTGAGAATCGGCAACAGGCGAACCAGTTCCTCGGTTTCGCCGCTGTGAGACAACGCCAGCACGGCGTCGCCGGGATGCAGGGCCCCAAGGTCGCCGTGCACGGCCTCCGCAGGATGCAAAGTTCGCGCACGCACGCCCAATGAGGCCAGTGTCGCGGCGATTTTTTGTCCGATGAGACCGGCCTTCCCCATGCCGGTCACCACCACGCCGCCCGCGTCGTCGAGCAGATCGGCGGCATCGCAGAAGGCTCCATCGAGCCGGTCGGCGAGACTTGCGACGGCCTCGGCCTCGGCACGCAGCACTTCTTTCGCCTGCCGGAGCTGCTCCAGCGGCGTCAACGGCACGAGTGCTTCGGCGGTGCTCATCCTGTGCGAGCCCAAGGTCTTACGCCCCGGCCTCCGAACGGACTCTCAGCGCAGCGAACCGCCCGCAGCGGTTCGCAAGGGGGCGGACTGTAGGTCCGGCACTTGGAAACGGTCAAGATGAAGAGGCTTCACCGCAACGTCTCAAAGACGCAAGGGAACGAGCATCGTAGCCCGTTCAATATCTGACGGGGTGCGTATCCTTGGCCCCTGAAATGGCGAAGTGGTCGGGACGCGAGTCTTTTAGCCGCAGCGCCGCAATCCGGCGTCGGTGATTTCATAGGGCACGATCGCATCGTCACACCGGCTGCCGCGGTGCTTGGCGACGTGCAGGGCGCGCGACATGCGAGTGCCCTCGCGGACTTTGCCCATCAGAAGGATCGTGTTCGCGTTGCTGAGCAGGTCGCCGGTCTCGATCTTGCGCACGAGCAAATCGTCGAGCAGCGTTTCGTGGCTCGTCAGCAGCAACAGCGTCGCGATCCGCGTGTGATCGTAGGCGTGGGCGTCGACTTTAGCGGCGTTCTCGCGGAAGTGCGCTCGAAAGAGATCGCGGGCGACCCAGTCGTGGTCCTTGTGCAGGATCTGGTGATAGACGTAGTCGATCACGTGAAATTGAAAGCTGTCGCTGGCCCGGTCGGACGGCTCGACGCCGTCGATCACGCAGCGGCGAACTCCATGGACGAAATTCGCGTAGAAGAACCCGATCGCGCGGTCGAGCTTGCGGCTGAGTTCGACCTTCCATTCGCGCCAGTCGTCGGGATCGAGATCCTGAACGGTCACCCGTCGGCCGCCGCGCGAAAAGAGATGCAGATAGTCGCGTCGGCTGAAATCGCGATCCCAGATGCGCTCGAGGTCGATCGGCTCTTCCGGATCGCGCGTGCTCAGCGTCCAATCGAATAAACGCTCGGCATAGTCGCGGTGGCTTTGAGCATCGCCTCGCGTCGTAAGGTCGAACAGCAGGCCGGCCTCGCCTTCCTGCTTCCTCCCGCCGTTGGCGAACGCGAGCCCGAGCTGGGTTTTGCCGATGCCCGTCGCTCCCAACGCCACCGTGAGCGTTCCGGGCAGCAGACCTCCGCCCAGCAGGTCGTCGAGCCAGGGGAGCCCCGTTGAGAGTCGATCGATCATGAGTCCATTGGACCCCCAAGACGCCCAGAGCGCCAAGCGGAAGAGGGCGAGCCGGGAGCGTGGCACTCTCAACCTTCAACCTCCGTTGAAGGGGCCGTTCGGCAATTCGCGGCCTCCGTTCTGGTACGTTACACTGAAAGTGTCATTCGAACGTTGGAGATTCGCCGTGTCTTTGTCGCCGACTGATCCGCTGGATGTCGCCCGCCCGCCGTTCGAAGGTCGCGTCGGGTTCATCGGCACGGGGAAAATGGCGACGGCTCTGGCGAAGGGCTTGATCGATTCCGGTTTCGTGTCGCCGCACGACGTGCTGGGAAGCGACGTTGCGTCCGAGGCGCGTCGAGCCTTCACCGATGCGACCGGCGCTCGCACCACGGACGAGAACGCCGAGATCCTCACGTCGGACGTCGTGTTCCTGGCCGTGAAGCCGCAGCATATGCCGGGTCTCCTCGAAGGCCTCGCTGGCGACGTTCGTCGCGACACGCTGCTCGTGTCGGTGGCCGCCGGCGTGCCCATCTCGACATACACAAAGGCGTTGGGGAAGGACGTGCGCATCGTCCGGGTAATGCCGAACACGCCGTGCCTCGTCGGTGCCGGCGCGAGCGGCTACTCGCAGGGAGGAGGCGCGACCGCCGCCGACGGCGACCTTGTGAGGACGATGCTTGAAACGGTCGGCATCGCCGTCGCGGTTTCCGAGAGCCTGCTCGACGCGGTGACGGGCCTGTCAGGCAGCGGCCCGGCGTACGTGTATCAGATCATCGAGGCGTTGTCGGACGGCGGCGTCCGCGTCGGTCTGCCCCGAAACATCGCCACGCAACTCGCCGCGCAAACGCTGCTTGGCGCCGCGAAGATGGTCCTCGAGACCGGCGAGCACCCCGGCACCCTCAAAGACGCCGTCACCAGCCCCGGCGGCACGACGATCGCGGCGCTCCACGAACTCGAACGCGGCGGCCTGAGAGCGGTGCTGATGAACGCCGTGTATGCCGCGACGGAGCGATCGCGGGAACTGGGGCGGTAGAGGCTTTGAAGCACCGATTTTCAGTCTCACCACCGCGCCGGCGTGAACATCCACGCGAGGTTGTGCCGCGGTCGTCGCAGGACGGCGTCGTTCGGATAAGGAGGCGGGGTCGGCACCGGCTGTTGAGCAGGCAGTGACTGCGCCGAAGGCGGCTGCGGCTCGGGTGGTGGGGCGGGAGGGACGCTGAAGTCCTCCGGCTGCGTATCAGGCTGCTCTAAAGCCTGCGGAGCCAGCACCGGCGGGTCGGGAACGGCGAACGGCACGCCCGGGCCCACGCCGTACTGCCAGCGGAAGCGTTCCACACGCTCGCGCGGCGGCGGGGCGTGGCTCAACCGTTCGACGTAGAACGCCGGTGAGTTCAGCGTGTTGTGGTCGGCCCAAGCCCGCGTCATCGAATGCGGTCCGTACCAGACGCAGCCCGGTAGCGCCGACAAGGCGGTGACCGACAGCAGGGCGGCGAAGGTGGAGCGTGCGGTCATCGTGACGTAAGCGAACAGTCGGCGCGCGAACTCCGACCCTCCCGTCGAGGTGTCCGGTATGTCTCTCACGATCGTCACATCCGCGCAGTGCGCATTAGCCGAACCTGCGGCTCCACGATCACGAGTTCCGATCGCGACGGCGCGTTGACCGACCGCGACATAGGGCGCAAGCTTGGGCTGACGGTGGGACATCAGGCCCGCCGGGCGGCGAGAGGCCGCGGCGAACCGACCCCAACGGCAAGGTGCGGACGTGAATCAGGCTTGGCGGACACTGGCCCTGGCGGGCGGCTTCGGCATCGCGGCACTTTCGGCAACTGCGGTCGCCGACGACCCGAAAGAGGAGCCGCCGGTCCAGGCTCCGAAGCCGGACGAAGTCGTCGCCCCCAAAGCCGCTCTCGTTGTGCCGCCCCCGACTGCGGTCGCGACAGGACCGATGTGGGTCGGCGACTATGTCGTCGGACACGTTCACGAGCCGGGCTTGTCGCACCTGTTCTGGTACTCGGCCTACAACCCCTTTCTCGACGAGCTGCACGCGCCGATGCGCACGGCGGTTTACGGCGGTCGCCACGCCCGCTACTACGCCGGCTATCGCACCGTCTACAACAGCGTGAACTGGAACACGTATTACCTGCCGACCGCGCAGTGCTACGCGCCGGGCGGATATGGCTATCAGGCCGGCGGATACGCGGCGCCTCCCGGGGCGCTCGCGAACGCCTATGACTGGAGCCCCTACCGACCCGGCCCTTATGCCACGCCCTACGCCGGCTATGGCCGCGCTCGCACGGCGAACTACGGCGCCGGCTACGGACCCGCAGTCGCCAATCCGACCACGGCGGTGCCGCCCTCGGGCGTGAACGTCAACGGCTTCCGCTACACCGGCGACCCAGCCGTGTACTCGCCTTACGGCGTGGGATCGTCGTCGTACTTCGGAGCCTACGGCTCGGCGGGGTATTGATTGCCCTGAGGAGCTGCGGAGCTGCGAAACCGCAAGTCGAGTCGGCCTCAGATGGCATCGGCCCGTCGACATCGCCGGATGACGACGGGCCGATCGCGTTCCGTCAGCAGTTACTGGGCTTCGGCGGCTTTCGTCGCGATGATTCTTAGCCGTTTGTCGTCCCAACCGAGACGCTCGACGACTTTCTGCGGGTACGACCAGGCGTCGGGTTCCGACGTTTCAAGTACCACGCATCGCCGTTCGGCCGCGAGTGCGACCGTCTGCGGCAGGTCGAGAGTGCGGAGGACGTTCAGCAAGTCCGGCGCGTCCTGATGAGTGGTGGGAAGATTCGCAAGTTCCACCGCCGCGACGTTTGAGGCTAAGAGCGACGCGTAGAGAGCCGTCACCGCGGCGTCGTCTTTGCCCGCGAGGACGACCCGCACGCCTGGCTGAATCTCCTGCACGGCGTCAACCGCGCGACAGACGTCGTAGATCTGCATGCTCGCCAGCGTCTGGCCGAGGAGCATAAAGCGACGTCGAATGTGCGTGCGTTCCTTTTCGTCATCGGTCCACGCGGTCGGTCCGACGCCGCGCGGGGCAACGAACGCAAAAATACGGCTCAAAGAACCGCCTGCGTGCAAGAGCGACTTCATGAAGGGCAGCGCGGTAAGGTTCGGCCGGCTCTCGTCGATCCCCAGTACGCCCAGGGCGATTGCACCGTAAGTTATTCGCCGAGCAGGACTTTCTCGAGGTAGGTTTCGTCCCAAGCGGCGGTGAGGCGTTTGTTCTTGATGCCGACTTTGGCGGTGGTTTCGTTTTTGAGCAGGCT
>JACCRE010000166.1 GCA_013813775.1 Planctomycetaceae bacterium
GAGGCCAAATCGGCAGCGTGTCGGGTCGGGATGTCGGTCAGGGTCTGTTCGATGGCCGCTCGAAAGTCGGCGAAGGTGGGATGATAGCGGCCGTAGAGTGCGCGACGTTTGGTGAACTTCCAGAGGCGCTCGATCAGATTCAAATTGGGCGAGTACGACGGCAGGAAGAGCAGCGTGATGTTCAATTCCGCCGCCGACGCCATCACCACGGCGTTCCGCTGGTAACGCGCGTTGTCCAGCACCAGGGTGATCGGTCCCGTCAGTCCCTGAACCGCGATCTTGCGCAGGAGTTCGCACATCGTGTCGGTATTGACCACCGTGGTGTTGGTCACGGCCACCAATTCGCGAGTCACCGCGTTCCACGCGCCCAGCACGTTGAACCGCTGTCGTCCCGACGCGGCTCGCACGAAGAGGCGGGCGAACGACCACATGCGACACAGGAACGTCCCGAACACAAAATGTGCGGCGTCAACAAAGAACACGTGGCCGTGGCCGGCTTGTGCGGCGTCCAACACGGGCTTCAACTGGTCGTCCACAAATGCCGCTTGATCGGCGGCGTGCTCGGCGAGGTTTTTTTGGGCGGCACGGGGATGGCGCGGACCCGCTGCCACTTCAGTCCCAAGCCCTTCAAGAAGCGGCGCACCTGAGTGGGCTTGCGCTCCAGGCCCGTGAGTACCGTGATGCGTTGGCACGCCTCGGCAATGGTCCGAGCCGGCTGCCGCTCGAACGACTGACGGATCTGGTCCTGATGCTGAGCCAACTCGCTGGTCGGCCGGTACTCGCGCCCGGACTTCCGCAGAGCATCCAGTCCACCGGTGCGGTAGGCTTGGACGTCGCGTTGCACGGTCGCAATCGCGACACCGAGAATCTTTGCGGCCTGTTCGCGCTTCGTCCCACAGTGCAACAGCCACACCGCCCACAACCTGCGTCGCGCACAGGCATTGGGATGTGACACCTGCTCGTCCTGCACGATCCGCTGTTCGTCTTCCGTCAACTCGATCCGCAACCAGGCCATGTTCCGCCTCCTTGCGTGCCGCGAGACCTTCAGCGGCCAATCTACCGCCACACCAAGTGTCGCAGAAACTCACAAACAGGGAAACATCTCATTCAGGACCGCACGCGGTATAGCTCGTGACTGTGGATGGAGCCCTGTGAGTCCCACATGCCGCAAATAAAGCATACCGCAGCGTTTCAGTTCCAAGTACGGGAACGTCCGGTTTCTCGTCTGATAGGTAATCGATCGTCTCAAAGGTCACCGTTCCACTTGTCACGATCAAGTCTTCGACTGTTGTCGCTGCTCCCGGCACCGCAGCCGAAGGCTTCACTGCCTCGACGGGGACGCATTCCAAAGTCATTCCGAGCGGTATCAACGCGAGCAACCCTAACGAGCCACACATTGAACACCTCCTCAATGTCGGATTGTGCGTGGTCGGATTGTGCGTGCGAACGCTTGTTCTGATCTTACCGACACGAGCGTCGCCGTATAAGTCGTCTTTTCACCACTTGTCGATCGGCCCGTTCGGCACTTTGATCAGGGCCGTCGGGATCGGCCGCAGACGCTCTCCGTGGCGCTCGCGAATCTTGGAGACGATCTCTTCGAACTCGGGCCGGCTTTCGAAGCGACGCAGGCGGTCTTCGAGGTCATCTGGGATGCCGAGCTTGGCCCCGTACCAGGCGGCGAACTTGCGGAACAGCCGGCAGACATCGTCGCCTTCGTCGATATGCATCAACGCGAAGTGCCTCACGAGAAAATCGATCAATTCCTGAGGCGTCGGCTCGCGCAGCGGCATGCCGGTGGCGGCGTCATTGAGCTTGCGGAAGATCCAGGGGTCCATCAAAGCGCCTCGTCCGATCGCGACGGCGGCGCAACCCGTCCGCCGGCGCATATCGAGGGCGTCTTCGACGGTTCGCACGTCGCCGTTGCCGATGACCGGAATCGAATCGACGGCGGCCGCGGTCGCGGCGATGCCTTCGAGATCGACGCCGCCGTTGAAGCCCTGCTGGCGTGTGCGACCGTGAATCGTGATCGCGGCGACGCCTTCCTGCTCAAAGGTTCGCGCCAGGAGAGGAGCCGTGACGTTCTCGCGGTCCCAGCCGAGCCGCATTTTTACGGTCACCGGCACGTCCACGGCTTCGACGACGGTGCGTACAAGGTCCGCCGCGCTTTGCTGGTCGCACATCAGTCGTGCGCCGCCACCGATTGCCGTCAGCTCGTTCGGAAGAGGCGATGCATACGCGACCTGCATCGCCGGCTTCGGTCGGCTGAGCTTCGCCATCGGGCAGCCCATGTTGATGTCGATGCCCTCATAACCGCGATCGACGAGCCACTTGGCGGCCTCGCCGATCGTGTAGGCGTCGCCGCCGTAGAGTTGGATCGATAAAGGCTTGTCGTCCGCAGCGGTGCGCACAAGGCGCAGCGACTTTTGAGAGCCGTGGAGCAACGTGTGCGCGAGCACGAGATCGGTCGTCGCGAGACCGAGGCCGCCCAACTCACGCACGGCCAGCCGGAACGCCCGCTGCGTGTAACCGGCGAGCGGGGCGAGAAAATAACGCGACGGAAGCTCCCGGTTGCCGATCTTCAGCGGCGAATGGTCCATAAAGCGATTCTACCGCCTACTTCGCTTTCTTCAGCGTCGTCAGGAACTCGACGAGGTCGATAAGTTGTTGTTCGTCGAGCACCTTCTGCAGGTCGGCGGGCATCAGTGAGACCTCCTGTTTCGCGATTTCCTCGATGTCGGCCATCTTGAACGTGCGGTTGATGGCATCGGAGGCGCGCAAGGTAATCTCTTCGGGCGTCTTGCTGACCAGCAGCCCCGTCACCACGTTGCCGTCGTTCGTGATGGCGGCGTACGTTTCATAATTGTGGCTGATGCCCGCGCTCGGGTAGAGAATCGACTCGTAAAAGGCCTCGCGACTGAGCTTGTCGCCGATTTCAGAGAGGTCGGGGCCGACGTTCTGGCCGACGCCCTTGAACTGATGGCACTTCACGCACGTGCCGACATCGACGTAAACCAGCCGCCCCGCGTTCGCGTCTCCCTTGCGTTTCGCCAGTTCGCTGATCGGTGGCAGCGGTTTGTCCTTGCCGGGCGGCGGCGGGAACAACTCATTCGCTGTCGCGCGCAGTTGGGCATCGGTGACCGCATGCAACGCGGCCGCGGCGGCGGGCTTGAGCGAATCATCGAGTTGATCGTTCTTTGCGAGTTCGATCAGCCGCTCGGTGCCGTTCCGCGTTTTGGCGAGACCCATCACGGCCTTGCGGCGGACTTCGCTGTCGGCTTTCGCGTCCCGAATGATCGGAAGCAGCAATCCCACCGACCCGCCGACAGCGGAATTGCCGATGGCCTCCGCCAGCTTCGCCGCTTGTTCTCGCTGATCGCCGCTCAGCACCTTTTGGATCGGCTCCTTCCGGTCGCGGCGCAGCAGTGACTGAATCGCTGCAACGCCGACTTCGTCGGCCGGTCGTTCCATGGCGATTGCCACAAGGTCGTTGTCACGATCCTGGAGATTGAATTGCTCAATGAGCTCGACGAAGCGTTTCGTCCCTCTGGCATTTTCGAGTAAGGCGTCGAGCGTCTTCCGCTTCGACGGGTCGTGGAGATCGACGTTCTTGACTCGTGCCAGGGCTTCGGCAGCGATCAACTGCGACCGCGGATCACTAGCTTGCGTGCCAAAGGCGAGTTCGATCAGGACGGGCTGTGCCGCGTCCGCCGGCTGAAAGTCAAACGCCCGCAGGTAACGCGGTAGTTCGGACTCGGGAACGGACGGATCGAGCAAGATTTTCGCGAGCAGCGCCGGCGTTTGTTGCGAGCGACTCCGCCAGACGATGTCGCGACCGGCGGGCGTGTTCCATTTTTCGCCGACTGCCTTTAGCCACGCCGATAGGAAAGCGTCCCAGCGACCTTCGGCGGCGATGCCGAGCGCTTCCAAATACCAGCGGTCTTTGCCATCGTGACGTATGATGAGTTCCGTCCACAGCGGAGCCGCAGAGGAAGCGTCGACTTGTCGCAGCGCGATCGCACATTCGCGACGGACCAGGGGACTGTCGTCTTCGACGAGTTCACGAATGATCGGAACAAGTTCAAGCTTATCCTTCAACGAAAGCTGCCGAGCGAGGCGAAGTCCGGTGACGCGAACGTCCTCGTTCTCATCGGAAATGGCTTGGCGTGCATAGGACTCGCCTTTGCCGTCGAGGCGGCCGAGCAACCAGATCGCTCTTGCCCGCGTTCGCGGATCATCGCCTTGCCAGAGCATTTTGAGTGCGGGTTCAGCCTTTTCACCGGCCTGTTGCAGGGCAGTCCACGCCAAGTAACGGATTTCGAGGTTCGGGTTTGTCAGAGCCTTCGCCGCCGCTTCGGGCGACGAGATATCAGCTTCAGGGGTGACATACTTTGCCGCGTTGCCTTTGGGCGCAACGCGGAAAACTCGCCCACGTTCGATGTCCTCCATGCGGTGTCCGCCGACGCCGGGGTCGTACCAGTCGGCGATGAACAGGCTGCCGTCGGGGGCGACGCACACGTCGCTGGGGCGGAACCATTTGTCGCGGGCGCCCTCGGCGATGTTCTCGATTGTCGCCGTGTAGCCGGCACCGTCCTTTCCGACGGGATAGGCCCGGACGACGTTCGGGCCGGCGTCGGCGTGGATCATCGCATTGCGGAATCGCTCGGGGAGCAGGTCGCCTTCGTAGACGAGAATGCCCGTCGGCGCACCGGCTCCGGTTTGCAGCACGTTCGGTACGACTCCGGGGTCATTGAGGTGCCAGTGGCGTAGCGGGATCTCGGCTTCCATGTTCGTCCGCGGCGTCTGCCAGCCGGCGCCTGTCATTTCGTCCTGGTAACCGTAGTTGCCGTACTCCATGACGTAGTTGATGCGCACGCCGCGATTGCCGTCGTCGTCGTTGTCGCTTTGCCACATCGTGCCGAAGCTGTCGACGGCGACCTCCCAGTTGTTGCGGAAGTTCCAACCGAGCGTTTCAACGTTCGAGCCGTCGAGATCGCAGCGGAAGACCATCCCCTGGCGGTAGGGCTTGCCATCGGCCTTCACCTCGTTGCCGGCAAGGTCGACGACAATCTTGCCGTGCTTGTCTTTGAGTTGATGCCCTTCGTTGCCGAAGTTGAAATAGAGCCGGCCATCGGGGCCGAAGGCGAACGCGTGGATGCCGTGATCGTGCTGGGTGCCGCCGATGCCGGTGAAGAGCAGCTCCTTCGTGTCGGCCTGGTCGTCGCCGTTCGCGTCGGTGAAGACGAACACGTTCGCGCCCGCTGAGACGATCGCCTTGTTGCCGAGCACGCAGATGCCGTGGGCGCTGTCGATGTCGCGACCCTGGTAGAAGACGGTCGTCTTGTCGGCCTTCGCGTCATGATCGGTGTCCTCGAGGATCAGGATGCGATCGCCGGCTTCGCGGACCGGGCTGTCGGTGTTGCGGAACTGCCGATAATTGACGACCTCGCAGGCCCAGACCCGGCCGCGATGATCGATATCGATGCTCGTCGGATTCTTGAGTTCCGGTTCTCCCGCGAAGAGGGTCATTTCAAGATCGTCGGCGACATCGATGCCAGCGAGAGCGTCGACGAGTTCACGGCTCGCGTTGTCGGAACGGCCGCCCGTTATCGTCGGTTTTTCGGTGAAGACGGCGAAGCGGACGCTGGTGGTCTCGCCGCCGCTTTGATTTGTTCCGCCTTCGTCGAGACCGCCTTTCGCCACGAACGTGGTAAAGCCCTGCGGCAACTCATACTCGATGACGCTGTTCGCATGCGTGCCGATGCCGTTGACGTTCTGGCCGGCAACGCGCATTTGATCGCCGTTGGCGTTGCGACCGACGTGCGGCTTGCCCCAATCGGAGGTCGCGGATTTCCATTTGAGGTCCATGAGCTTTTTCTCGCCCTTCGGCCCGACGAGCTTCGGTTCGATCCAGTCGGCCCAGTCGCAGGCGAAACTGTCGCCGCCGTCGGTGACGACGAGGTAGAGGCTCGTCGCACCTGTGATGTCGGCCTTCACGTCGACCGCATGGCTCGGCGTCGACGATGTGACGACGTCGCTTTCGAACTTCGGCCTCGCGGCACCGAACGCAGCGGCGAACAATACGGCAGCAAGAGCGACGCGCGTCATCGAAGAACTCCGCGAGGAAGGCAAGTCGGGCAGAGAAGGGCGACCTGATCGAGTGATTGAGTGACTGAAGTGGCGTCAGTCAGCGATTCCACTCTTTCAACATCGCCTCGATGCGTGCCGGATTGTGATCGCCGGGTTTCGGCTCGTCCTGGTTCGCCTCAAGATCAGCGACGGTCACGCTGTCGACGGGGACTCCTTCCTTCGGCACCTCAAGCCCTGCCGACCACACGATCGCGTTCAGCACAAGTTGGCGGAACTCGTCGTGTCCCCAGTTCCAGTGAAAGTGGCCGCCGGTGAACCCGAAACCACGGTTGCCTTTCGGACCCTCGTAGGCCCACGCCATATGCTGCGGTTCGCCTTTCGCAACCGCCGCACGAACGGCCGGGTTGCCGCTGTGAGGTCCGTCGGGGCGCGAGAGCGTTTCCGAGGTCGGCACATCGGTCAGAATCGGAGTGACACCCTGCATGCCGTCGCGAAACCGCATGTGGTAGTACCACTCGTCATTGATTTTGAAGGGGTCAATGCCGCGTGTGATCGGGTGTTGCGGCAGTTCGTCATAATTGGCGACCCAGTGCGGATTCACCGACCAGTCAGGCTCGAAGTATCCGCCGATCGTGTTGAGGAACGCTTCGCCGGCCTCGCCTTTCGGAACTTCGACGCCGTAATGCAGGCAAACAATGCCAACGCCGCGGTCTGACAGCTCCTTCAACGTATCGAGGTGAGCCACTGCGGGGTGCCCGCCTCCGCCGTCGGCGTACATCACGACGGCGTTCGCATCCTCGAACACGCTTTCGTCCTTCGGCCAACCTTCGGTGACGAGCACGGTTTCGAGTGGTAAGGCGCTGGCATCGAGTTCCCGTTGCAGCAACATGCAGCCAGCTTTGTGCTCGTGCGCTCCGTAGTCGTGGCTTTGACGACCGGCGATGAACACGATCTTCTTGGGCGACTCCGCCTTGAGGCTGAAGTGCCCGAAACCCGCCTCACGGCCTTGCGCAATGACGCGCTGCACGTTGTCGTACGAAACGGTCGGCGCGGCGGCGACGACGATGGCTTCGGATGCCCGGCGGGCGGAAACGAGATGCTCGGCAAGGTCTTCGGCCCTGACCCGCTGCCCGTTCAGCACGAGCGTGCCGTCGCGACGCACCTCGAGGCGCGACTGCTTGGCTTCGGGATTCTTCTTTCCCTCCTGATCATCGCTTAGATCCTTCAAGCGGATGTTCCGGAACTGCACCGTCATCGACGGGCCGGCGTGGAGCTGGAGCGCGAGCAGACCTTTCGCCTCGCGGTCGCTGGTGTCCTCGTCGACGACGATCGAGGTCACGTGACCATTGATGGCGTGGGTGAAGGTGAAGTCCTTCGCCGTGATGTGGTACTCGTTCCAGTCTTCCTTCTTGATGTGACTTTGCAATTCCTTCGTGTCGCCGATCTGCTCGACGACCTCAGGTTTGCCATTTTCCTTGATGACGGTCTTCTGGCCGCGCTGTGCGAGGATTCCGCGGCCCTTCTCGTCGTAATTGATGCCGCTGAAAGTGTCGCCTGCTTCGAAGTCGCCCTGGTAGCCGCCGATGACCCACTTATCGTCGGTCATCTGCTTGCTGCGGTATTGAATGCCGCTGTTGCCGTTGACGATCTTGTATTCGAGCTTCAGTTCGAAGTCCGCGACCTCGCCCTCCTTCCAGATGATGAACGTATTGCCGGTCGTCTTGTTGTCGTCGGTGGTTTGGCCGGTGATCGCACCGTCACGGACCGACCAGAATTGGGGGTTGCCGTCCCAGCCTTTGAGCGTCTTGCCGTCAAAGATCGGTTTGAAGCCGTCTTCATCGGCCGCGCTTGCCTGGCCCGACGAGAAGAGGGCTGCGCTGCCGATGACGGCAATCGCACACAGCAACCGTAAGAAAGAATCCGCCATCGCCGTCTCCGAGCGTAAGAGCCGTTGACCGGGCGCCGCTCGCCCGCTCGCAACATTGTGCGGGCGGGAAGGCGGCCGGATCAACCGATGGCGTGACGGCTCATCGTGCCTCGAACGCGAAACGGTGCGTCGCGGAGAGTCACTTGGAAAACGAAGCGGACAGGATTCGGACCCGGAGTGGACTACGACTGACCCGAGTTTCCGGAAACGACTTGGTGCGACACGGCTCCGGGACAAGCCCTAAGTTGGTATCATTTCAGCCTTCATCGCACATCGAGCGGCAGTTCCTCGTTCGCTTCAACGTTCCAGGCGCGAACGGCTCCGTCGTAACCGCCGCTGACCAGCATGTCCCCGATGAATGCGATCGAGCGCACCGAATCCTTATGGGCGGTGAAAGTGTGGACCGCTAACTGGCTGTCCGACGAAAACCACCGCACCTTTCCGTCACACCCGGCGGCGATCACCTCGCTGCCGTCGGGACTGAACGCAACGTTGGTCATCGGCAGATAGGAATCGTGATAATTGCGGATCAACTCTCCGGTCACAAAATCGAGAAGCAGCGTCGCGCCCTGATACGTGCTAACCGCAAGCTTGCGACCATCGGGATGTATCGCCAAAGACGTCGCCTGTCCTCCGGGAACCGCCAGCCGACGCACCTCGCATCCGGTCGCGACATCCCAGACGCCGACTTCAGTTCCATTGTACGGAGCCACGACCTGCTTGCCGTCGGGGGTGAAGCAGATCGAATGCACAGAATTGCAGCCGCGGAGCGTCTGTCGAACACCGCCGGAGTCAATCGCCAACAGGCTGATCTGTCCCTCATTAGTTCCGACGGCGATCAAAGATCCATTGGGAGAAAAAGTTGCCGACGTTGATTCGCCACTCTCGATTCGCTGAGTCCAGAGGATGTCTCCGCTGCGTGAGTCGAGCAGATGCAAGCGACCCACGTTGCGGCAGAGCAGGATCAAGTTGTCAGTCGGCGATCCTGCCATGGCGGTGACACGTTCCTCTCCCGAACGCAGCCAGATTCCATAAACTTCTGAGTGAGCGAGGTCATGCACGACGCATCGGTCGTCGGAAAGGACGGCGAGGAGTTTTCGCTCGGAACCCGCGACGGCGAGACCGCGAATCGGCCGCAACTTGTCCGGCGAGGAATGCGCGTTCACGTCGTGCGGGTCGGCACCCGCCAGCAGCGCGGCACCGAAGGCGACGAGGACCATCAGTACGATCGCCAACTCGGAACCGATCAGCGTCGATATGACCGAGCCGCGGCGGTCGTCACGTCGCCGTGTTGTGAATGGAGCGTGAATCAGCGACATCCGTCGCATGTGTCTCTTCCTGTTGGTGGGCGCAGACGGGGAGCCGGTCGCGCGGTCGAGGTCAAATTTCATAAGAGTGCCGTGTGGAATCGCCTCTGCCGGAACCGGCAAACGAGGCGTTTGCGGCGACCGCTCCAGAGGATCGGAGCCGCAAGGCGGGAGGCCCGTTTCACCGGAGCCGGCGAATGGTACCTAAGTGGCGGGAGTCTCTATGCAGCGTCGTAGCTGCGATCATCAGCTAAGCATCCTGCGTGCCACGCAAAGCGGACGTAACCCACGACATGCTGAACAGTGCTTTTTTTGAGTTGCGGTTCACAGTCCGATGAATATCAAACACTCCTTGCCCTAATCGCTGGCACTGCTGCGAAGCGGACGCGCGAAGCAGCGAAGCCAGGACTGAGGATGCTAGGAGAGGATTCACAAGAGTCGGTGAAGCCCATGTCAAGATTTGGAAACGGCCGTTCTGGAAGGTCGGCGTTGATGCCTCACGCGTCACCCATTACTCTCGATGGATACGTTCCCGCCTGAACGCGTCCCGCCTGCGTCCTATGAGCCTTTTGATTCGCCGGTCCGCTATAGCCGCGGCTCTATTGCTTGGTTTGACGCCGTATTTCAGTAGTGCGGCGGATACGCCAAGGTCCGACGTCACTGTCGAGCACCCGCGCGACATGGCGGCGGGTATCGCGCTCTTCAAGAAGTCGGTCCGTCAGATCCTCACGGAAAACTGCGTGAGCTGTCACGGCGATGGCGTGACTGAAGGCGGCTTCAGCCTCGCTGATCGAGCCGTGATGCTCAGGGGCGGTGACACTGGTCCGGCGGTTGTGTCGGGTCGACCGGAACAGAGCCGCCTTCTCAAGCTGATCGCTCACGCCGAAGAACCGGCGATGCCGCAAGAGGCGTCGAAGCTCTCCGACGAGCACATCAATGCGATCCGCGAGTGGATCGCTCTCGGCGCTCCGTTCGATGCACCGCTCATCGATCCGGAATCGGCCGAGGTAAGTTGGACCGAGACAAAAATTGACGATTCAAGACGAGACTTCTGGGCCTTTCAGCCTTTGTCAGATGCGACACCGCCAAAGGATTCCGACGGATGGTGTCGCAATGATATCGATCGCTTCATACGTGAGAAGCAGCAGGCGAAGGGCTTGATACCGAAGCGACACGCCGATCCATTTACGCTGATCCGACGTGCGTACCTCGACCTCGTCGGAATGCCACCGACGCCGGAGGAGGTGGATGCATTTATGGCTGACCCTTCGTCCGACGCATACGAAAGACTCGTCGATCGGCTGCTCGAAGATTCTCGCTTCGGCGAACGGTGGGCACGTCATTGGCTCGACGTGGCCCGCTTCGCCGAGAGTCATGGATTCGAGCAGGACTACGACCGCCCTTTCGCATTTCACTACCGCGATTTCGTGATCAAGGCGATCAATCAAGATCTGCCGTACGACACGTTTGTCCGCTGGCAACTGGCCGGTGACGAAATCGCTCCGCGTGAGCCGCTTGCCTTGATGGCGACGGGATTCGTCGGCGCCGGCGTATTCCCGACGCAGATCACCGCCAATGAGGTGGAACGCACGCGCTACGACGCCCTCGACGATATGGCAGCGACGACGGGAACGGCGTTTCTCGGTTTGTCGGTCGGTTGTGCCCGCTGCCACGATCACAAATTCGATCCGATCCCCCAAGCCGACTACTACCGTTTCGCTGCCACATTCACGACGACAGTGCGCAGCAACGTCGATCTGCCGATCTACCTCGACGTGGAAAATGACGTTCTCGCAGCTCCCAAGCCAGTCAAGGTGATGATCGCCAGCGAGGGTGTGACGCCCATCCGGCATCACACCCAAGGGGCCGACTTCTTTGAACAGACTCACTTCCTCAGACGCGGCGACTGTGACCAGAAGCAGGGGGTGGCGGAGCCGGGATTCCTGCAGATCGTCACCGATCCTGCCGCGAATATGGATCAATGGCGGGACGATCCTCCCGCCGGCTGGCGGACGAGTTACCAGCGCCGAGCGCTTGCCCACTGGATCACCGATGTCGAACACGGACCCGGCCAGCTCCTGGCGCGCGTGATCGTGAATCGATTGTGGCATCACCACTTCGGCCGCGGGATCGTCGCGACGCCGAATGACTTCGGGGTGCAGGGCGTGCCGCCGACTCATCCGGAACTGCTCGATTGGCTCGCCAACCGTCTCATCGAGAACGGCTGGCGGCTCAAGCCGATTCATCGGCTGATCATGACGAGCGCGACATATCAGCAAAGTTCGAACGTCGATCCCGCCGTTGTGAGATCCGATCTTCAGAATGAATGGCTGACCCGCTTCACGCCGCGACGACTCGAGGCCGAGCCTCTGCGGGACTCGCTGCTGTCCGTTAGCGGCCGGCTCGACGGCTTGATGTACGGCCCCGGAACGCTCGACGAGACTTCGACCCGTCGAAGCATCTATTTCACCGTCAAACGCAGCCAACTCATCCCGACGATGACGCTCTTCGACGTGCCGGAACCGAACGTCGGCATCGGCAACCGTCAGAGCACGACGATCGCGCCGCAGGCATTACATTTTCTCAACAGTCCGCAGGCCCGGGCGTGTGCTCTGGCCCTTGCGAAGCGATCGTTCCAAGAGTCGCAACCGGATCCTCTGTCGCGAGCCTACAAGCTGGCTTATGGACGAGAACCGACGGCGGAGGAAAGATCATTGATGAATTCGTTCATCAATGGGCAGGCGGAATCTTACCGAAGCGCGGGTCAACCGAGGCCGGAGGTTCATGCACTCGCTGATGCGTGCCAGGTACTCTTGGCGTCGAACGAGTTCGTTTACCTGCCATAGGATCGAAAAGCTTCCATGTCGTTCGATTATCTCACGCGCCGCCGTCTTCTCCGTCAGGCGGGTATCGGATTCGGAAGCGTCGCTTTAGCCTCGATGCTCGCCACCGAAAGCGATGCGAACGAGGTCCGCGATCCGTTGGCTCTGAAGGCTCCGCATGAGCCGACGGCAAAGGCGAAGGCCGTCATCTGGCTGTTCATGAACGGCGGGCCGAGCCACGTCGATACATGGGACTTTAAACCCGAGTTGCAGAAGAAGCACGATCAGCAGCTCGCCGGGTTCGACAAGAACACGGGCTTCTTCACCGAGCAGGTCGGCCCGCTGATGAAGTCGCCGTTCGAGTTCACGCCTCGCGGTGAGAGCGGAAAGCTCGTGTCGTCGCTGTTCCCGAAGGTCGGCGAGCATGTCGATGATCTCGCGTTCCTGCATTCCTGTTGGACTGACTCGAACAACCACAGCCCGGCGTTGTTCATGATGAACACCGGCATGACGCGGATGGGTTTCCCCTGCGCCGGCGCATGGGCGACCTACGGCCTGGGCACGGTGAATCAGAGCCTGCCGGCGTTCGTCGTCATGTCTGATCCGTTGGGCCGCGGGCTTCCTAAAGGTTATTCGCAGAACTGGGGCGCGGGCTTCTTGCCGAGCGTCTATCAGGGAACGTGGCTCAAACCCGACGGCGAGCCGATCGACAATCTGAAGCTTCCGCCGGAGCACTCGAAGGATCGGCAACGGAAGATGCTCGACCTCCTCGCCGCGGTCAACGGCGAACATTTCGGTCGTCATCCGGCGGAGAAGGAGCTCGCCGCCCGCATCGAGAGCTTCGAGCTTGCCTACCGCATGCAATCGGCGGCACCGGAGGCGCTCGACCTCGCGCAGGAGACCGCCGAAACGCAGTCGCTGTACGGTCTCGACGACGAGAAGTGCGCGCACTTCGGCAAGCAGTGTCTGATCGCGCGCAGGATGGTTGAACGTGGCGTGCGGTTCGTGCAGATCTACAGCGGCGGCATGGAGAACGAGCGAAGTTGGGACGGTCACAGCGACATCATCAAGAACCACGGCGGCTTCGCGGCCGAGACCGACACGCCGGTGGCCGCTTTGCTGACGGATCTTAAGCGGCAGGGCTTGCTCGACAGCACTCTCGTCATTTGGGGCGGCGAGTTCGGCCGGTTGCCGATTTGTCAGAAGGGCAGCACCGGCCGCGACCACAATCCCCACGCCTTCACCGTCTGGATGGCGGGCGGCGGCGTCAAAGGCGGCGTCTCACACGGTGCCACCGACGAAGTCGGTTTCAAGGCGGTGGAGAAGAAGGTCGGCGTGCATGATCTGCACGCCACGATTCTGCATCTGCTCGGGCTCGATCACGAGCGGCTGACGTATCGTTACTCGGGACGCGACTTTCGTCTGACCGACGTTGCAGGGAACGTCGTTCGCGAGATTCTTGCGTGACTAACCCGGAGGCTCGAAGAGGCCTGCCTCTCCAACTAAGGGTGCAGCCGCTGGTTGAAGTGTGGTTGAACCGTTCCAATCATGCCGCTCTCTCCGCCAAACGTTGATCCAGATCGGCAGCCCAACGGCCAGCGACAGCGCGGCGTAAACGGCCGAGACGCCGAGTTCGCCGAATCGACCGGCGACGAGCCATACGCCTCCCGCGATCGATAGGTTCAGCAGCACGACTGGCAACACGAACGGCTCCCGCTGGCGCGTGCGGGAATAGATCGTCAGGCAGTTCAGGGCGTGTTGGGTCACGGTTGCGATTGCGATCAAGGCGAAGGCTGCCGTTTCCACGAAAGCATCTGCGATTGTGAGGTTCAGGGCGCGCATTCCGATGATGACGAGCAACGCTGCCGTCGAAGCGATCGTCACCGCGATCATCGACGAAACGGAGACACGCCGGAACAACCGGTCGTATGCCTCGCGCTCGTTGTGCCGGCCATAGCCGGCGAGAATGGGGATACGCGTCTGCACCCACGCCAATCCGCCCCACATGATCATGTTCAGCACCGACAGGGTCATGCCCATACGGCCGCTGCTCACTTCGCCGCGCAAAACAAACAATGCGAGGACGAATGAACTTGTTGCGGCGGCCGTGGCGATCGACTGCAGGGCCAAACGCCATTGCAACGGCCAGATTTCCGAGATCCAGTCGATCGACGGAGGAATTCTCTCACGCAGCGAGCGGAAGAAGGGGGCGTAGACCCGGCGGACCAACCACGCATCCCATGCGACTTTGACGGTCCACGAAGCGGCGACCGCCCACAGGCCCGTCCCGGCGAGAATGAACGTCCAGACGGCAAGGCTTCCACAAATCGACTGCACTAGATAATTGCGGTTCACCGCCTCGACTTGCCGACAGCCTTGCAGCAGGAACAAGCCGGGCAGATAGACCAGCATCGCCGAGGCCGCGGTGACCGTCAGCACCCAAGCGGGGAGTCCGCCTGACGGAGCATCGCGAAAGAGCCATAAACCGGTGCCGCCGACGATCAGCCAGCAAAGAATTGCCGCGGCGAAGTACCATCGACGCGCGAATCGCTCGAGTGCCGCGACGCGGTCGGCGGCGTGATCGTCTCCCGCGACGCGACCGTGATCATCCAACCGCAACTGAGTCCATTCGCGTCCGGCGGCGATGACGAGCACGACCCCCAAGTTCAGTTCGAATAAGGACTGGACCGAAAGCAAGCTGCCGAACGAGTAGTAGTAGCCTCGCGTTTCTTCATTCAGTCGAGTCGCGATGAGCAGGATCGTGATCGGACCGGCGAGCGTTTGCCACGCACGTGCGGAGAGCACGTAGAACACCGTCCGATCGAACTCGAAGCGCCGAGCGAGGCGACGCAGCCGTCCCGGGTCGACCTCTGCGGTCGTGGGCGGTATGTCGAGCGGCGGCACGTCGTCGGAAAGGTGCATCCGGAGGATTAGAACGAGATCACGATTCCGATGCGCGGTACCGCCATACGGGAGGGGGGAGACAGGGGCGTGGGGGAGAGGGAAATTTGAGTGATGACGGCAGCGATGACTTGTTTTCTTATCGCCCGTCTCCCCGCCCCCGCTCACTCCCGCCCCCAACGCTTCGCCAACTCGATCAGCACGTCCACGGCCCGCTCCATCTGTGCGACGCTCGTCCATTCGAGCGGCGAGTGCGGGTGGTGCTGTCCGCATGAGAGGTTCGGCGTCGGCAGGCCCATTTCGGTGAGGCGGGAGCCGTCGGTACCGCCGCGAATGATCTCCTGCTTCGGTTCGAGGCCGGCGGCGCGAGTCGCTTCGATCGCGAAAGCGACGGCGCGCGGCTCCTTGGCGAGTCCGTCCCGCATGTTTCGATATTGAGGACGCGTGACGATCGTAATTTTCGCTCGCGGGTAATGCCGGCGAAGCGGTTCCGCAATCGCCTCGAGACGCTGCGCATATTCGGCGAGTTTTGATGTCTCGAAATCGCGGAGGATGATTCGTGCCTGAGCCTTCGCGACGCCTCCCTCGATGTGGTAGGGATGCATGAATCCATCGCGGCCGTCGGTCGCTTCCGGACTATCGGATGCCGTCGGCAGTTCCGCCAGGAATTGCGCAAGGATTCGAACGGCGTTGACCATCACGCCCTTTCCGATCGATGGATGCGTATTGACGCCTTCCACCGTGACGACTGCCCCATCGGCCGAGAACGTTTCGAGGTCGATCTTGCCGACGCTGTCGCCGTCGAGCGTGTATGCGCACACGCTGTCGATCTTCGCCAGATCGACGTGATCGCAGCCGCGACCGATCTCTTCGTCGCAAGTAAAGCACAGCCGGATCGGGCCGTGTGAAATCGTGGAATCGCTCAGCAGCCGCTCGGCGGCCGTCATGATGACCGCGATGCCCGACTTATCGTCGGAACCGAGCAGCGTCGTGCCGTCGGTGGTGATAAGAGTTTCGCCGACCAGCAAGTCCAGGTCGGGGTTTTCTAAAACGCGAATGACCTTGGAGGGATCGCCCGGCAGCACGATGTCTCCGCCGCCGTACTTCTCGTGAACGACTGGTTTCACGTTCTCGGCTGTATATTCCGGCGACGTATCGACGTGAGCCAGCCAGCAGATCGTGGGCGCAGCGTGCGAAACCGTCGCCGGCAACATGGCGTAGACCGTTCCCTCGGTGGTCAGCTCCACGTCTTGAAGGCCGAGATGTCGGCATTCGTCGGCGAGCATCCGTGACAACACGAGCTGCTTCGCAGTGCTGGGGACCGACGAACTCGCTTCGTCGGCACGGGTGTCGAGCTTGACGTAACGGAGGAAGCGGTCGAGGAGGGACATAGAGCGTGCCGCGGTTGTTGTCGGATTGAGCCGTCCGCCGATCGTGCTACAGTGGCACCAGCGGCCAGAGTGATCTTGAGCGACTCTCGACCAGCGATTCTGGCCCTGTGACTTTGCGGGAGCAAGCCACCGATGAACGTCACCGTCAACGGACTTCCCGTCTCGGTGGACGTCGCCGGCGCGGGCGAACCGATCCTGTTCGTCCACGGGTTTCCGCTGAATCGGCGCATGTGGCAGGCGCAAACGACCTCATTGTCGGATCATTTCCATGTGATCGCGCCCGACCTGCGGGGCTTCGGTGCGGGTCAGGAAGTCTCACCGGTCGTGACGATGGAAGAATACGCCGACGATCTCGCAGCCTTGCTCGATGCGCTCGATGTTCGCGAGCCGGTGAATCTGTGCGGCCTGTCGATGGGCGGATACGTCGCGTTCGCCTTTTTCCGACGTCATCGGCAAAGGCTGCGACGTTTGATGCTGTGCGACACCAAAGCCGTGGCCGATACTCCCGAAAAGAAGTTGGACCGCGAACGGACGGCGGACGACGTATTGAAGCACGGGACCGCGAAGATCGTTCAAGAGATTCCCGGCAGCTTGCTGTGCAATGAAACGATCTTAACCCGTCCTGAGATCATCAGGGCGGTGCGGGAAATCATGGCTGAAATTTCCTCCGCCGGAGTGGCCGCGGCGTTACGCGGCATGGCCGTTCGCCGCGATTCGTCCGACCTGCTCAAACACATCGATGTGCCGACGCTCGTTCTGTGTGGTGCCGACGACGCCGTGTCACCGCCGGCCGAGATGCGAAGTATGGCGGAAATGATTCCCAAAGCCGTGTTCGTCCAGGTACCGTCCGCTGGGCATCTCTCGCCTGTTGAGAATCCCGCCGATGTGAACGACGCGATTCGAGACTTTCTGATGCGTCACTGACTGAGAATGATCGAAACCGAAGCAGCCGCGCAACCCGTCGCGTGGCCTCGCGTCCTTCTAGAAATGAGGTGAACGATGTATTACTCCGGCAGTTTCGGCTTATTGCTGATCCGCTGCATCGTCGGCTTCGTGATGTTCTATCACGGGTCGCAAAAGCTGTTCGGCTGGTTCGACGGAGGCGGAATGGAAGGCTTCATCGCCAACGTGGGACAGATGGGGCTTGTGCCCGCCGCTTGGGGAATCCAGCCGAAGTATTTGGCCTACGCGGCGGCGATTTCGGAGTTCGGCGGCGGCATTTTGCTGATGCTCGGTTTTGCGACCCGCTTCGCCGCGGTTTTTGTCGCGGCGACCATGGCCGTGGCGGCGTTCAAAGTGCATGGTCACGCCTTCGCACTCTCCACGAAGCCTGTTCCAGGCATGGAATACGCTCTCACGCTGATGATCGTTGCCATCGGGCTCGTGTTCACGGGGCCGGGAGCATTTGCGATGGACCGGATGTTCGCCAGACGAAAGACCGTCGCGGCTCCGCCGAAGAAGAAGTGACATTGGAACTGTCGCGCCGGGCGGTTCTCGGGTCGGAGGCATTGACCCGCTCGCTATCCTTCCATCAGACAGCGATGTGGACTTGAGGGTCTAGGCCTTCCGCCGAGACCTCATCGCCGGGAGGTGGAACATGATCACCGTTCGCAAAAGTCAGGACCGAGGCGAGTTCGACCACGGATGGCTCGATACGAAGCACACGTTCTCGTTTTCGAGTTACCACGACCCGCGGCACATGGGCGTCCGCTCGCTGCGCGTGATCAACGAAGACGTCGTCGCACCGGGCGAAGGCTTCGGTACGCACCCGCACCGCGACATGGAGATCATTACGTACATCGTGTCGGGGGAGTTGGAACATCGCGACAGTCTCGGCTCAGGCGATGTGCTCCATCGCGGCGACGTGCAGGCGATGTCCGCCGGTTCGGGGCTGACGCACAGCGAGTTCAATCCCTCGCCCGACACGCCGGTGCATTTGCTGCAAATCTGGATTATCCCTGCGGAGCGGGGGATGAAGCCGACTTATGCCCAGACGCACTTCACCGACGACGCGAAGCACAATCGCTTAGCGGCGATCGCGTCGTCGAACGATGCGCCGGAGGCGCTGCACATCGGGCAGGACGCGATCGTATACGCTTCCATGCTCGACAGCGGGAGCGAACTTCGTCATCCGCTCACGTCCGGGCGTGCCGCATGGATTCAGATCGTTGCCGGTGAAATCGACGTTAACGGAACAAAGCTTTCTGACGGAGACGGTGCGGCAATCGAGAACGAGACGGAGCTGCGCATCAGGGCAACCGATGCGAGCGAGTTTCTGTTGTTTGATCTGGCGTGATCGTGAGCGGGACCGGCCGCTGGCCGCTTCCGGTTTCGCCGACCTCGGACCTAGGTGAATCGACACGGGAAGAATCATGGCAAAGCAGCACGCCCCTCGATTTCTGGCGATCGTGAACGACGCCCGCAGCCGCATTCGCGAATGCAATGTGGATGACGTCAAACGCCGCCTGGACAAAGGCGAGACGTTGAACCTCGTCGATGTCCGCGAGGAAAGCGAGTACGCGAGCGGACACGTTCCCGGGGCCGTCCACCTCGGCAAGGGCGTCATCGAACGCGACATCGAGGCGAAGTTCCCTGATCCAGACGCCGAACTCGTGCTCTACTGTGGCGGCGGGTATCGCTCGGCTCTCGCGGCCGATAACGTGCAGAAGATGGGCTACACCAACGTGATCTCCATGGACGGCGGCTGGCGCGGTTGGAAAGAGGCCGGATTGCCTACCGAGAGGTGACGCGCCGCGGCACGCTCGTGGCATCGCGAAACGAAAGAAGCCCACCGGTTGCAACCGGTGGGCTTCAAGCTTGGCGAAGACGCGACTCGAAAAGCGATCAGTTCAGCTCTTCAAAGTTCACGCCTTCGAAGTATTCGACGACTTTCTCGACAGGCACGCCCCACAGGTCCGACATCAACAACGGTCCGCCCAAGGCGATGCGGTTGAGCGACGCAAGCGGCGTGTCGAGAGCCACGGCGAGTTGCCGCGGCCAATCTCCCGGCCAGCCGAGAAACTGTTTCTGAGCGGCCGGACTCGTGAACTTCGGCCCTCTCGAGGTGACGGCGTCATACGCTTCGAGACGCGATTCGGCGGTGATCTCGCCGCTGTCGAGCTCGAGACGCATGAAGAAGATCACGAGAGGATTCAGATCCTCATCGATCAGCACGGAAATCAGTCGAAGCGTTTCGCCAGGATCGCAGCCGAGAGCTTTGACTCCCTCGCGGCCTTCCCACAGGGCTTCGACGGATTCCGTAGGCACACGGCGGAACTGGTCCTGCCGGTCGGCGACGTAGTAGACGCGTTGCATCGCGGTTTCCCCCTTCTGGGCCGGCGAGCACCGCCTACCCAATCAATCTTACGCAGAAAAGAGCCAGTCGGACTGACGAAAACGGGATGGATTTATGATCCCGTCGCGTTCCTCTACCGTTTATGATCTCGAACCGGCGGTTTACCCATGCGTCGTGAGCGGGCTGGCACATGTCGGAGGCGATCGTCCATGTTTCGGATCTCCGGAAAACCTATTCCGAGGGGCTCGTCTTCCGGCGTCGCGTCGAGGCGCTGCGAGGCGTGAGTCTTGCCGTCCAGCCGGGCGAAATCTTCGGACTTCTGGGTCCGAACGGTGCCGGGAAGACGACGCTGATCAAGGTGTTGCTTGGAATCGTCCGAAAATCGGAGGGTGATGCGAGGCTGTTCGACCGGCCCGCCGGGGACCGTGCGGCCAGGCGACGGGTCGGCTATCTGCCGGAAAGCCACCGTTTACCGCGGCACCTCACGGCGAATACGGCGCTGGATTACTACGGCGGCTTGAGCGACGTCCCGGCCGCCGAAATCCGCCGCCGGCGACCCCACCTGTTGCGTCTCGTCGGGCTCGAAAAATGGGGCAAGACGAGCGTCGCTAAGTTCAGCAAGGGAATGCAACAGCGGCTCGGGCTGGCCCAGGCGATGCTGCATGATCCCGATCTGCTGGTCCTGGATGAACCGACCGACGGCGTCGACCCCGTCGGGCGGGCCGACATCCGGCGCGTCCTGCGGCAGCTCAAGGAACGCGGCAAAACGGTGTTTCTCAACAGTCACTTGTTGCAGGAACTGGAACTCGTGTGCGATCGGGTGGCGATCCTGCAGAACGGTCGCGTCGAACGCATCGGCACTCTGGATGAGGTCAAGCAACTCGCCGCTGGCGGGCGACTTGAAGTCGCGATGCAGCTCGAAGGCGAATTGTCGGCGATCGAGCAGGCACTCGCGGGTCTCGACGTCCGAAAGAAAGACGCCGTCGATTCGCGACGGGTTCAGATCGTCGTCGGTGCGGCCGACCAGGCCGCCGTCGATACCGCGGTCGATGCGGTTCGACGTGCCGGCGTGAGCGTCTGCGGACTGATTCGGCGGCAGCGGACGCTGGAAGAGGCCTTCCTGGAAATCGTGGGTGAGGAAGAACGAGCTTGAGACCGTATCTTGCGATCCTGCACGACTCATTTCGCGAAGCAGTGGCCTCGCGCACGCTGCCGTTCCTGCTGGTCTTCTTCACGATCGTGCTGTTGGCGCTCGCGCCGCTGGGCCTGCGCGAAGACGTGCCCTGGAAGCTGCGGTCGACCGACATCGCCGACGTTCGCCTGCTGACGATCAAGCTCCGAGCCGAGCGGGCAGGGGACACGCCGGCGAAACGGGTCATCGATCGTCTGCCAGAGGATCTGCGAAAACGGATCGCCGATCCCGAAGCGGCCGCGTCCGACAAACCACCCGAAGACAATCCTTTCGGGCCGACGAAATTGCAGCGTGATTTCGCTGAGGGGATCAACGAACGCGTTCTCTCCGACGCCAAGTTCTTTTCCAAAGAGGCCTGGGACGAGAAGACCCTTCCCGACGAAGCAAAATCGCTCATGGAGCGAGGCGTATCCAGCCTCTCGCAGGATGAGGTGCGTCGGCTAAACCGCTTGGCGTTCGACACTGGGTTTTCCGGTGCGGTGCTGCCCGCTCCGAAATCGTCCGCCGAACTCACGTGGCTCGGCGGAGATATCCCCTTGCTCACCGATACGTTGCGGCAGGCGTCGGTCGATAAGCCGGAAGTGCAGCGGCAGGCGCAAGATCTGTTGCGTGCCGTCAGTTCCTGGATCGTCGGCCCCATCGGTCTGCTCGTCGCGATCTTCGTGACATCGACGATCATTCCTCGGATGTTCGAGGCCGGCGCGATCGATCTGCTGCTGAGCAAGCCGATTTCAAGGACTGGGCTTTATCTGACGCGTTTTTTCAGCGGCTGCGCCTTTGTCTTCATCACGTTCTCGTACTTCATCGTCGGTCTGTGGCTGATCGTCGGCTTGCGGTTGGGAGTCTGGAACAATGGCCTGCTGCTGACAATTCCGCTGCTCCTGTTCGCCTTTGCGGTGATCTTCGCGGTGTCGGCGGGAACCGGAGTGATTTGGCGGAATCCGATCGTCTCCGTCCTGCTCGCGGTGCTGGTCTGGGGAGCGGGTTTTGCCGTTGGCGTCGTCCGCGACGGCGTCCACACCTTCCGCAACGGCGACAAGGTTCGCGAGATCGTGCTCGCCGACGGCGGCATGTTCGTCTCCGACAAGAACGGCCACGTTTTTAAGTGGTCGGACTCGACGCGAGACTGGAACGACGTCTTCAAAGGGCAGGGGCGGCAGATGATGGCGGGGCTGGTTTACCCGCTGCTCGGCCCCGTCTATGACCCGGCCAGCCAGCGGCTGATCGCGGCCGATATCGGTCCTGGTGGGACGAATCGGTTGCTCGTCGGAAGCAACCAATCAGAGTGGGAACGGGCCGACGGCGCGACGCTGCCGCCGGCGACGCGATCGATGTTCGTCACGGACGACGGAAAGCTAATTGCTGCTGGTCAGGCAGGCATATTCCGCTTCGAGGGAGACTTCGGGGCCAAGACCGTCGGCTGGCAATTTTGGGGTCTGAACTTCACCTCCGACACCAAGACGAACGGCTTCGTACGAGCCGACGGCGACGAGAATCGCGGGTGGAGCCGCGACGTCGCCGCCGCCGTGGATCGGGCTTCGGGCGATTTGATCGTGCTCGATCGAGGCGCCGTCTCGCGATACCGATTCAAGGATTCGGAATACGAGAAAACGCAGTCGCGTGATCTTGAAACGGACAAGGCGGCCGTGATCGGATTCGGCGGGACGAGAGTTCTCGCGGCGTTCGCCGACGGGCGGGTGGTGATTCTCGATGCGGCCACTTTGAAAGACGTCGCTTCCTTCACGATTCCGAAGAACGATCCGCCGCGCCTGGCGGAGGTCTCGCGCGACGGAGCCCTTGCCGCGGTGCTCACTCACGGCGGGACGCTGTTCCTTTATGATGCAAGAAAGGGCACGCGGCTGGATGGCGACGTCCGCGGGAACGGCGACGTCTCTTCGATCGCCTTTGCCTCGGATGGTTCACTGTGGACGGCCGACCGTCTCAAGCGGCTGACCCGCTACGACGGCGAGTCGCTGGAGCGAAAGGAATCGTTCGAAGGCTCACTGTCACGGATGGAAATGATCTACCGGTACGCCCTCAGACCGCTCGCGTGGGTTCTGCCGAACACCTACGGTCTCCGAAACGCAGAGACCTATCTCTTCACCGACCGCAAGAGCGAAGCGATTCAAGGGCCGGACGCACGTCTCGAATCGGAGCGACTGACCTACGACGTGTGGGGCCCGATCTGGCAGAACCTCGCGTTCCTGACCGTCGTTCTCGGGTTGACGTGCGTCTACATCGCGCGGAAGGATTTTTAGAAAGAATGGAGGAATGGAAGGACGGGAGAACGGAAGAATGAGAAAGCACGAAGCATGTCTTTTATTTCCCCGTCGCCGCTTCTCAATTCTCGCTCCTCATTTCTTCCCTTCGTCCTTCGATGACCTCAGCACGATTTTCGTGATCTCCGGCGGGCAGTTCCAACGCAGTGGCCGCTCGGCGGAGAGTCCGCGGCTGACGTGAAGCGTCGTCGTCTTCCCATGAAAACTGCCGCGGGCGTAGCGGACTCCGTAACGGCTCGGCGAATAGACGGGTCCGATCAACGGCAGGCAGACCTGCCCGCCGTGGTTGTGTCCCGACAGCATCAGATCAACGCCGCATCGGTTGGCCCATCCGAAGTTGTCTGGCGTGTGGCTGAGCAGGACCGTCAGGTCGGCGAAGCCACACGCCGAGAGATCGGGGTGATTTCCGAGCCAAGGCGTTTCGTCTCCGGCGAGTGCAATTCGCTTGCCGTTGTGCTGGATCAGGGCCGACGTGCTTCCGATATCATTCCAGCCGAGTTTTCGCAGTGAAATACGCATCGGATCGGGGTCGAGCAGCCAATCGTGGTTGCCGAGAATGAACCAACAGCCCAATGGTGCGGAAAGTCGGCCGAAGGTTTCCGGCAGCCAATCCACGAGTTCTTGCTCATCAAGCAGATCGCCCGTGAACGCGATCAGATCGGCTTGCAGATCGGCAATGCCGTCGAACGCGTACTGAAAGTAATCGCGGGTGATCGGACCTCGGAAATGGGTATCGGAGACGTGGGCGATTGATAGGCCGTCGAGTTCGTCGGGAAGCCGCGGCAGCACGTAGTGCTTTTCGCTGATCTCGAGCAGAAAAACCTCATTGCCGGGCAACTTGGCGATCCGGCCGCGGAAGCCCGGTCCTGCTGGAACGTGACCAATTTTCGCTGCCACGTCGACCAACGCCGCTGCCTGGATCGACGTGTCGACGCGGCTCTCTTCCCGAACGACCGCCGCAATCAGCGAGACGATGCCGGCGGCGCAGAAGGCGAAGTAGACCGCCCAACCGATCGGCAGACGCGACCATTCGCCGCCGGCCAGAAGCTCTGGCCCGTGAAATCCGACGCTCCAGATCGCGAGCGGCAAGAATGCGGTCACCAAGACGTCGTGAACGGCCCGGGTCGCCCGCAGGACCGATCGTCGGTAGGGTAGGGCGTGGATGCGGTTCACCCACGCTGCCATCAGTTCGCAGTGCCCCGCGAAAAGAACAAACAAAGCCGCGGCGTTGAGCCAGTCCATTGGTCCGCCCAGACAAGAGCAGCCCGGCCGCACGAAACAGCCGGGCTGTCGAAAGTATGTCGCACGATTGTAAGTGCGAAGATGCCCGTCCGAAAGTGAAGCTCGTCCGCGTCGTACGGTCGAAATGTGAGCGCCCGTCTTCTTGATTCTTCTCCTCATGAAGCCTGCCGTCTGCGACCGGCAGGCCCGTTGCTCGAATCTCCCTTCACCGATGGGCTATCGCAATCTGCAACAGTGTGTGCGCGATCTCGAGCGAGATGACGGTCTTGTGCGCATCGCCGTCGAGGTCGATCCCTGTCAGGAAGCCGCCGCGATCCATCGCAGGGTCTTCGCGGCGGGAGGACCGGCCCTGTTATTTGAGCGCGTGAAAGGCTGCCGATTCCCGCTGCTGAGCAACCTCTTCGGCACGTCGCAACGGACCCATTTCTTATTTCGCGACACGCTTGATGCAGTCCGAAATCTCGTCGAGTTGAAAACGGATCCAACGGCGTTGCTGCGGCGGCCGTGGCAGTACCGGAACGTTCCTCTGGCCGCCTGGACGATGCGGCCGAAGCCCGTGCGGCGCGGCCCAGTGCTCGAACACTCGACGCGGATCTCTGAATTTCCCCAAGTGATGTCTTGGCCGAACGACGGCGGTCCGTTCGTCACCCTGCCCGAGGTCTACACAGAAGATCCCGACGCGCCCGGCGTGATGAAGTCGAATCTCGGCATGTATCGCGTGCAGATGGCGGGCAATGATTACCTGCCCGACGCAGAAGTCGGGCTGCACTATCAGATCCACCGCAGTATCGGCGTGCATCATGCGAAGGCGTTGCAACGAGGCGAGCCGTTTCGGGTCAACATCTTCGTGGGCGGTGCGCCTGCGATGATCTTGGCCGCCGTCATGCCGCTTCCGGAGGGTCTGAGCGAGTTGATGTTCGCCGGCGCCCTCGGCGGACATCGCATTCCGATGATGTCCCGCAATGGCGGACCGGCGATCTACGCCGAAGCCGATTTCTGCGTTTGCGGCACCGTCCTCCCGACGACGAAACCCGAAGGCCCCTTTGGGGACCATTTAGGCTATTACTCGCTCAAGCACGATTTTCCCGTATTGAAGGTCGACGCGGTCTATCATCGCCGCGACGCGATCTGGCCCTTCACTGTTGTTGGCCGGCCGCCGCAGGAAGACACGGCCTTCGGTGAAATCATCCACGAACTGACCGGCCCCGCGATTCCTTCTGTGCTGCCGGGAGTGCATGGGATTCACGCCGTCGACGCGGCGGGCGTCCATCCGTTGCTGCTCGCGATCGGCAGTGAACGCTACGTTCCTTATGCGGAAGCGCGACGACCGCAGGAGTTGCTGACCATCGCCAACGCGATTCTGGGCCAAGGGCAGTTGTCGCTCGCGAAGTATCTTCTCATCGTGGCGAAGGAGGACGATCCGCGGCTCGACATCCACGACGTCCCCGCGTTTTTCCGACACGTCCTGTCGCGCATCGATTGGTCGCGCGATCTGCACTTTCAGACTCGCACGACGATCGACACGCTCGACTACTCGGGAACGGGTTTCAATGAGGGCTCAAAAGTCGTGATGGCCGCCGCTGGACCGGTGCGCCGGGAGTTGCCTTCGGAAGTACCGAGCGGTTTCCGCCTGCCCGAGTCGTTCAATGAGCCTCGCATCGTGCTGCCGGGAATCGTGACGGTGACGGGGCCCAACTATCGGAAAGGCGGCAAAGGCGCGATTCGCGGTTTCTGCGGCGCACTTGGCGAAGCTGACCATCCGTTGTCGCGGTTCGCGCTCGTCGTCGTCTCCGACGACAGCCGTTTCGTCGCCGAGACTCTGAACAACTTCTTGTGGGTCACGTTCACCCGTTCCAACCCCGCCGTGGATATTGACGGCGTCGGCGCGTTCGTTGAAGACAAACATTGGGGCTGCCGCGGGCCGTTGGTGATCGACGCTCGCATCAAGCCGCATCACGCACCGCCGTTGGAAGAGGACCCGGTGGTGACGAAACGCGTCGAAAGTCTCGCGGCGCAGGGCGGACCGCTGCAGGGGCTGTATTGAGTTTCGAGTCCCCGCTGGTCTGCCACAGCATGTCGCCTCGCCCCTAAACCCTATACAACGCCTTATGCCGGATCTCATCGCCACGGCCGCGTTCGGTCTGGAAGCTGTCGTCGACCGTGAACTGGAACGGCTGGGGTATGCCGATCGAGTCGTCGAAGACGGGAAAGTCACGTTCGCTGGCGACGAATCGGCAATTGCGCGCTGCAATCTCTGGCTGCGGTCGGCGGACCGGGTTCTGCTGCAGATCGACGAGTTCGCCGCCACGGATTTCGGAGAGCTGTTTGATCGTGTCGAGGCACTGCCGTGGGAAGAGTGGTTGCCCCGCGATGCGGCGATTCCGGTCGAAGTTCGGGCCGTTCGGTCGGCGATCCGCAGCCCTCGCAGCGGTCAAGCGATCGTCAAGAAGGCCATCGTGACACGGCTGGGGCGGGTTTACGGGCTGAATCAGTTGCCCGAGACCGGTCCGCGATTCCCCATCGATGTCGCAATCGTCGCCGATAACGTCACGATCGCGATCGACACCTCGGGCGACGGATTGCACAAGCGCGGCTATCGCAAAACGGCGGGCGTCGCGCCGTTGAAGGAAACGCTGGCCGCGGGGATGCTGCAACTCAGTTACTGGAAACGCGATCGCACGTTCGCCGACCCCTTCTGCGGAAGCGGAACCTTGCCGATCGAGGCGGCGATGCTCGGACGAAACCGGGCACCGGGTCTCGATCGACGATTCCTCGCTGAAGAATGGCCTGCGCTGCCTCGTCGTGTCTGGGACGAGGCGCGTTCCGAAGCGAAAAACGCGATCATCACGGACGTGATCGCGCCGATTGTCGCGTCCGACATCGATCAGAAGGCGATCGCGACGGCTCGCCGGAATGCCGAAACGGCCGGCGTGGCACGTGATATCGAGTTCTCGACGAAACCGATCTCGCAGTTCCGTTCCTCCGACGAGTACGGTTGCCTCGTCTGCAACCCGCCATACGGGGAGCGATTGGGGGAGCGAGGCGAAGCTGAGGAGTTGTACCGCGAGTTGGGGTCGGCGTTTGCCCGTTCGCCGACCTGGTCGTTCTACGTTTTGACGTCGCATCCGGCGTTTCAAGATTTGGTCGGACGTCGACCTGACCGGAGACGCAAGCTCTACAACGGCCGAATTGAATGCGTGTACTACCAGTTCTACGGACCAAGGCCGCCGAAGTGCCCACCTGCGACTTTGCCGCAGGGCAGCGGTGTTGACGCGCGACCGGCTCGCGCGGACCATGATCGGGTGGCGGAATGACCCGCGGCGAGTCAAAACGGCTTCGAGGTGACGGATGGCGAAACGGGTGCTGAGCGTCGGCCAATGCGTGCCGGATCAGATGACGATCACGACGTTTCTGAAACGGCAGTTCGCCGCCGAGGTCCAGACGGCCGAGACGGCCGACGAGACGATGTCGATGCTGCACAATGGCCCGTTCGATCTCGTGCTCGTCAACCGCGTGTTCGACGCCGACGGCGGCTCCGGCCTTGACCTCATCAAGGCCATCAAGGCCGATCCTGCCACGGGCAAACTGCCGGTCATGCTGATATCGAACCATGCCGATGCCCAACAGAAGGCGATCGTCGCCGGCGCAGAACCTGGCTTCGGCAAAGCGCAACTCGGCGGCCAAGCCGTCGCGGAAGCTCTCGGTGCATTTCTCACTGAGTGAGGTTTACGTCGTCGGCGGCGTGGCGGCGCGCCGGATTTCGCGCCGTGTTCGCTCGAACTCCGCGTCATCCAACACCGGTTGAAGGTCCTGAGTCTCGATCTCGCCCGGAAGGTCGACCCAACTACGGCAACCGCCGAAATGGGGTGAATCGACGATGATGACCGGTGGGCTCGTCGCCGACGCGCGCACGATCATCATCGTGAGTCCCGGTCGTCTGTAGTGAAACCGGTCTGCAAGCACTTGATCGGCGTAAATGTGATATGGACGGAAGCGAGGTAGCAACTCCTCGCACCTGATCTCCATCACGTCGATGACTTCGACGTGCTCTAAGAATTGAATGAGCTTGGATTCCGATTGAACGTCTCGCGCACGTTGCAAGAACGACCGGCCGTCGATGCTGAGCTGGCGTTCGTCCTGATGAAAGTGGGGCGGGAAGAGCCAGACAGCCTCGTGATCGGGCGCGAAGACTCCGCCGCGTTCGTGAATCCCGCCTTTGCGCAGTAGGATCGTTTGTCGCCCGGCGGCGATCGCTTCACAGACTGCCGCCCATTCTTTCAACGCCCAAGTGATGGACGTTTTCGCGGCGTTTTGCGGGTCGGCCGTCATCGGACAGTTTCGGAATGATTCACGGGCGTGGGCCACGACGTCACCGGATCGCGATGCGGTTCTGCTCGTCGACTTGCTCATTCAACGTCCAGTAATCGTAAAGATAGCCGAGCAGGAACAGGCCTCCTGTCACCAGCCACAGCAGGCCGGTCAACCATTTCCCGAGGTAAAAACGGTGGATTCCTAGAACGCCTAGAAACGTCAGCAGGATCCAGGCGATCGTGTAGTCGAACGGTCCCGGTGTGTAACGACGATCAGCGGCGCGGTCCATCGACGGGATCAGGAACAGGTCGATGATCCAGCCGATGAAGAACAGGCCGAGCGTGAAGAACCAGATGGTTCCGGTGATGGGTCGGCCAAAATAGAAGCGGTGGGCGCCGGTGAAGCCGAAAATCCACACAAGGTAACCGATCACCATCGAATGTGTATTCGGTGTTGCGTAGGTTGCCATCGCATCGTCCTGTCAAGCGGCTTGAAAGCTTCAACGGTCTTTCGCTGCTGGTGCATCGATCTTATCGCGAGAAGCGTGCGACCGTGAACCGCCTCAGACGTCGGTGCCGATTTTTCCCGTGGTTCGCCGAGCCGTCGCTAGCGATGATTCGTCATGTTCTTCTTTTTCTCGAACCGACTCGGCTGTCTGGGATCGATTGCCGTTTCGATCCTGGCGACCATCGCGCTGATCGCATTGTTGCGTGGCTGTCAGTAGATCTCGGTCTCCGGCTTCTCCCGGGGGTGGGTCATCTACCTCCCGGCGCGAGCAACGGCAAAGCCGACGATAGTCGCCTCTTCTGGAAGACTTAGCCTGTAGTCATCACCGCAGCGCAGTTCGTTCTGAGCCGCAGTCGACTACCCAGCTTCAAAAAGTGGAGGGAGACAAAAATGGGCCTTTTCAGCGCAACGCTCAACACGATGGAGGATCTGTACCTCGACCAGCTGCAGGACATCTACGACGCCGAGCAACGGCTGACGAAAGCCCTGCCGCAGATGGCGAAAGCGGCTCACTCGCCCGAACTGAAGCGTGCGTTTGAGACGCACCTCAAGGAGACGGAAGGGCAGATCAAGCGGCTTGAGCGTTGTTTCGACCTGTTCGGAAAGAAGCCGAAGTCGAAGACCTGCGATGCGATGAAGGGATTGATTTCGGAGGGCGAAACGGTCGTCAACGCGACCGGCGACCCGGATGTCAAGGATGCCGCTCTCATCGCGGCCGCGCAACGCGTCGAGCACTACGAGATTGCTGGCTACGGTTGTCTGCGCCAGTTCGCCATGCGCTGCGGCCAGGGAAACGCCGCCGAACTCCTGCAGGAAACGCTCGACGAAGAGGAAAAGACCGATCGCCTGCTCACGGAGATCGCGGAGAGCAGCGTGAACGTGAAAGCGGCGAGTTAATCGAAATGAGGGATGCGATTGTGAAAAAGCCGAGGGGCCGCAGCCCCTCGGCTTCCCTTATGCGTTCAGCAGTTCTCGAATGCGTGCGACGACACTCGCAAGCGGTACTTTTTCCGGCTGCTCGTCGGTCCGTCGTTTGATCTCGACCACGCCTTCGGCAAGGCCTTTGCCCCCGATGACAACTCGTACCGGAAAACCGATGAGGTCGGCGTCGTTGAACTTCACGCCGGGCCGCTCGTCGCGGTCGTCGAGCAGCACGTCGCTCCGGGTTTCTTTCAGTTCAACGTAAATGGCCTCTGCCGCCTCGCGCACGGCGGCATCCTTCATGTTGAGCGGCACCACGACGACCTCATAGGGCGCAATGGCGACAGGCCACTTGAGTCCTTTCTCGTCGTGGCAGGTTTCAGCGAGCGCGGCCACGATGCGGTTCACGCCGATGCCGTAGCAACCCATGATGATCGGCTTGCGCTCGCCGGTCTCGTCGAGAAAGGTCGCACCAAGGGCATCGCTGTACTTGGTGCCGAGCTTGAAGACGTGGCCGATCTCGATGCCGTGGACGAACTTCATCGGCTCGCCTGATTTCGGATCAGGATCGCCTTCGACAGCGTTTCGCAGATCGTGGGTCGTTTCCACCTTCCAGTCGCGGCCAATGTTGACGCCGGTCAGGTGCGCGTCGCCTTCATTGGCACCGGTCACGGCGTCACGAATCAAAGCGACGTCGTGATCGGCGATGACGTGGCATTTGATCCCGACCGGACCCGCGAAACCGATGGGTGCCCCCGTCACCTTCCGAATCGACTCTTCGTCAGCGAGTTCGAGCGACGACGCACCGACGGCCCGGCGAACCTTGCCTTCGTTCGCCTCGTGATCGCCGCGGATCAGCACGGCGATCGGTTTTCCGTCGGCGAGATAGATCAGCGTCTTGATGAATCGCTCTGGCGAAAGGTCGAGCAGCCGCGAGACCTGCTCGATGCTCGTGGCGTTCGGCGTCGAGACCTTCTTCATTTCGCTCGTGCCTTTGGGGGTTGCGATCTTCGCCGGCTTGCGGCCCGTCTCGGCGCGTTCCAGGTTCGCGGCGTAGCCCGAGGACTCGCAATAGACGATGCGGTCCTCGCCGTTGTCGGCGGGAGCCATGAACTCATGGCTGGCATCGCCGCCGATCGGGCCGCTTTCGGCCTCGACGGGCAGATATTTCAGTCCGCAGCGTTCGAAGATGCGGCAATAAGCGTCGTACATCGCCTGATAGGCGGCGTTGAGCTGCTCGAGCGACGTGCCGAAGCTGTAGGCGTCCTTCATCAGGAACTCGCTGGTCCTGAGTACGCCGAATCGCGGCCGCTCTTCGTTCCGGAACTTCGTCTGGATCTGATAGAGCGTGATCGGAAGCTGCCGGTGACTGCTGACGTGCCGAGCGACGAGATCGGTGACGATCTCTTCGTGCGTCGGTCCGAGCGCGAGTTCGACTTTGCGGTCGCCCCGCTTCAACGAAAGTCGGATCAAGACGTTGCCGAAGGACTCAACGCGGCCCGTGCGTTCCCAGAGCTCGATCGGCGACAGGGCCGGCATGTGCATCTCGGCGGCACCGGCCCGTTCCATCTCTTCACGGATGATCGCCTCGGCCTTGCGGATCGATTTCCAACCCAGCGGCAGATACGTGTAAGCCCCTGCCATCAGTTGGCGGATCATGCCGGCCCGCAGCATCAGCCGGTGGCTGGGAACCTCCGCATCCGCGGGATTCTCCTTCATCGTGGGAATGAATGTCTGGCTCCAGCGCACAACATAATCCTTTCACGCGTCTGTTCGGTCCGTCGCACTCCGCGAGGCCTTCCGAGCGAGTCTTCATCGGCAGAGTGGCAAAGGGACGGCATTCTAGCAGACGCCGTAAACGGGCAGAAGGATCGCTCGATGCTGAAAGGCTTACCGTGTCTAGATCGGCGCGGGTACGCTAAAATCATTTCTAAATGGAGCGATCCGATGGCAGACGTGCGATTCGAGGTTTTCATCAACGGCGTTCCCACGTGCATTGCGGGGGTGAATGGTCACGGCGCGATCCACGCAATCGTTGATCGCATCCGTCGCACGACCAAGCAGTTCGAAGAGGCCCAGGTCCGTCGTCCAGACTTGACGCTTGAAGAGTTCACTCGCGAGGAAATCGAGATCTCGGTGAGTGCTCATAATTGGGTGAGCGATCACAGTGCCCATTGGCTCCGGCGCGAACTTGTTCCCGGTGACGAAGTGACGATCAATGTTCTCGGGCCAGGGCCAGTATCTTCGCCCGAGAATACAGTCCCGTCTGATGTGGAATGGACCTAGAAGATCGGTCGGCACGCCCCACACGCGTCAGATCGCGTCATGCCGCTGGCGTGTGCAGTCGGTTGTGACCCCCGCTGTGTCGTCCTAGAATCGCCCTCCCATTCGGTCGCGACCGCGATTGACGCTCAACGCACCCCCGCCAGTTGTTGGCGGCCTCCAACGGAACTCTCCGATGCCACGGAAGTATCTCAACGAATACAAAGACGGCGACGCCGTCGATGAAGTCTTTTTGCTCGCCGAGAAGACCTTGCGCGCGAATCGGAACGCGAATCTCTACCTGCTCGCCGTTTTACGTGACAAAACGGGCACGATGGTCGGCATGCAGTGGAACGTGACGGAGGAGGGGACGGCCAACGTCAATGCGTGCGACTTCGTGCATGTCAAAGGCAAGGTGCAGCTCTATCAGGGTGGGCTGCAAATGATCGTGACGGGCATCAAGCCGGTTCCGAAGGAAGGCATCGACCCCGCCGAGTTTCATCCACAGCCGAGCGGCGAAACGCCGCGGCGCCTCGAACGCATGCGAGAATTGCTCGGTACGATGACGAACCCACACCTCGCCGCATTGGTCGAGTCGTTCTGGGCCGACGACGCGTTCATGCAGGCCTTCGCCCAGGCTCCGGCCGGCGTCAAGGCGCATCACGCTTATCTGGGCGGCCTCGTCGAGCACGTGCTCAACATCCTTGAGACCGCGAACCGCATTGCCGACCTGTATCCGTCACTCGATCGCGACGTGCTGCTGACGGGCGTGTTTCTGCACGACCTCGGCAAGGTTCGCGAGATGGGCTACGACACCTCGTTCACCTACACCGACGAAGGCCAACTGCTCGGTCACCTGCTGATCGGTTGTGAAATGCTCGCCGAAAAGGTGCCCGAAATTGAGCGCCGCACCGGCGAGGGCTTCCCACCGCCCCTCCTGTGGCATCTCAAGCACATCATCTTGAGCCATCACGGCACCGTCGAATACGGCGCCGCGAAGCTGCCGATGACTCCGGAAGCCGTTGCAATTCATCATCTCGATGCGCTCGACGCGAAAGTGCATGAGTTCGCGAAATCGATCGAAGAAGACCCGAACGGCGAGTCGAACTGGACGCCGTTCAGCCCGCGCTTGCAGCGGAAGCTATTCAAGGTGCCGAAATTGGCCAACTGAGGGAATTTCGGCCTCGGAACGCACCGATTTTCGGCGATCTTCGCCTAGAATGCGTCGATGCCAACCGACTTTGAACGCCTGTTGATCGAGTACGTTTCCGACGCGAGCTACACGCCGGTTAAGCCGGGAATACTCGCCCGGCAGTTGGGCCTGAAAGGTCCCGCCAAGCACCAGCTTCACGAAGCGCTCGACACGCTGCTCGCGAGCGGTCGCCTGCGCGAGGACAAGAAGGGTCGGATCGTTCCGAAGAGCGTGCAAGGAGCGATCGTCGGCACGATCAAGAAGATCGCGGCGGGCGGTGCTTACCTAATCCCGCATCCCGACCGCGCCGGCGAGAAGATCGACGATGTGTTTGTCCCGGCCGAGGATCTTCGCGACGCCCACACCGGCGACGAAGTCCTCGTGCGGCTTTCGAGGCGGCGCGGCCACGGCGGTAAGCGGTATGGTCGCGTCGAGGAGATTCTGAATCGCGCGACGGCGGCGTTCGTCGGCACGTACGTCGAGCGCAGCGGCCGGGGATTCGTGCGAGTCGACGGCACGCAGTTTGAGTCGGCGATTCCCGTCGGCGATCCCGGTGCGAAAGGCGCGCAGCCCAATGACAAGGTCGTCATCGAGATGCTGCGCTTCCCGACGCACGCCCTCGCCGGAGAGGCGGTGCTCACGAGGGTGCTCGGTCCGGCCGGCGAGCCGGAAGTCGACACGCTGTCGATCATCGCTGAGTTTGGCCTGCCGGAAGAGTTCTCGGAGGAAGCGGTCGATCAAGCGGCGGCGGCCGCCAAGGATTTCGAGGAAAATGAACTTGGTTCTCGGCTCGACCTGACCAAAGAGACGATCATCACGATCGACCCGGTCGACGCCCGCGACTTCGACGACGCGATCTCGCTCAAGCGTTCGGAGGACGGGCATTGGCATCTCGGCGTCCACATCGCCGACGTCGCCCATTTCGTGACTCCCGGGTCTCCGCTCGACGACGAGGCGAAACGTCGCGGCACTAGCGTCTACTTGCCCGGCCGCGTGATTCCCATGCTGCCGGAGGTGATCTCCAACGGATTGGCGAGCCTGCAGCAGGATCGCGTCCGCTTCACCAAGTCGGCCTTCATCGAGTTCGACGCGGAAGGCCGCGTGCTGCATACCGAGTTCGCCAATTCGGCGATCAAGGTCGTGCGGCGGTTCGCCTACGAACAGGTGATGCCGATCGTGCGTGAGCCGAACAATCATGACGACGTTCCGCACGATGTTCGCAAGTTGCTCGGCGAGATGTACGAACTGGCGATGATCCTTCGCCGCCGACGGTTCGAGGCCGGTGCGCTGGAGCTCGATCTCGTGGAAACGAAGGTCGTCGTCGATCGTGCCGGGCACGTCACCGGCGTCAAAACGGTCGAGCACGATGAGAGCCACCAGATCATCGAAGAGTTCATGCTCGCAGCGAATACGGCGGTCGCCACGACTCTGATGGACCTCCATGTGCCGTTCATCCGCCGGGCGCATGGCGATCCCGACGAAGAGAAATTGCGGCTGTTCGCGGAGTTCGTGGGCACGCTCGGTTATCCGCTCAAGAAGTTCCAGAGCCGCCCCGACCTTCAGAAGCTCATCCGCGAGGTCCGAGGAGAGCCGACGGAACACGCCGTGAATTACGCGTTGCTCCGCAGCCTTAAACAGGCCGTGTATACGGTCGAAGAGGAAGGGCATTACGCGCTCGCCGTCGCGAACTACTGCCATTTCACCAGTCCGATCCGTCGCTACGCCGACCTGACGGTGCATCGGCTCATCGGCGAAATGACCGCCGGCCGCAAGAAGCCTAAAGGTCTTTCGGCCGAGCAGCTCGCCACGATTGCCAGGCGGTGCAGCGACCTGTCGCGCAAGGCGGAAGCGGCGGAACGCGAACTCGTCAAAATCAAGCTGCTTCGCTTCATGGCCGACAAGGTCGGCGACGAGATGGATGCCGTGATTACCGGCGTCGAGCGATTCGGCGTCTTCTGCCGCGGGCTCGAAATCCCGGTCGAAGGGCTGATCCACATCACGGCTCTCGGCGCCGCGGCCAAGGAGATCTTCGATTTCGACGAGGCCGCGCACGCCCTCGTCGCCCGTACCAGCGGCTGGACGTTTCAACTGGGACGACCCCTGCGGGTTAAGATCGCACGCGTCGATATTGATGCGAGAAAGCTCGAGTTCGCGCCGGCGGATGAGGCGCCGCCCCCGTCCAATCCTCAAGGGCGCCGCTCCCAAGGCGAGCGGCCGTCGCCGCAGAATCCGAACGGCCGGCAGGGCCGGCAGAGCCGGAAGGCGAAAGCGAAGTCGAGTCGTCCGCCGCAGTCTCGCCAACCGGGGCGACGCCGCCGAGGCCGATGAAGGACTTACGCGCTGTCGCGTCGCAGTGCGTGGAAGTCGCGTTAGAGCCTTCCTATAATCCCGAAGCGGACGGATCGCTCGCGTTCCGTCCGCCTGCCCGAGGCTGCTCTCCCGCTTTTCTATCGATCTCGGCTCTCCTTGGGCCGACCGCCGCGCTGAAGGTTCGGACCGTGCCGAGACTGTTTTGCGTCCTGTCTTCGACCATCGGGCAAAAGTACCTGATGGGTGTCACGGGACTGCTGCTCTGCGGTTTCCTTGCGACGCATCTCGCCGGCAACTTGTTGATCTTTCAGGGACAAGAGGCGTACAACGCCTATGAAGCGAAGCTTCATGCATTCGGCCCGCTGCTGTGGGCGGCCGAAATCGGCCTGCTGGCCTTGTTCGTCGTCCATCTGATCCTGGCCGTGACGCTTACGGTGGCGAACCGCAGGGCGCGGGGGCGCGACGGCTACGAGGTCAAAGAGTCGAAACAGGACACGAGTGTTCTGAACGCCGCGCCGCGAAGCTGGATGTTCGTTTCCGGCTCGGTGGTGCTGGTCTTCTTGGTCTATCACGTCGCCGGGTCGCGGTTCGGACTGATGGACGAGTCGCCGACGCTCGCTCGCCTGGCGATCGAAGAGGGCTCGGTGGAAGAATACGGTGCCGCCGAAAGCCGGACCGGCTTGCCCGCGATTTTCGGTTACGAACGCATGGTTGCGATCCTGCGTTCGCCGGTCTCCGCAGTCGTATATCTTATCGGACTGGCGTTCCTCGGCTTCCATTTATCACATGGGTTCGCCAGCGCGTTCCGCTCGCTCGGAATCGCGCACCCGATTTACACTCCGTGGATCTATCGCATCGGTCTTGCGTTCGCGGTGGTGATCTCTGTCGGATTCGCAAGCATTCCGATCTGGATCTGGGCCTTCAACGTACAGGTTCCTTCGCCCATGGCGCCGGTCGATCCCGAGACGGCGAACGAGGCGCTGGAGGCGCTGATTTTCCACGCCGGAGGCATGCCTCCGGCTTAGGTGCATGCGCGACATCAAAACTTTCAAGCTATCAATCGTTTCCAACATGGCGACAGTGGCGCAGCGGATTCTCGACTCGCGGGTTCCCGATGGGTCCATCGAGAAGAAATGGGACAAGCGGATCTTCGACGTGAAGCTCGTGAACCCCGCCAACAAGCGGAAGTACGAGATCATCGTGGTGGGCACCGGTCTGGCTGGGGCGAGCGCGGCCGCCTCGCTCGCGGAGCTCGGCTATCGTGTCAAAGTCTTCTGCATCCAGGATTCGCCGCGGCGAGCGCACAGCATCGCCGCACAAGGCGGAATCAACGCCGCCAAGAATTACCAGAACGACGGCGACAGCGTCTGGAGGCTGTTCTACGACACCGTCAAGGGCGGCGACTATCGCAGCCGTGAGGCGAACGTTTATCGCCTCGCCCAGATCAGCACGCGGATCATCGATCATTGCGTCGCGTTGGGCGTCCCGTTCGCTCGCGAATACGGCGGAACGCTCGCTAATCGCAGTTTCGGCGGGGCGCAGGTCTCGCGGACGTTCTACGCACGGGGCCAGACCGGTCAGCAGCTTTTGCTGGGCGCTTACAGCGCGATGAACCGACAGATCTACGCCGGAAAGGTGAAGAGCTTCCCAAAGCGCGAGATGCTCGACCTCATCACCCTCGACGGCGTCGCGCGCGGCATCGTCTGTCGAAATCTGACGACGGGACAGTTCGAGACGCACGTCGGCCATGCTGTCGTGCTGGCGACCGGCGGCTACGGCAACGTGTTCTACCTCTCGACCAACGCGAAAAGTTGCAACGTGACGGCGGCCTGGCGCTGCCATCGTCGCGGAGCCTACTTCGCCAATCCCTGCTACACGCAGATTCATCCGACCTGCATTCCGGCGAGCGGCGACTATCAGTCGAAGCTCACTTTGATGAGCGAGAGCCTTCGCAACGACGGCCGGGTGTGGGTGCCGAAGGCGAAAGATGACGACCGACCTCCGCATGACGTCCCTGAAGCCGATCGCGACTACTTCCTGGAACGCCGCTACCCGTCGTTCGGAAACCTTGTGCCGAGGGACGTGGCGAGCCGCGCGGCAAAAGAGCGTTGCGACGCCGGCTACGGCGTCGGCCCCACGGGCAACGCCGTCTACCTCGACTTCCGCGATGCGATCAAGCGGGACGGCGAAAAAACGGTCCGCGGCAAGTACGGCAATCTGTTCCAGATGTACGAGGAGATCACGGCCGACGATCCATATCACACGCCGATGAGGATTTACCCCGCCGTCCACTACACGATGGGCGGCCTTTGGGTGGACTACAACCTGCAAAGCACGATCCCGGGTCTCTTCGTGCTCGGCGAAGCCAACTTTTCGGACCACGGCGCGAACCGGCTCGGCGCCAGCGCCCTGATGCAGGGCCTCGCCGACGGCTACTTCGTGATTCCGTATACGTTGGGCGATCATCTCGCGCGGGCGAAGTTCCCGAGCGTCAGCGAAGATCACCCCGCCTGTAAAGAGGCGCTCGTCGAGTCTCGCAACCGCATCGAACGTCTGCTCGGCGTGAACGGAACTCAAACGGTCGACTCGTTCCATCGCGCCCTCGGCAAGATCATGTGGGACAAGTGCGGCATGGAGCGGACCGCCTCCGGCTTGCAGCAGGCGATCGACGAGATCCGCGGCCTTCGCGAAGAGTTCTGGAGCGACGTGAAGGTCATCGGCACCGAGGGCAGCTTCAATCAGAACCTGGAGCACGCCGGCCGGGTCGCCGATTTCCTTGAATTCGGCGAACTTCTGTGCTTTGACGCTCTGCAACGCAACGAAAGCTGCGGCGGCCATTTCCGGGGCGAATACCAGACTCCTGAAGGCGAAGCACTGCGCGACGACGAAAATTATGCGTACGTCGCCGCCTGGGAGTTCAACGGTGTCGGCAACGAGGCGACGCTTCACAAAGAATCTCTGACGTTCGAGGACGTTCCGCTCGCGACACGCAGCTATAAATAATCACGGCTCCCCGGTTCGCTGACTCTCTACAAAACACTTGACGTTGCCATCCTCGTATGATTCAGCCCGTTCAAGCTTTGAGAAGCCACGGTCAGCGAAAGTCCTTCTCGGTTATGCTGAAGGTGTGGCGGCAGGCCGGGCCGACGGCCGACGGCTATCTGGAAACGTTCCGAGTGGGGGACGTCAATCCGGACATGTCGTTTCTCGAGATGCTCGACCGCCTCAACGAGCGGCTGATCCTCGAAGGCAAGGATCCGGTGGCGTTCGACCACGATTGCCGCGAGGGAATCTGCGGCACCTGCGGCGTGATGATCAACGGCTTGGCGCACGGCCCCCTCAAAAACACGGCGACTTGCCAATTACGAATGCGAAGTTTCAAGGACGGCGACACGCTCGTCCTTGAGCCGTTCCGTGCCGCGGCATTTCCCGTGGTCAAGGATCTCGTCGTCGATCGATCGTCGCTCGATCGAATTCAACAGGCGGGCGGATACATTTCGGCGAACGTCGGCGGCGCACAAGATGCGAACGCGATCCTCGTTCCCAAGAAACAGGCCGACGTCGCGATGCATTCGGCCGCGTGCATCGGCTGCGGCGCCTGCGTGGCTGCCTGCAAGAACGCATCGGCCGCGCTCTTCACCGGTGCGAAGGTGAATCACCTTGCGTCGTTGCCTCAAGGACAAGCCGAGCGGAAAGAGCGGGCCGTCAACATGGTCGCGCGGATGGACCTCGAGGGCTTCGGCGCCTGCACGAACACCAACGAGTGCCAGGCCGCCTGCCCGGCGAACATCAGCATTCAGGACATCAGCAAGCTTAACCGCGAATACTTTTGGGCGTCACTGACGAGCCAGGATTGAAGTCGATCTGAAGCCGACCGGTTGCAACCGGTCGGCTTCATGCGTGCGACCGCGAAATTTGGCAACGAATCGATGCTGAAAACGCCCCTTCACGACTGGCATGTCGCGCACGGCGGTCGCATGGTCGATTTTGCCGGCTGGTCGATGCCGGTGCAATATTCGACGATCACCGACGAGCATCAGGCCGTCCGAAACGCCGCGGGACTGTTCGACATCAGTCACATGGGCCGGTTGCGGGTGACGGGCACCGAGGCGGCGAGCCTCGTCGAGAGGCTCGTCACATGCCGTATCTCGTCCTTGAAGCCGGGACGGGTGCGTTACGGCCTGATGACGAACGAGGCAGGCGGAATTCTCGACGACGTGCTGATCTACGCCCTCGGCGAGGGGGATCTCGCGATCGTCGTGAATGCCTCCAACCGCAGGAAGATCGTGAGCTGGATCGAGAGTCACATCGGCGACGCCGACGTCGCGTTCGCCGACGACACCCTGCAACTTGGCATGATCGCGTTGCAAGGCCCGCGGGCGGCCGAGCTGCTGTCGTCGCACGTCGACATCGATCTTTCGAAGCTGGGCTACTACAGGTGCCTCAATGCGACCGTGTTTGACCTGTCGGCGCTCGTCAGCCGCACGGGTTATACGGGTGAAGACGGTTTCGAGTTCATTTTGCCTGCCGAACTCGCGCCCGGCTTATGGGAACGCTTGATGTCGCTCGGAGGCGGAAGCGTGACCGCCTGCGGCCTCGGTTGTCGCGACACGCTGCGGCTCGAAGCCGCAATGCCGCTTTACGGACACGAACTGCGCGAGAGCATCGACCCGATCACCGCCGGACTCTCCTTCGCCGTCGCGCTCGACAAGAACTTCATCGGCCGCGACGCAATCAAACAAGTTGCCGAACACGGGCCTGAAAAAGTGCGGGTCGGACTGCGACTCGCGGGCAAGCGAATCGCACGCGAGGGCACATCGATCTTGGCCGGCGAGAAGACCGTTGGCGAAGTCACCTCCGGGACGTTTGCACCGACGCTCCAAGCGAGTATCGCTATGGGTTATGTGTTTTCACAATTCGCCGAATCCGGTACGACGCTCGACGTTGACCTTCGTGGCAAACGGGAATCGACCGCAGTGGTCCCGCTACCGTTTTATCGTCGGGCATGAAAACCTTCGTTCCTCGATTGCGACCCGCCGCTACACCCATTTGCCGATCCAATCGGCCCATGACTATGAACCGCGACTACAGCGCCCACCAGCAAAAAATCATCAAGCGGTACTACGACAACCGCGAGCAGATCGACCAGCAGAAGCTGAGCGAGCTGGCGACGGAACTTTACTTGGCGAGCGGCAAGAAGCTCGAAAAGCTCTGGACGAGCGCCGAAGAGACGATGCGCCGCATGAAAGTTCCCGAGAGCCGCATCGCCCACGTCGTCGCGAAACGCGATCCGGCTCTAGTGGCCGAGGTCGTCAAAGATGTCGAATCGGGGAAGATCGGCGGCAAATAGCCTGCTCTCACCTTCGCAGCAGGAATTCGGTGCTGTTAAGCAGCGCCCACATCAGATCCTGCAAGGCTTGTCGTCGGTCTTCAGCGGCCGAAATGTACGCGACCGCGGCCGTCTTCTCTTCGTCGGTCGGACCTCGCGTCAGCGACGACCAGTAAAGTTCGTCGACGATCTGCTCGGGCGTGAGCTCCGACGACGACATGCCTGCCAGACGATTTTGCTCCGCGTTCAACAACCCGTCGATCAGGTCGCCGCTCATCAGGCGGAACGTCTGTGCGAGCGTCGTCTCATCGGTTCTCTCGCAGTCGCACGGTGTCAACCGAGGCGGCTTGCCGAAAGTTTTGAGGAATCTGTCTCCCGCAGTCCCCTTGCCGCGACGGTCGTGAATGCTCCGCACGCCCATGATTTCGGCGGCGCGGGTTCCGGCCTCGTATCCGCCGAACTCGATCGACGAGCCCGTGGCCTGAGTCATCGCGTCGAGCAACTGCTCGGCCGAGAGCCGCCGCACGATCGCGTGGGAGAAATTCAACTCATCGCCGGCATTCGCCGCGTTCGTCTCCGACGAGAGCTGGTAAACCCTCGACGCCATGATCGTGCGGATCAGGTGCCGAAGGTCGAACCCGGATCCGACGAGAGCATCCGCTAGGGCGTCGAGCAATTCCGGGTTCACAGGCGGGTTCGTCGCCCGGAAGTCATCCGTCGGATCGACGATTCCTCGGCCGAGAAGGTCGGTCCACACGCGGTTCGTCATGATCCGGGCGAACTGCTTGTTGTCGGGGCTGGTGAGCCAGGCCGCAAGCTGCTCGAGACGATCCCCATTCGGGTCGGGCACCGCGCCCGAGGCATCAATGAAGCGGGGCGGGATCGCCTCGTCCGTGTCCGGATGAAGAACCGGTTTCTGCTTCGGATCGAGAATCACAACCTGCTCGCCGACGAACTCGTGCTTGTCATTCTCGTCTTTGCGATTGTTCTCTTTGATCTCGTACTCGATCTGCGAGAAGTTGTTGGCCCATCCGTAATAGTCGTTCTGAGTCCAGCGATCGAACGGGTGGTTGTGGCACTTCGCGCATTGCAACCGCACGCCGAGAAACAACTGAGCGACGGTCTCGGCACGAGTGATCGGATCTCGCATTGCTCGATAGAAGTTCGCCGGCGGAACTTCGTACGTGCTTCCGCGTGCGGAAACGAATTCGCGGGCGAACCTGTCGAGCGGCTTGTTTTCCGCAAGGCTTTGTCGAATCCACTCGACGTAGATTCTGATGCCTTTCTCGTCGAGCGTCTTCTCCTCGGCGCGGAGCAGGTCCGACCATTTCAGTCCCCAGAACGTCGCGAATTCGGGACGTGCAAGAAGCTCGTCGACGAGCCGGGTTCGCTTGTCCGATGAGTCGTCGGCGACGAACGCCCGCGCTTCGTCGGCCGTCGGGAGCAATCCGAGCAAATCAAGATGGGCGCGGCGGACGAAAGTCGCGTCGTCGCAGATCGCGGAGGGATTGACCTTCAGTCGTCGCAACTTTGCGAACGCGAGTTCATCGACGAAGTTCGTCGGCTCTGGGGCCGACCACACGAAGTCGCGCCGATCGGGAACGTACGCGAGCCGCATCGGCACCTGATGTTCAAGGTAACGGACCGTCACCGTGACCTCGCCGGGGCCGGTGAGGCGCACCGTGCCGTCGCCAGATGTCTCCGCGAGCAGGCTCGAGGATTCGAACACGACGAGATCGGTCACATCCTGGCGACGGCCGTCATCGAAGATGGCCGTCGCGCTGACCTTGACGGAATCGTGCGCCGGTTCGAGCAATGCCTCGATCGGCGATACTTCCAGCAGCGACGGCAAGGGTTCGTCGTCTCCGAACGGCATGCCGGCCGCGATCCAGTCATGAAGAATGCGGTAACTGCGGTCGTCAGTATGGAACCGGCGTCCCCCCTCGTGCGGGATGGACATTGACGGTTTGAGAAGCAGCAGACTTCGTGCGGGATCGAGTGGATTGACGCGCCGGCCGCCGTCGCCGCGCGTCATCGTCGCGAAATCTTTTGCCGCATCTTCGCCGCGCAGCGAAAGCTGGAATCCGCCCTTGCCGTTCTTGTTGCCGTGGCACGTTCCCTGATTGCAACCTGCCCGCGACAGGACGGGCATCACGTGGATGCGGAACGACGGTGACGCCGCATGGGTTGGAGCGGGCGACGCAACGGACAACAGGATGATGAGCAACGACAGGCGGGCAGGTCGAGACATCGTCGCAACGAGGCGGGGGTAGGGCGACCGATCAATGGCGGGCGATGCATCCTACTCTGTTTTTCCTCGAAGTCGAATCTCGCGGACTTATCGGCGTTCGGGAGCAGCCATTGAGCCGGTCCCGTTGGGGTGCGGAGGCAACTACGCCGTCGCCGCTTCGGGCTTCAGGCAGGAACCGATCTGCCGAACCGCCTGGCGGAGCCGTTGGGCGTTCTCGACGATGGCGAGCCGCAGGTATCCTTCGCCGTCTTCGCCGAAGCCGCGGCCGGGGCTGACGGCGACGCCGCCTTCCTGAAGCAGTTTCATGGCGAAAGGGATGGAGCCCATCTTCGCCCAAGGCTCAGGGATTTTCGCCCAGACGAACATGCCAGCCTTGGGGCGTTCGACCTCCCACCCGAGCCGCGACAGGCCGTCAACGAGAGTATCCCTTCGCTGCGCATACTCTTCGACAAGCGCCTCGATCGCCTCGTCGCCGTGCCGCATGGCGATGATCGCGGCGATCTGCACTGCCTGGAAAATGCCGTAGTCGTAATAGCCTTTGATCGTGGCGAGGGCGCGGATCATCTCGGAGTTGCCACTGCAAAAGCCGATGCGCCAGCCGGCCATGCTGTAGCCCTTACTCATCGTCGTGAACTCGACGCCCACATCGAGAGCGCCGGGCGTCGCGAGGAAGCTGGGAGCGACGTAACCGTCGTAGCAGATGTCGGCGTAGGCGAAGTCGCTGATGACGAGAAAGTTATAGCGCTTCGCCAAGCGAATCAGCTCGACGTAAAAGTCCTGCTCGATCACCGTCGCCGTCGGATTGTGCGGGAAATTGACGATGACGACCTTGGGCTTTGGATAGAGGTGCTGGAACGTGTAGGCCACGTTCGACAGAAAGGCCGAAGGGTCTCGTGTGTCGAGAGTGATCACATTGCCGGAGGCGAGCGCGACGGCGTACACGTGCACTGGAAACGACGGGGACGGCACGATCGCGGTGTCGCCAGGCCCCATCAGTGCCAGGCACATGTGGCTGAAGCCCTCTTTGCTGCCAATTGTCGCAATGACTTCGCTGTCTGGCTCCAGCGAGACGCCGTATTTGCGGTGATAGCGCTTCGCGACCTCTTTCCGCAGATTGGCAATGCCATTCGACACGCTGTAGCGATGATTGCGTGAATCTTTGATCGCCTCAGCGAGCTTGTCGCTGACTCTCTGCTCGGGGGCGTCGGTCGGGTTCCCCATGCCTAAGTCGATCACGTCGACGCCGGCGACCCGCTTCTGATACTTCAACTTGTTGATTTTGCCGAAGAGGTAGGGCGGCAGCCGCTTGACTCGATCCGCGACAGGGATCGAAAACGGCACGTCCTCCCAAGGGATCTCTGATTCGCTGCGCATGGCTCGGGGCCAGAAGAAGGGAGAGGGATAGCCGAAAGCCCACCGGCAACGACCGATGGGCTTTCAAGCCTCAAGCAAGCACATTGTAACACGCCGGGGGCAGTCGAATAGCGCGACGGGCATGGCCCGTTTTAGACAAGCCGTCGACACGTTTGTTCGGTCTGCTCTCGATTATCGCCGGACGGGAGTCGCCGACCCTGCGGCCGTCGCCCCTGTTGGGCGAATCACTCCTGGACCGGCCGTGCCGGCTGCGGTCTGCACCCCACCGGTGGCGGTGTTGGTCAAGAAGTTATGCACCGGGGTTTCCTCTTGCAGCTTCTTGAAGACTTTGGCAACGTTCTCCTGCGTCTTTTCTTTCTTCAGCTGGGCGACGATTTCGTCGCGGACGAGGCTGATCTGCTCGGTCTGTACGACCGGCTCGGTTTGCCCTTCGCAGAAGAGCACGACATACCGCGGAGCGCCCGGCGTCGGGAGTTGAACGATCCCCGAGATCTCACCCGGATGCAGATTGAAGGCGGCGTTCTCGACATTTTCGTTTTCGGGGCCCGTGTGGCGACGGATCGGTGGAATCACGCCGTCGAGAGCCTTGCTGGTCGGCTCGATCGAGTGCTCGCGAGCGAGCCGTCCAAATTCGCCGGCCGCCTTGATGATGGCGTCTTCCGGGGCGGCGTTTTGCTTGGCGACCGCGCACGTTTCGTTTGCCTTCCGCCAGATTTCTTCGAGGCGGCGCGGATTGTCCATCATGATCATCCGTGCTTTGACTTTGGGACCGTAGTCCCTCTCGAAGGCCTTGCGGACATCGGCGTCGGTGATCTTGACTTCGCTGCCGGCGAGCTTCTTGAGCGCCAGCATCGGCCAGATGATGTCGCGCTTGTACTGCAACGGCGTCACGTTTCGCTCGGCCTGAAGCATTTGCATCCAGGCGGTGCGGTCGAGGCCGTATTCTTGCGAGATCGTCGTGATTTCCTGCTCGACCTCGGCTTCGGTCACGGCGATGCCGCGTTGCCGGCAGGCGATTTCGATGATCGTGCGGTTGATAAGCTGATCCAGAACCTCGGTGCCGTACCTGGCCATCGCCTCTTCGGCGACTTGGTCATAGGTGATCACGGCGTCGCCGACTCGACCAAGATAACGCGGCTTTCCGGGCGGCGTATCGCCGACGGTCGCCTTACCCGCGTTCTCGGTGCGTGCGGCCTCGGCCGCCACTCCCTCGCCACCGCGCCAGACCTGCATCAATGCGGTCGCGGCAACGAGCGCGACGGCGGTTCCGCCGGCAGCGATCAGCCAGCGGCGGCGATTGCGAGGAGTCGTTTTAGCGGGCGGTCCGCCCGCGTTCTGAGGCACTTGTTCCATCGCGAGGTCTCCACGTCGTGCGGATCGAACATTCGAGCCCCGAATCCGTCGCCGGGACTCCCCTCCAGCCGCGCGAAGACCCTCCGCGCCGGCCGGTCGTGTCGGACTTCTAGATTTTTTTTCACTTGAGGTCAAGTTTTTCCTCAAGTCACCGCAACGACTTGCCGACGCGACGCAGCCAAAATGTGTGGGTTTGGACAGGTCCACAGGGTTGCGGCATGAGCATCGGACGGCACCATTAGGTCTTGGTTCCGCTCCACGGTGGGAGCGGGTGACGCAAGGAAACGTCTACGGAGGGCAGGCATGATCGGATTAGCTTCGCTTCTCGTCGGTGCATCACTCGTCGGCGGAGCGCCAAACGATGTTTCCGACGATTACTTCGCGGCCTACCGCGAGGCGGAGACGCGGCAAAAACTGCTGCTCGTCGATTTTGGATCGGGGGCCGCGCTGCAAGGCGATCCGGCGGATCTGAGACGGCATATCGTCTGCCGGATTTCACCGCATTATCGGCTGGAAGGCGAAGATCGGCCGCTGATCGAGCATTCGTGCTTTGGTCCGCTTCGAGGAGAGGCCGGGCTGGCGGTCGTCGATGTCACTGGCGGACCGCACCACGGCGACGTCGTCAGCGTTCTTCCACGAGAGCACTGTTCGCCGAGCAAGGTGGCGGCGCTGCTCTCGTTGCCGCCTGGCACGCTGACGCAGCGCACGCTGTGCTGGGCGTTCCTCGTCCATCCCGAGCGGCCGCAGAGCGTTCACGCCGCTCCCAGCCCTCAGCTCATGGCCCACTGTGCCCGGCATAGCGGACGACAGGCGGCGATGAACGACCAGCACCACGACATGTCGCATCCGGGACGCACGGAGATCGTCGCCGAAAGCTGGCCGTGGAACAAGAACGTCGTCGACGCAGCGATCGACATCGTTTGGAGCTGGCGGCAGTCACCGGGGCACTGGGGAGCCGCACGCCAAACTTGGAGTCGCTTCGGCTACGACATGAAGTTCAACGGGGAGAAGTGGTTCGCGACCGGCGTCTTCGAGTGAGGGCGAATCGGATCGATTAGCGTCGCCCCCGAGGCGCCGACAGCAGCTCCGCCAGCACGCGATCGGGAGGTTCGTCGGTCCGCACAAGCCGATAACTCGCGCCCATGTCGCGGCAGCCCGATTCGATCGTTCGACGCTGCGATTCGAACTCGTCGCGGTAGGCTCGGCGCAACCCGCTCGTATCGACGGTGAGATCGGGAAGACCTTCCATTCCCAGGAAGCGCGTCGGCTCGTCGAACGGGAACTCGATCTCGGCCGGATCGACGAGCTGGGCGATTCGCACATCGTGCCGGCGATGAGCCAGATGCCGAAGGCCGCGCAGCACGGAGCTCGGATCATCGAACAGATCGCTGAAGACGATCACCAGTCCGCGCCTCGTGACCCGGCTCGCGAGGTCGTGCAGAATCGGGCCGACGGCCGTGTCTGCTCCGGCCCTGGCCGATTCCAAAGTTCGGAAAATCTCTTTCAGGTGCGTCGCCTTGCTCGACGGCGGAAGCAGCGAACGAGCCTCCCGATCGAACAGGGCGAGGCCGGCGGCGTCTCGTTGTCGAATGACGAGGTGCGCCGTCGCGGCGGCGAGCGTCTTACCGCACTCAAGCTTCGACCAGGCCGACGATTCCGACCGGTAACTCATCGATTCGCTGACGTCGAGCAACAAATGCGCGGCGAAGTTCGTCTCTTCTTCGAACTGCTTCAGATGAAACCGGTCGGTCTTCGCGTGCAGCTTCCAATCGAGATAACGCAGATCGTCGCCCGGGGCGTAATCGCGGTGCTCGGCGAATTCGATGCTGAACCCGCGAAAGGGGCTTTCATGTCGTCCGGCTACGTGCCCCTCGACCACCCGCCGCGCTCGCACTTCGAGCGGTTCCAGCTTCGCGATCAGGGCGGGATCGAGAGACATCATTGGTAGGGCTAGCGTGCCGACTGATCTCCACGTCGAATGCTTATTAAGGTCGGCACGGCCGGCCTCACTTTGCGATCAAGCCCGCCATCCAGCCCGGCGTGCGTTCGGGACCGACGGGGATCGTCTCGATCAGCCGATGGATGATGTCGTCTGGTGAGAGGCCGTCCGCCTCGGCGTCGAAGTTCGTGACGATCCGATGTCGCAGGACGGGCTTCGCGACGGCCCGGACATCGTCTTCAGCGACGTGCAATCGACCGTGGAGCATCGCCCGCGACTTCGCCGCAAGAACCAGGAATTGACTTGCGCGCGGTCCGGCCCCCCAACTCACGTACTTGCGGATGAAGTCGGGCGCCTGAGGATCGTCGCGCCGAGTCAGTCGTGCGAAACGCATGGCGTATCTGACGACGTGGTCGGCGACGGGGATCGAACGCACGGCGTTCTGAGCCGCCTGAATCTCGCCGGTCGTCAGAATCCGGCGCACGGGATCCGCGAGGCTTTGCGTCGTCCGTCGGACGATCTCGAATTCTTCGTCCTCCGTCGGGTAGCCGATTCTGACCTCGAACATGAAACGGTCGAGCTGGGCTTCGGGCAGCGGATACGTGCCTTCCTGCTCGATCGGATTCTGCGTGGCGAGAACGAAGAAAGGGGACGGCAGCACGTGACGGCGACCGCCGACCGTCACCTGTCGCTCCTGCATCGCTTCCAGAAGCGCGGCCTGCGTCTTCGGCGGCGTGCGGTTGATCTCATCGGCGAGAAGGACGTTCGAGAAAATGGGGCCGGGTACGAATCGAAACTCGCGAGTGCCCGCGGTCTTGTTCTCCGACAGCACCTCGGTGCCGGTGATGTCCGCCGGCATCAAGTCGGGCGTGAACTGGACGCGATTGAACGACAGATCGAGCGCGTCGGACAACGTCCGCACCATCAGGGTCTTGGCGAGCCCCGGCACGCCCAGCAGCAGGCAATGCCCGCCGGCGAAAAGTGCGATCAGCAGCTCGTCCAGCACGGCCGATTGCCCGACGATCACCTTTCCGAGCTCGTCTCTTAGCGAGCGATACGCTGCGGCCGCTCGCTCGGCGGCCTGAAAATCTGCATCGGCGGGCGCGGAAGCGTCGGACACTGCGGGCTCAAAACAGTGAGGGTAGGGCGTCCTCCTGTTATACCGCCCCGGGTCGCTTCGGAACAAAGGCAGCCCGTATCCCAGTGACCTAACGACACCGGGTGGCAGGCACGCCCACACCCCCTCGCTGAAGAGCGAGCGCGTGAACTTCCGCGACGATTCCTTCGCGCGCGGAGATGTCGCGGGCGAGATCTCCGCGCGCCGAGGCATTACCCGCTAATCCATCGCGCGCGGATGAGTCGTACGCTGATGACTCCCATACGGATGCTTCGCGCGCAAAACTTTTGGCGTCCACCTCTTCGCGCGCCAAACGTTCGCCCTCCGACGGTTCGGGTGTTAAAACTTGGCGCGCGAAGGGTTCGATCGGCGTGTGTCGGGGAACGAAGGTTCCGTGTGCCCATGATCCGGTCGCGACGAGTTCCGCTTGTGCCGATTGCCGGGGTAGGAGATCGCTGTCGGCCGTCCGAGCCGACGTGACGAGGTAGACGACTGCGACGATAAGAGCCACTGATGCCGCGAATAGGAACATCGGAGTGAAGCCGTGGCCGCCGAAAGCGTCGATGATGCCGCCCAGAAGCGGTGCGGAGACGAAGGTTCCGACATCGAAGAATCCCATGACGATCGTCGTTCCGGTGCCGCGATATTCGCGCGGGAAGGCTTCGGAGCCCAAGGACACCACGGCCGGAAACAAAAGTGCATGACCGAAACCGCCGCACACCGCAGGCAGGCAGAAGAGCATTTCCGTCGTCACGAACGGCAACAGGAGCATCGCCGCCGCGTGGCCGGCCAGTCCCAGCAGAATCATGCGATGGCGGCCGACGGTCCTGCTCCAGTTTCGTGCGACCATCCGGAACGTGAAGGCGGAGCCGGCGTAACCGACGAAGAAGGGGCCGAGTCCGCTTAAGCCGCGATGGGTCGCGAAGCGCGTGAGGAAGACCGTCGTCACCGCAAGCATCAGCCCCATGACGAACGCGACCAGCATGACGTTGCCGGGCCAATAGCGCAACAAGAGTCGATGAATCGCCGGCGTTTCGGCAGGGCGAACGTGACCATCCCGGCGCGTCAGAAACAGCACGAGAGCGGTGTACGCGGCACCCAGCGCGGTCGAGACGCCGAACAGCACCATGAATCGCGTCTGGTCCGGAAGACCGTGAAAGATTGCGTCGCCGAGCAGGGCCCCGAGGATCATTCCGACGAAGCCGCTGCTTCCCAAGCTCCCGATGATCTCGGTCCTTCTGTAGGCCGGCACCAGGCTCTGGATATGCACTGTCGAGCACGTGAACATGCCGGCCAAGCCGATCGCGAACAGCGATCGGGCGACGTAAAGCGGCCACGAGAGCTCGTCGGCAAGCGTCAACAGCCCTCCGCCTGCGACGAATAACAGCGAAGAGACGATCCACAGGCGGCGGACGCCGTAGCGGTCGATCGCCTGCCCAAGGAACAGTCGCGACATCAAGGCCGCGGCCGTGGCGACACCGATGATCACCCCGGCGATTTGCTCGCGGCCGCCGAGAAAGTCAACGAGCTCGGCGAAATGATAGGTCAGCGCGTTCGCCGTCACCGCCGCGACGTTCGCAGCATAGGCCATCCAGAACGCGGACGAATAAACGGTGGTGCCGGCGGGGGCAGTGCTTCGGCCGGACTGGGGAAGCCCGGCGGAGCCGCGGTGCGGCTCCGCTTCTGTGGCAGTTTGCATGGCGAGAAAGAGCGAGCCAGCGTATTCGCTGGCGAGGCAGCGGCATTCTAAGCGGAGGAGATAACGCCGGAAAGGCGATACGACGGCGAGACACGAGGTTCGGTCACGACGTTCGCGACAATCCCGCGGGATCGAGAGCCATCGTTCATCCGCCGAATGCTCCGTAGCGGCGAACGCCTCGGGCGAATGCGATCTGATTCGCGATCAACAGCACCACGACCCACAGGGCCTCGATCGCCAACTCGCGGGCCAGGTCGGCACCGGCGAACTTCCCGAGCAGGACAGCGGAAGGGAAATACGCCAGATAGCTGAAGGGAAGGTAACGGCACCACAGCGAAAGCGGCTCCGGCAGCCAATCGAGGGGGATCATATGCCCCGACAGGAAAAAATTGATCATCATGTAGATGAACAACAGGCTGCTCACCTCCAGGAACCAGAAGGCGACCAGACCGATCAGCGACTCCATCAGAAACCCAATGAGAAACGCGAAGACGAGCGAAATGACGAACGCCGCCAGCGTCGTCGCATCCGGCCAGCCGGGGAGATAGTCGCGCAACAGCCAGAACACGAACGCGAAGGGACCGATCGCGACCGCGTAGTAGACCAACTTGTGCGCAATGCGGTGCCAGAAGAGAAACCCCAGCATGTCGACCGGCTGCGTCAGATATTTCTTGACCGTTCCGTCGCGAACGTCGCGGGCGATTCCGCTCGCGAGACCGGGCATGCTCGAAAACGCCCGAGCGACCATCGCCAGCAGGTAGTACGAGACCATCTCGGCGTAGGTGTAGCCGTTGAGCGTTTTTCGGCTCGCGCTGCCGTAGATCGCCCCCCACAGAAAAATTTGGGTCACGATCGGCAGGAAACGGACGAGCGTCGCGAACGCGAAGTCGCCGCGATAAACGAGCCGTTCTTCGATGCCGGTTCGCAGGATGAACCAGTTGGTGCGCAGGGCGGCGAGCATAGGCTAACGGGCCTCGGCGACCGTCACGGCGGTCTCACGGGCCTCGCCGTCCGGCTCCTCGTCGGGCGTCGTGAAGAGTTCGGTGATGACCTCTTCGAGCGGCCGGTCTTCGACGCTGATGTCTTCGACGGTATGTTTGGCGAGCAGGGCTGCCAGCACCTCCGGAATCTGTTGTCGCGGAACCTCAATGCGGACGCGCGGCGGCGTGCTTTCGAGCACGGTACCATAGCGGGCCAGGTCGCTGGGTGCCGTCCCGCCGAACTGAATGTCGATCACCTTCGTCGTGCTGAAGCGATCGATGATGTCGGCGAGCGGCCCGTCGTGACGCACGCGACCTCCATCGATAATGACGGCCCGACGGCACAGCGCCTCGACGTCCTTCATATAGTGACTGGTGAGCAGAACGGTGATCCGGCGCTCGCGCTGATAGTAGCGCAGAAACTCCTGAACCTTCCGCTGCGAAACGACGTCGAGACCGATCGTCGGCTCGTCGAGATAGAGCACTTCGGGGCTGTGGAGCAGGGCGGCGATCAACTCCATCCGCATCCGCTCACCAAGCGATAACTCACGCACCGGGCGTCCAACGAGTTTTCGCACTTCGAGCAAACCCGTGAGTTCATCGAGACGGTTACGAAAGTCCTCGTCGCCGATGCGATAGATCTCTTTGTGCAGACGAAACGACTCCTGGGCCGGCAGATCCCACCAGAGCTGATTCTTCTGCCCCATGATCAGCGAGAATCGTCGGCGGTATGCGTTCTCGCGTTTCCAGGGGGTGAAGCCGAGCACGGTCGCCGTGCCGCCGGTGGGATAAATCAGCCCGGAGAGCAGCTTGAGCGTCGTCGTCTTGCCGGCGCCGTTCGGCCCGAGAAACGCGACCATCTCACCTTGTTCGATGTCGAAGCTGACCCCACGCACTGCGCGAACTTCGTCGTGCTGACGGCGAAGCAGTCCGGACAACGATGCTAGCAGGCCCTCCTTCTTGCGGTAGACGCGATAGGTCTTGCTCAGGTCACGAACGGCGATCGCGGGCATGACGCCATGATAGGTCCGGATACGAAAAAAGCCTACCGGCCGCGGCCAGTAGGCTTCAGGATCATCTTCGGTGGCAATGGAGATCAGGTTCCAGCCGTCTTCGCGCCCTTGAGCTGCTCCAAGTAGTCGGCGGTGATCTGCAAGACCTCTTTATTGTAGAAGTTCTCCGGGAAGATCGGCTTATCCGCTCCGCCCGCTTCCTCTTCCGCCAGCTTTTCTTCGACTTCGGATTGCTGCTTGACCTCTTCCTGCTCGGCACGCCGCGTTTCTTCATTCAGGGAAATTGTCTTCTCCTCCTTCCGCTCGAGAAACTTGACGATCTGCTTGTTGAGCTTTTGGAACTCGGCGTCATTGGCGATGCGCTGTGCTGACTTTTGGCGAAGGTCGGAGAGCAATCCATCCCCGATCAAGGCCGGCACCGGACGGTAATCGGCCGCCTTCACGCGATCGAAGGGAAGCGCGTTATCGAGAAACTCCTCGCCGAGGTCGAAGTGGTCGATCATGGAAGGCAGCACGACGTCGGAGGGCACGCCGACGCGCTGTGTGCTGTCGCCGTTGACGCGATAGAACTTGCTGATCGTCAGTTTCAAGGCTCCTCGACTCTCGTCATTCGTCAGGAACGACAACAACCGGGGAGGAACGGGCATGACGCTTTGTACGGTGCCTTTGCCGTGAGTCGTCGTATCGCCGACGACGATCCCGCGTTTATAGTCCTTGATGGCGGCGGCAAAAATCTCGCTCGCCGATGCCGAGAGCCTGTTGCAAAGCACGACCAGCGGACCGGTATAGGCGACTGCGGGATCGACATCATCCTGGCTTTTGATGCTGCCGTCCTGTTCTTTGACCTGCACAACCGGACCTTGGTCGATAAACAGGCCGGTGACCTCGATCGCCTCGGTGAGCGCCCCTCCGCCGTTCGTCCGCAGGTCGATCACGATCCCATCGACGCCGCCTTGCTCTTTGAAGCTCTTCAAGACTTTCAGCACGTCGCGCGACGTGCTGCGGTAGTTTTCAGTACCGGCCTGAGCGCCCTGGAAGTCGCGGTAGAAGGACGGAATGTTGATGACGCCGACCCGGTAGGAGCGGTCGCCGATTCGTTTTCCGGTATCGAGGATTTCACCGCGAACGGCGGCATCATTGAGCTCGACCTGCTGCCGCGTCAGTTCGTATTCCTTCGTATCCCCGCCAGCGGTCTTGACTTGCAAAATGACTTTCGTACCGGCCTTGCCGCGGATGAGTTGCACGACTTTCGTGAGCTTCATTTCGACGACGTCAGTGAATTGCGACTCGTTCGACTGACGAACGCCGATGATCTTATCGCCCGCTTTGAGGCGTCCGTCCTTGTGGGCGGCGCCGCCTTCGACGACTCGGTTCACCGTCACATAACCGTCTTCGCTGCGGAGTTCGGCACCAATGCCCTCTAGACGCAGCTCCATGCTGATCTGGAAGTCCTGCAGCGTGTTCGGCGACATATAGCTCGAATGAGGGTCGAAGCTGTGAGTCAGCGACGACAAGTAGATTTCAAGCTTCTCCGATTCATCCGTCTGCGCGGCCGTGAGGCCGATGTTCTTATAACGCTTGTGAAGCCGCTCGCGAATCTCGGTGATCGTCGCCGGCCCGTCTTCTTTGGCTTCGACTTCCGGCGTACCGGGAACTTGCGGCTTCTTCGATGCGGTGTCGTCGAGCATCAGCGAAAGCACGTCGTACTTGATCCGCTTCCGCCAACGGTCGTTGATCTCGTCGTTCGTCTTCGCCCACGCCAGTTCCTTGGCGTCGGTGACGATCGATTCATCGACGGTGAAATCGAACTCCGAGTCGATCAACTGCTGGGCATGTGCGATGCGCTCGTCGAGCCGTCTCAGGTACCGGTCGAATGCGACATGGGCGAACTCGGTGTTGCCCGCGAGAGTCAGCTCGTCAAGCTGCGTCTTGTACGCGGCAAGCTCATCAATGTCGCTCTGCAGGAAATAGAGCTTCATCGGATCGAGATCGGACAGCAGCTTTTCGAAAGTCTTCTTCGAGACGTCGTCGTCGAGCCCTTTGTGGCTGATGTGGAACTTTTCCACCATCTGGGCGACGAGTTTCGCCGTCGTCGCGTCTTCGGCACGCGGCCCGCCTTGTGCGACAAGACCGGTCGCGACCAAGGCCGCGACCGCGATGAGAAACAGGACGGCCGCACGCGGAGAACGTCGAAACATCATCGGGCCAACTCCGTGAGCAATGTGAGACGACGGTCACCGCCGTCCGGGGCGGCAATACACGCGCATCGCGCAAGTGTAGTAGAGCTGCGAAAGCCGGACAAGACCCGCTGATCGCGCCGCTTCGCCAGTTTCAGATCGCCTACGCAGCCCCAACAGGACTCGTTGCCAGCAGTTCGCCGATTCCGGCACCGTGTTGGACCAGAGCAAACTCGCTGTTCAGCGGATCATAGGCGAACAATCGGTTGCGTCCGCAACTGCGACTGCGGGTCACCGC
>JACCRE010000167.1 GCA_013813775.1 Planctomycetaceae bacterium
GGCCGGGGGTGAGGGGCCAGGCGCGACGCCGCTCGTCGCTTGCGCGGTCGAACGCGCAATCTCCGACGCGGTCTGATTCGGAAGCATGCCGCCAGACGTCCCCTCACCCCTGACCCCTCTCCCTAGGGAGAGGGGAACGCGGTTCACCTTGTCTTGATCTCTGCCACGCATGACCGCTGGCGGCGCAAACAACGCCAGCACGATCAGTGCCAGCGTCCCCAGCGGCAGTTTCACCAGCGCCGCATACAGGTAATAGTCGTGCCAGCCGCCAAACTTCCATGCACCGGCCATGTAAGACATATGGCCTCGATCGAAGTCGAGCTTCTGCAGGTCGACGCCGCGCACGAGCATTTGCGGTAACGGAATCGGTAGCTCGCCGAGCCATGTGCCGCGAAAGCGATTGCCGCCGGTGCCGCCGTCGGCGGGCGAATCCTCGCCGGCGAGCGCAAGGCTGACGAACGTCGGCTCGCCGAGTTTCCAGATCGGCCGATCGAAGCCATAACCGGCATGGATCACGAGCAGCGCGACGGCCATCGCCAGCGAAAGCTGCCCGAACTCGGCTTTGAACGACGGTCGCGCTTCGTCAGGCGACCGCAGACCGCGTTGCACGAGCCACAGCACCGGCCACAGCGGGAACAGGATCAGCCAAGTGAACTTCGTGAGCTCGACGAGCCCCAGCGCGATCCCCGCCGTCACGACCCGCGACCAACTCGGCCGTTCCAGCCACCGCCAGAAGGCATAACCGGCGACAACGCCCAGCGAAGCCGCAGCGGCATCGGGCGTGATCAATGCTCCGTTGCCGAGCATGTTCGGGCAAAACGTATAAAGCGCCTGAGCGAGCAACCCCGCCCTCGGCCCGGCGAGATCGCGGCCCCACAGGAAGCAGGCGACACCCCCGAGTAGCACCAACGGCAATACAGCGAGCCGGGCGAGAACCAGCAGTAAACTCCCGCGGTTTGTCTGAACAAGCGCGGTTCCAATTGACCATTCCGCTCGCCGCTCGCCGCCATTCCATTCCCATGCGGTCCAATCAGTTCGCACGTTCGATACGACGGACGGCAGCGCCGAAAAGGCCTTAACGAGCGGCGGATTCACCGAATAAAGATCGAATCGCCCGACCGATAACACTGCGACCCCCGCGGCGAGATGACCGGTCTCATCGGGTGTCGAGCCATAGTTGAATGCGAGCGGCGTCAGCAGCGAGGCCTGCATGCTAACTAATAGCACGGCAACGCCCACGCCGTGCCAGCGATGCTCCGTTCGCCTTGCCTCTTCGAACCCACTCATTTCGTCATTAGAATCGAGGACGGCCTATTAGGCGGATAGTTTGCTGGTCACACTTTGCCTTCGCCATTGGAGCAGTGCCACGGCGAGCGCCGCCACGCCGATCCCGGCGAGGAACATCGCCCAGGGCGGCCAGCCAAAATTCGCCGTCGCCTCTGCGGCCGCCTGACGATATGGAACCCATTCTCCGTCGTCGGCGACAACCATCACTCGGTCCCCTTTGCCGTCCACGACGGTCAGCAATGCGCCTTTCGGATATTCGACCGTGAATGTTTCTTTAGGCACCGGCAGCCCAAGTCTTACGTCTGTGAGTTCATTATCGGTCTGCGTCAAGAGCCGGCCTCCTTGAGAGAAACTCGCCGTCCATGAGGAGGGAACCCAACGAGGCTCCTCGGTCCGTTCGTAGCGCATGTCCGAGCGGGCGTAAACACTGTCTTCCCTTTCGCTCTGGATGCGCAGCGGTACAAAGTCGCGTTCACTATCAAGATAGATGCGCCGCGAGAGCTTGTCCGTCTCTCGTTGAACGATCACGACGCAGGATCGGCCGTCGATCACCTCCGGCCGGGCTTCGAGCGTCCACTCCGCCGGCGTCCGTCCGAAGATCCGCAACGGGCGAAGATTCGCCATCAATCCGGCGAGGTGGATATTCCGCCATTCATCGAACTCGCGTGCGTCCTTGACGAAACCCGTCGTCTGTCCGCCTCGAACGACGGAATCCTGTAAGGTTTGCAACCGACGCCCGTCGTAAGCGTTGATCGACGGCCGCAACTCCTGGGCCTTCCCTTGAGCAAGCAGAGCCTCTTGAGATTCATAACGTACCAAAGCAGACCAGAGCACCATCCGACACGCCGCAGGCGGGATAGGAACGTCTCCTTGCAGCGAAGCTGCCTCCGGCGACCAATTCCCCTTCATCTGCTCGATGAGGGCAGCGCCCTGCATCTTCTGAGTCGTCCAGCGGACTTCAGCAGAATCTGCCGCTTCCTGCCGAGCCGTAAACGCCTCCCAAATCTCCGGCGGCACCGGGGTGGCCGCCGCGTCTGCAATGCCAAGGATTAGATTCATGCCGTGAAAAACACCGAGCACGACGGTGCATAATCTGAATCTCATGAAATACTCCCGCTAAGGGTATGACCGGCTATCACGTTACTATCTCAAGAGCCGCAAATGGGAGTGGTAAGCCACGAGGCGAAGCCCACGACTTCGCCTCGCAAATCTGTATTGATGACCATACTCATGGAGTCGGCGTAAGCCCCGAACATCCATTCCTTTTCATCGAATTCGTCCAAGTATTGTTATCTCCACTTGAGGCGTTTGAACACATTTCATCATGTTCAGTCGTGCTACAATCGCAGCTTGAACAACCGCCGCGCGCTCGGTACTTTTGCGTACCGAGAACCTCCTCTTCGTCGCCCCCAGTAACATGGGATGAATATAGCGTGATTCCTTCCGCGACGTAAAACTCGGTGCAACCTCCGTTGTCGGATTCCTTAAATGTCACGAGTGAACATTCTGTAGTTGCACATGAAGCATAGATCAGCCCTCCGGACAAGCCAAAGAGAACACAAGCGACGAGGCCGACCAACAACGACGAGAGACGCGACATTTCAGACTCCTTCACGCATTGGGTGAGATAAGAAGCCGACCGACGCGGTCGGCCTCGACGCGCTTCTTTATCGCTGGTGGGACATTCCGTAGTGGGATGTCTTCACAGCGATCGACAGAGAATCCGTTTCGCCTTCTCGCGCTTCGAGGCGGCGAATGTGAAACACAAACTGACTCTTTCGATCCCCTTTGCCCGTCGATTGCTGCTCAACGACGAACGTCTTGCCGCCGTCCCCCAGTTGCTCGTCCGCGAGCGCGACCGTCACGCCCTCCGGCGTCTCGATCTTCGTCACCTCGAACGGCCGGCCGCGGTGGGAGGACAACACCACGTACTCGCGGCCCGTCTTGCCGAGTTCCAGCACGCCGAAGTTCACCCTCGACGGCCACGCGGCGACGTCGTCGCGAACCGTGCCGGTGACGACGACTTCGCGGAAGGGAACCGGTCGCGAGGACGCGACCGTCGGCTCGACCCGCACCGTGAACGTGAACGGGCCCAGCGGCAAGTCGTCCGGTGCTTTGGCGAGCAGCCGCCAGCGGCCGTCTTCAAGCGTTTCCAGCGTAACCTGCCCGTCGCCCTCGACGATGCGGGCCTGCAAGTCCTCGAAGGGGGGCTCGTCGGCCAGCGAGATTTCGATCTCCCGTGTCGGCAGCGGCTCGCTGAGGATCACTTCGTCGCCGAAATCGATCGACGGTTGCGACAATGCAATCGGGTTCCGCTGTACCTTGCCGCGTAGCGTCCAGACGGTCCGGTCCCCCGGCGGCTGGTGGGCCAGCAACGGCAAAAGGTCCACGGAAAAGGAACTTCCGCCGCGGCCGACGAGGTTCAATGTCGCGGCGAGCGTTCGCGACGCGCCGGGTTCCATCGTGAAGCTCTGCGGCTCGACCCGCGTGCAGCCGCAGCCGGTTTTGATTTCAGCGAAGCGGATCGGCTGGTCGGTCGGGTTCGAAAGCGTGAACTCGTGCCGATACGCCGGTTGCTCCCACGCGCTGCCGAAGTCGAGGTCGGCGGGAGAGACTGTCACGCCGGGTGCAACCGGCGTGCTGCGGGCAAGTGCCAAGCCGATGCCGGCCCCCACGATCCCCGCGAGCAGAAGCAGGCCCACCGTGAGTTCGACGCGACCGCTGCGGCAGAGAGGAGCCGATTTCATGGAAAGCGCTCCATGACTTCACGACCGAATATGCGGTGCCAGAGCGGTCACTGCGGAAGCGTTCAGTCGCACCTTCAAGGGCAACGCTACCCCCCCCCGTCAAGGAATGCAAGAACTTTTTTCTCTGATGGTGAAGAATTGAGTTCGAATTCCTTCGCGCCCGAAACAGGTCTTGTCACTTCGCGCCCGAAGGACTAAAACTCGCGGCGGTCATCGGTGACACTCCCCGGCGTGCCGAACCCGCGGCTCTCAACCGCGGTGGGCGCATCGGACACCGACGGCCAAGCCTCTCCTCCGCTCTACCGCACCACCTCCAATCTCCGTCGTTCGGGACTCACCCGTTCGGACCATCGTACGCTTCGATCGTCTGGCCTCGCGCCGCCGATCGATTCGTCCGATCGCCGCACAGGCCGGAAAGACTCTCCCATGCCGAACCCGGGCCGCATCGCGCTCCTCGCGCTCGTCTCCAGCCTCGCCTTCACGCAAACCGCCTGCGACGTCGTACCGCGACAGGCCTTGCGTCAAAGCCAGCTCAACGCCTACGCGCTGCATCAGCGCAACGAAATCCTCGCGCTGGAGCGCGACGGACTCAACGGCGGCATACAGCAGATGCTCGTCGAGAATCAAGACCTGAAGCACCAGGTCTCGAAGCTCGATTCGAATCTCAAGCTTGCCAACGAGCGGTTGAACAATCTCGCCTCCGAGCGAGGTGAATTGCAGAACCGCTACGTGACGCTGCTCAAGCAGGTCACCGACATGCCGAACCCGCTGAGCGAAGAAGCCCGCCGGCGGTTCGAGGAACTGCAAAAGAAGTATCCGAACTTCGAGTTCGACCCGATGACCGGCGTCAGCAAGTTCACGGGCGACATCCTGTTCGACTCGGGCAGCGCCCAGCTCAAGGGCAGTGCGATCCCGCTGCTCAAGGAGTTCGCCAGCATCATGAACGCCGGCGAGGCGAAGCGGCTGAACGTGCTCGTCGTCGGCCACACCGACGATCAGGACATCGTGAAGGCCGGCACCGCGCAGCAGCACCCGACGAACTGGCACCTCTCGACGAACCGCGGGAACGCCGTGCTTACCGCCCTGTCGCGGAACGGCATCAAAGAGGATCGGATGGGCGTGAGCGGCTACAGCAAGTTTCAGCCGGTCATCGCGAACAGCGACGACAAGAACCGCCAGAAGAACCGCCGCGTCGAGATCTTCGTGCTCGCCCCCGACGCCGTCGTCGCCGGCTGGGACAAGCCGGGCGTGACTCGGCAGTGATCCGGCACGACGACCCAAAACGAAGCCGAGACCGTCATTCGTTCTTGCGTCGTTCGATCCGAAGAACTCGCTCAATCTCGTCGGCGTTCATGCCGCGATCGATCATGGTTTGCTTGAGGCCGGCTTCGAGTTCGGCCGTCTTGACCTTTGCCCAATAATGGGCAAGGCACGGCACGACGCAGATGAGCGTGACGGCGCCCCAGAAAATGAACATGCCGTTGTTGAGCAGAGAGGTGATCTGAAGAATCACGGATTTCCCCTTCGCTTCGAATCTTACCGACTGGCATTTCGTCGATCTCAGCTCCATCTTGACGAGATTCCGACGCATCACGCAGACTTTTCTCGAAAAGACGCGATTGGTCGCCGAGATGGCGACCGATGCCTCGGGGGTTATGTTTAGTTCGTCCGGCGATTAAGCTGGTAGGCATGTCCCTTCGCCGCGATCGCCGCGAGTTTTTGTTCGGCCTGGGCGCGACGCTCGGCACCGTCGCGTTCAATGCGATGCTGCGGGGCGAGGAGCCGCGCTCCGACACTGGGCCGCTGTCGCCGAAGCCGCAACAGGTTCCCGCGAAGGCGAAAGCGTGCATCTGGCTCTCGATGGCGGGCGGGCCGAGCCATCTCGACACCTTCGATCCGAAGCCGAAGCTCGACGAGCTGCATCTCAAGGAGTTTCAGCGGCAGGACAAGTTCGCCTCCGCGATGGCGAGCGGCAAACGCTATTACGTCAAAAGCCCGTTCCGCTTTCGACGGGTCGGCGAAAGCGGCCTGGAGATGTGCGAGCACTTCGCCCATCTCGCGAAAGTCGCCGACGAACTCTGCGTCTATAAAGGCTGTGTCGCTGAGTCGATCGACCACCCGACCGCGAACTACCACATCAATACGGGGAACCGGTTCGGCGGAGACCCGGCCGTCGGGTCGTGGGTGAGTTATGGTCTGGGCACTCTGAACGCCGACCTGCCGTCGTTCGTCGTGCTGCCGGAAGTCACGTATCCGCAGGGCGGCTCGGCGAACTGGTCGAACGGTTTTCTTCCGGCCCATCACCAGGGCACGCCGCTGCGGGCGACAGGCAGCCCGCTGCTCGATCTCACACCGCCGGGTCACGTGACTCGCGACGATCAACGGGCGAACCTTGACCTGCTCGCGAGTCTGAATCGCGACCATCACACGCGACATCCGCAACACGATGAGCTCGCGGCGCGGATGGAAAGCTACGAGCTGGCCTATCGGATGCAGTCGGTCGTGCCCGACCTGATCGATCTCGGCCAAGAGACGCAACACACGCTCGATGCATATGGCCTCGGCGTCGAGCCGACCGACACGTTCGGCAGGCGTTGCCTGCTCGCCCGCCGGCTGATCGAAAAGGGCGTCCGCTTCGTGCAGGTCTATGCGGAAGGCTGGGACTCGCACGATTACCTCGAACGCTCGCACAGCCGTCGCATCGAGGCGACCGACAAACCGATCGCCGCCCTCATCGCCGATCTCAAGCAGCGGGGCATGCTCGATGAGACGCTCGTCGTGTGGGGCGGCGAGTTCGGCCGTTCGCCCGACAACGGCATCCGCTCGGGCGGCATCGCCTACGGACGTGATCACAACGCCAAAGCGATGGCGATGTGGATGGCCGGCGGTGGAGTGCGGGCGGGGCACGTCGTCGGAGCGACCGACGAAATCGGCGCGTCGGCCGTCGAGTGCGTGCATCCCATCCGCGACCTGCACGTCACGATCCTGCGCCTGCTGGGTCTCGACGACAACAAGCTGACCTATTTCTACGGCGGGCGATTCAAGCAATTGAGCCAGATCGGCGGCAGCGCGATCCCTGAATTGATCGGTTGAGCGAAGCGGCTAAGATTGCGGCGTCTAACATCGCGCAGCCGTACGGAACCAACGAGTGCCCCTCTCCGACCGCAGCAAGGACGACCGCGGCGAAGTGGCCCATCCGACGCAGGTCCAGGAGGCGCTGCCGGACGCCGAACAGCAGTTCCGCACGCTGGCCGACGGCATACCGCAGCTCGCGTGGATGGCTCGTCCCGACGGCTGGCTGTTCTGGTACAACCAGCGGTGGTACGACTATACCGGCACGACGCTCGAGCAGATGGAAGGCTGGGGTTGGCGCGACGTGCATGACCCTGCCGAACTCGATCGCGTCATGTCGAGCTGGCAAGCGGCGCTGCGCTCGGGCGAGCCTTGGGACGACACGTTCCCGCTGCGCCGTCACGACGGTGAAATGCGCTGGCATCTGTCGCGGGCGATGCCGGTGCGGGACGAATCGGGAACGATCGTCCGCTGGTTCGGCACGAACACCGACATCACCGAACGCCGCCGCGCGGTCGAAGAGCTGGCACGCCTCAAGGAAGAATCGGACCAGCGTCGTCGCGTCTACGAAGCGGCGTTGGCGAGCACTCCCGACCTCATTTACGTGTTCGACCTCGATCATCGCTTCACATTCGCCAACCAGGCGCTGCTGGCCATGTGGGGCAAGAGCTGGGACGAGGCGATCGGCAAGACGTGTCTCGAACTCGGCTACCCACAATGGCACGCCGAGATGCATGACCGCGAGATCGAGCAGGTCATTGCGACGAAACGGCCGATTCGCGGGGAAGTGCCCTTTAACAGCACGGGCGGCCGCAGAGTTTACGACTATATCTTCTCACCCGTGCTCGGCGCCGACGGCGAAGTCGTCGCGGTCGCCGGCAGCACGCGTGACGTCACCGAGCGTCAGCAGGCCGAACAAGCCATTCGCGAGCAGGCCGAGCAGCTTCGCGAAGCCGACCGCCGCAAGGACGAGTTTCTCGCGACGCTAGGCCACGAGTTGCGAAACCCGCTCGCCAGCATCGTCAACGCCGCCGAGGCGATGGCGCGCGATCGCGAACATAAGAGTGACGGCGAGATGCTCGAAATCGTCGAACGCCAGGCCCGGCACATGAGCCGGCTGATCGACGACCTGCTCGACGTCGCCCGCATCGCCCGCGGCAAGATCCTGTTGCGGGCCGAACGTCTCGACTTCGCCGAGATCGTGCGGGAGACCGCCGAAGACCATCGTCGCGAGGTCGAGGACGCCGGGCTGATGCTGGCCGTCGAAATCCTGAATCGTTCGTTATGGGTCAGCGGAGACCGCACGCGTCTGGCCCAGGTCGTCGGAAATCTTCTGCACAACGCCGCCAAGTTCACCGATTCAGGAGGCCGAATCGAGGTGTCGCTCGCCCTCGAACGGCAGCAGGCCGTATTGCGGATTCGTGATTCGGGCCTCGGCATGTCCGCCGAGATGCTGGCACGCATCTTCGTCCCCTTCAATCAGGCGGATGCGAGCCTCGCCCGCAGTCGCGGCGGCCTGGGATTAGGACTCGCGCTTGTTAAGGGACTGGTCGAATTGCATGGCGGCACTGTCGCCGCGAAGAGCGAAGGGCTTGGCAGCGGGTCCGAGTTCCTGATCCGACTGCCCTTAACGTCGCTGACGGAGAACGCCTCGACGGAGCAACACGACGGCGGCCACGAGCGGACGCAACTGCGCATCCTCGCGATCGACGACCGGCGCGACATCCTCCGCCCGATGCAGGTGCTGCTGACTCGTGACGGCCACGTCGTCGAGCTTGTGACCGACGGTCGTGCGGGCTTCGACGCCGCCAGGCGACTGATGCCAGACGTCGTGATCTGCGATATCGGGCTGCCGGGCGAGATGAATGGTCACGACGTCGCCCGGGCGCTTCGGCAGACCCCCGAGACCACCGCGACCTTTCTCATCGCGCTGACCGGCTACGGCCAGGAAAGCGATCGCCAGGCGGCCCTCGCCGCGGGCTTCGATCTGCACCTCACCAAGCCGATCGACATCCGCGCGCTCCGCACGGTTCTCGCGGGCGTAACGCCGAACGGGCGAAGCTAAGCGCCAGGTCGACGAGTCTGTGCCGAAACATGTGGCATCCGGCCGCTGCGTTCGCTTCAATGGCGGCCCGGAAGGTTCCCTCCAAGCCCGAGCCTTGCCATTGCTTGCGAAAGGTTCTGCCATGTGCCGCACGGTCGTCGTCGTCTGTTCGATTGTTCTTTCGTCTCCGCTGGCGATGGCGGCCTCTCGGCCGAACATGCTGATCGTCCTCACCGATGATCAGCGTTGGGACGCGATGGGGGTCGTGCAACAGGAGCAGGGCGACGCGGCGAGGTTCCGCTGGTTCGAGACGCCGAATCTCGACCGGCTCGCCGCCGACGGCACGCGCTTCCGCAACGCCTTCGTAGTCTGCTCGCTGTGCTCGCCGAGCCGGGCAGCGTTCCTCACCGGTCGCTACAACCACGCCAACGGCATCATCGACAACAAGACTCCCTTGCCGGCCGACGCCGTGACCTATGCGTCGTTGCTTCGCGAATCGGGCTACACGACCGGCTATGCCGGCAAGTGGCACATGGACGGGCAAAAGGGCCAGCGACCGGGTTTCGACTGGTCGGCGAGCTTCGTCGGACAAGGTCGCTACATGGACTGCCCCGTCGAAGTCAACGGCGAAACGACGCCCACCAAAGGCTGGGTCGACGACGTTTCCACCGACTATGCGATCGACTTCATCAAGCGGCAGACCGACGCGAAACCCTTCTGCCTCGTCGTCGGCTATAAGACTCCGCACGGACCTCGCACCAAAGAGGCCGTTCCCGAGCGGCTGCGCGGCAGCTACGCGAATCAGGAGATCGCGCCCGCCGTCAACGCCGCCGCCCGCCCGCCTTACCTCGAAGGCAACGCGCCGGACGCGGCACCGCGGCCTCGTCGGCGGCAGCGACCTGGGGACACGGCTCCGTCTCCCGTCTACTTCGAGTTGCTGAAAGGCATCGACGAGAACGTCGGCCGGATGTTGACGGTTCTCGAAGAATCAGGGCGACGCGACGACACGATCGTCGTCTTCACGAGTGACAACGGCTACTTCCTGGGCGATCACGGCGTCGGCGACAAACGCGCCGCCTATGACGAATCGCTGCGCATTCCGCTGCTCATCAGCGTTCCCGGCGGAGGCAAGGGAAGGACCGCCGATGCGATGGTGCTCAACGTCGACCTCGCACCGACCCTGCTCGACTTCGCAGGAGTCTCTGTTCCCGACGCCATGCAAGGCCGCAGCCTGCGCGCCTGCCTCGAAGGCGACGCCCCGGACGATTGGCGGACTTCGTTCTTCTACGAGTACTACGAAGAGCCGCCTTACAAGGTGCCGTCGATCCACGCCGTCAGAACCGCGAACGCCAAGCTGATCCGCTACCCCGGCCACGACGACTGGACCGAACTGTTCGACCTCAAAGCCGATCCCTACGAGATGCACAACCTGATCGACGACCAGGCACAGGCCGATCTGCGCATGCGGTTGCAAAGCGAGTTCGATCGGCAGGCGAAGGCGGTGGGGCTGCCGTCGAATGCCTTGCCTGAGTCACAGCCTAACTGACGGACAACGACGCATTGGAAGTGCCCCCAGCGGAACTCTCGCAACTCGGAAAGCATCGAGATGGCCAACTGGTTCTACCGCGAGTTCGGCGATGAAGTGGGGCCTGTGCCGCCGAGCGTCATTCGTGACCGGGTCGCCGACGGCACGATCGTCGCCACGACTCAGGTTCGTCGTGAGGACGGCGAATGGACGACCGCCGAACAGGTTCCTGGTCTGCTCGGCGGTCGGCGTGTCGTCGATCCTCAAAACGAAGGCGACAGCACCGGCGGCCTGATCCCGTACAAGAATCCGCACGCGCTGATCGCGTACTACCTGGGTCTCTTCTCGCTCGCCCCGTGCGTCGGCTTGCCGCTCGGGGTCGGCGGGCTGGTCCTTGGCATCATCGGCCTGAAGAAGCGCGACCAGAACCCGGTCATCAAAGGCTCGGTCCACGCCTGGATCGGCATCATCATGGGCGGAACGATGGCGCTGATCTGGCTCGTCATCACTGTGGGAGTCGCCATCGCCGTCGCGTCGAATGCGAATAAGTAACGGGGGCGACGCAAGAATGTTTGCGCGAAGGATAGGCCAGCCGCGCGGCGCAAGCCCGCGGCTGGCCTCGAATGTCATTGAATCGCATCAAGCCGTTTCACGAGGAATTCAACACATGACGCAACTGAGCCGCCGAACCGTACTCAAGACCGGACTCGCGATCGGCACGACATTCGTTCTGGGACGCTCGGCAACGGCCGTAGCAGCGCCGACGGTTGCGATCGAGTCGATCTCGACCATCAGCAAGCTCCCGGACAAGTATCACGGTTGGCCGACTCTCGCACGTCGCAAGAACGGCGAGTTGTCGCTCGTCTATTCCGGTGGACGCGAGCATCATGTCTGTCCATTCGGCCGCGTCGAACTGATGACGAGCCGCGACGGCGGCGAATCGTGGACGTGGCCGCGCGTGTTGCTCGATTCGGCGATCGACGATCGCGACGCGGGCGTGCTGGAAACCGCGAAGGGCACGCTGCTCGTCTCGACCTTCACCTCTCTCGCCTACGAGCCGACTCTGGCGAAGCTGAAGGCCAGCGACCCGGAGTCGTTCGCTCGTTGGAACGCCGTCCACGAGCGCATGACCGCCGAAGAGCGAACCGCCGACCTCGGCACATGGATGCTTCGTTCGGAGGACGGCGGTGCGAGTTGGTCGGGCCGATACCGCGTGCCCGTCAATAGTCCGCATGGCCCCATTCAACTCGCCGACGGGCGATTGCTATACGCGGGCGTCGAACTGTGGACGAAGGATCGCAAAGTCGGCGTCGCCGAATCGCGCGACGACGGGAAGACGTGGAACTGGCTTTCAGACATTCCCACGCGCAGCGGCGATAGTCATCGCGAGTACCACGAACTGCACGCCGTCGAAGCCAAGCCCGGCCGTGTGGTCGTTCACATCCGCAATCACAACCGGGCGAACGCCGGTGAGACGCTGCAATGCGAATCCACCGACGGCGGCAGGACGTGGAGCGAGCCGCGTTCGATCGGCGTGTGGGGACTTCCGTCTCACTTGCTGCGGCTGAACGACGATCGCCTGCTGATGACCTACGGCTACCGCCGCGCTCCCTTCGGCAATCAGGCCCGCATCAGCGACGACGCCGGCGCCACCTGGTCGGAACCGTTCACGATCAGCGACGACGGCGCGGGCGGCGACCTCGGCTACCCCAGCACCGCGCAACTCGACGACGGTAGCCTCGTCACCGTGTGGTACGAACAATTGAAGGGCAACTCGCACGCGGTGCTGCGGCAGGCGAGGTGGAAGCTGAGGTAGTGCGGAAAGCTTGCATCACCAGTTATGATCAGGTCAGGCGCCTGCTTCGTCCTGCCAGATGGATATTTGCCATGAAGTATCGAGTCGCCTTCGTCCGTTCCGAAGAAGGGTACGCCGTCTGGGTTCCGGCGTTGCCCGGATGTTGCTCGCAAGGGGATTCCGAAGCGGAAGCCTTGGAGAACATCGCCGATGCGATCAAGGACTGGCTCGCAGTCAGGGAGGAATCGCGGACTGCCGACATTGATACGCAGGTGCAATACCGCGACGTCGAAATCGAATCCGAAATCGCCGCCTGACGATGCCCAAGCTGCCCGGCGTCAATCATCAGGACGCGATTCGCGCCTTCGAGAAGGCGGGCTTCCGGATTGCGCGGCAGGGCAAGCATATCACCATGACGAACGGGTTCCGACAGGCGACGATCCCTCGAAACAATCCCATCAACGCGATCACGATGGCGAAGATCGTCCTCGGCGCGGGCTTGACGCTCGATGACTTCCGCCGGTTGTTGTGAGTAACGCCGGTCAATCCACCGTCGGGCTCGCTCCGCCCCACGCATACACGAACGTGCCCCCGGCGATCATGGGCAGGAGTGTTTCATTGATCGACGGAATCGTGGCGAAGCAGCCGTGGCTACGCCCGGCGCCTGTCGTCTTCACGTAATCGGCCCCGTGAAACACGATGCCGCGCGCTCGGGCGTTATCGTTCATGCCGGCGTCGAGTCCGTAGACCTTCAAGCCATGGCCCTTGACGTGGCCGAGGCTGCTGTTGTGCGTCTTCTCGTTCGTCGCGAACGCCCCGATGCAGGACTTGTGCGTTCCCGCCTTGTTGGAGAACTTCGTCGCCGGCGCACCGGCGCCGCCCGAATTCGTACCGTGTGCGACGGGGGTGTAGAAGAGCGGAATCTGCAGCGCGAGGTTGAACATCCACAGCCGCGGAGACTTCGCCGGCACGGTGAAATCCACGAGCGTCATGATGAACGGCCGCAACAGCTTGGGATTGTCCCAGTGTGCGTCGAGCGACTGCAGCGCCGCGTCGTAAGCATCGCCGTCGATCCCGAACATCAGGCGCAGGGGTGAATTGGCAAGACTGGCAAAGTTCAGACCGAAAGACATGATCGACTCCGTACGCGAAGTGGCCGACGGCGAAGCCGCCGGTCGGGCCGTTCACAGAGAAGGGGCACACGTCGATCGAGTCCGAATGCGAGTCGGCCCGACGTGCTCTGGCCGCGGTTCACGATTCCGAAGAATCGAGCACCCTCACTCGCCGAAACGCGGTCGGCCCGGAATCGCGTCGCAAGACGGTTATCGCCGTCTGCCGGATGCGGTTGCTCGTTTTCTGAGACGACCTTCGGCGGCGATGCGGCGGAGAAGCCGTTTCAACTCCTGGACGTGACTGAGCAGGCTCGGCCCGGGGACGTACCTTGTCGCCGGGACGAGAGAAGACCCTCGGGGAACTGCCTCCGTCGCGGCGGCGATTGAATGTTCGCGCAAGGCGACGGCGTCGTTACGATGCCGATCGCCTTCGTCCTGTGACGCAGGCCATTCGTCGCCTCGAACCGAGACGAGTTCCGCATGCTGCGAGCCATGTTCATCGCCGCGAGCTTCTGGATGCCGGCGTCTTTCGGGATCGCGAATGATGCGGCTGTCGCCGCCTCCCGCGCCTTCACGTTCGAGCCGTCGTCGCTGGAACAGGAGATCCCGGCGACGTTTCGGCTGCCCGAGGCGACCGTCAGCGCGACCGAGGAAGCGGTCTCCTTCGATCTCGCGCGAGTGACCTTTCCGTCGCCTGTCGCCAGCGGACACGCGACGAATGACGTCGTGCATGCCGAGTTCTATCCGGCGATGGACGTGCGCGGCAAAACGGGGCGACGGCCGGCGGTGATTTTTCTGCATTATCTCGACGGCAACCTGGCCTTGCCCCGGCTGTTCTGCAAGATGTTCGCCACGAAAGGCGTCTCGTCGCTGCTCGTCAAAATGCCCTACTACCACGAGCGGCGGGTCGGAACCGATCGACGGATGATTTCACCGGACGCGGAACTGACCGCCGCCGCGGTTCGTCAAGCGGTTCTCGACGTGCGGTACGCCTTGGCGTACCTCCGGCAACGTCCGGAGATCGATCCGCAGCGCATCGGCATCGCGGGAATCAGCCTCGGTGGGATCGTGGGAAGCCTTGCGTTCGAACTCGAGCCTCGGCTGGAACGTGGCTGTTTCCTGCTGGCGGGCGGTGACATCGCGACCATGCTTTGGGACTCGGAACTGACGTCGAAGTACCGCGGCGAATGGGAAGCGGCGGGCGTGACGAAGGCCGATCTCGCTGGGGCCTTCTCGCAGGTCGATCCCGCGACCTATCCCGGCCGTCGCGCCGGAAGGCCTGTGCTGCTGCTGGCCGGCCGCGGCGATGCCACGGTGCCGGAAGTCTGCACGAAGGCGCTCGTTCAAGCGCTGGATGAGCCGGAGACGGTCTGGTTCGAGGGCGGACACGCCCCTAAACCCGCCGACGTCGCCGACGCGATGCTGCGGGTGATGAAGTTCTTCGAGTGAAGGGGCGGCGGGTCGCGTGGCAGGCCAAGGAGTCGTCATTCGTCGTCAAGAATCTTTCGGAAGGGGGGAAGAGGTGCAAGGGGGGGCCTTTCAAGAGGGGTGCCCCCTTGCGCCTCTTCGTCCCTCAACCGTCAGTTCTCAACTTTCATTCTTCAAACAAATCGGGGGCGGCGTGAAAGCCTGGCATCCGTCGCCTGAAACCTTTGATAAAGCGGTTGGTGCCTTCAAGCGGCTCACGAATCCAGTCCCCCTCTCCCGAGCGAGAGGAGAGTTGTGTCAGAGCCATTCAGGGAGGCGAGAGCATTCTCGTGGGGTGCCTTCCGACATGCACACCTTCAGCAATTCCGCCCGATCCGTCCCACCGATATGCTGACGACCGCTCGCAGCGGCGTCTTTCCTGCTGCCGAGCGGAGACGTTCACGATGCTCCCGCTCGACCGTCGTTCCGCGCCGAACTGGCGTGCCGCCCTCGCCGAGATCGCTCCGGCGTGTCAGACGCAGCACGTCACGTTGCATGCCGCGAATCTCTTGCTGGCACGCGGTCGTCTCACGGAGGCCGAGGCGGCGTTTCGGGAGTTCATCGCCCGTTTCCCCGATCAGGATGCCGTGCTCATCAGCTTCGCCGATCTGCTTCGTCGCACCGGCCGCGAAACGGAAGCCGAAGCCGTCCTCCGGCAGGCGATCCATGTCGAGCTCGATCGACTCGGCTGTGCCGACGACGAACGTCCGCTCGTCGAGAGCTACATCTTCGCGGCGGAGCGGGGCCAGGCGCCGCCTGCCGCCTCGCCGCCCGTGTTCGTGGCCGGCCTGTTCGATCGTTTCGCCGGCAGTTTCGACGCCACGCTTCGCGAGCGCTTGCAGTACCGAGCGCCGGAAGTGCTGTTCGAGGCGGTGACTTCGGAAGCGGGGCGAGAACTGCGAGACCTCGACGTTCTCGATCTCGGGTGCGGCACCGGTCTGGCCGGCGAACTGTTCCGACCCGTCGCCCGGCGGCTCGATGGCATCGATCTCTCCGCAGGCATGATCGAGCAGGCGACGACGAAGAACATCTACGACCGCCTGGTGACGGGCGAACTGGTGGCCTTCTTGGCGACCCTCGATCAGGCCTACGATCTCATTCTCGCGGCCGACGTCTTCGTGTACCTCGGCGACCTGGCCCCTGTCTTCGCCGCATCCCGCCGGTCATTGCGCGACACAGGGCGACTGGCCTTCACCGTCGAACTCAGCGACTCACCCGGCTATCACCTGCAACCGACGCGTCGCTTCGTGCATCATCGAGACTATCTCCACGAGACGGCCCGATCCGCCGGCCTCGACGAGCGCCTGCTCGACGAAACCTGGACCCGCCTGCAAGAGGGGCGGCCCGTCCGATCGTGGGTGTGCGTGGCGGGAGCGTCGTAACGCTCGCGCCGCGTCGAACAGCAGAAAGAATCGCTTCGGCCGTCACTGGACGCGTACAATCTAAGCGGCAGGCCTTAATTGCCGCACGCAGGCGACGGGGTTCCAATCAATCGTGGTCCTTCGCCGTCTCCCGGCGGCCACGGCAATCGCGGCCATCAAACGGTTTGCGGCGGTGCGGGATTGTGACTTCGTGCCCAGAGGTTGTCGGGTTCGGAGTGCGCGCACTTTGAATGCGGTTCGCAATCCTAACAGAATAATAAGGCGGGCTTGGATGACTCAGGAACTACTGCTGGCCGATGAGATCCAGACTTATGCCCAAAACATCGTCGACACGGTTCGCGAGCCGCTGCTGATCCTCGACGCCACATTGCGCGTGCAATCCGCCAACCGCGCTTTCTATCAGACGTTTCACGTCTCTTCCGAGGAGACCGTTGATCGCCTGATCTATGAGTTAGGCAACGGCCAGTGGGTTATTCCCGACCTGCGGACCCTGCTCGAGGACATCGTCCCCAAGAGCTCCGTGTTCGATGACTTCGAGCTCGAGCACACCTTTCCGGTGATCGGCCGGCGGGTGATGCTGCTCAACGCCCGCAAGCTGCAGGCGGGTCACCACGGGGAACTGCTGGTTCTGGCCATGGAGGACGTGACGGCGCGGAAGCGGGCGGAAGAGGCCCTGCTCGAAGCCGGCGCATTGCAGAAAGCGATCTTCAACAGCGCGAACTTTTCCAGTATCGCCACCGACGAGAAGGGAGTGATTCAGATCTTCAATGTTGGTGCCGAGCGCATGCTGGGATACGCGGCCTCCGAAGTCGTCAACACGATCACCCCCGCCGACATTTCCGATCCACAGGAAGTCATCGCCCGCGCCAAGGCCCTCAGCGCCGAACTCGGAACCACGATTACGCCCGGCTTCGAGGCGCTCGTGTTCAAGGCCTCGCGCGGGATCGAGGATATTTACGAACTGACCTACATCCGCAAGGACGGCAGCCGCTTCCCCGCCAACGTGTCGGTGACGGCGCTCCGCGATGCGCAGGGCGGAATCATCGGCTATCTGCTGATCGGCACCGACAACACCGCGCGCAAGCTGGTGGAGGCCGAGCGGATGCTGCTCGATCAGCGCGTGCGTGATCAGCAGTTCTACACCCGCTCGCTCATCGAATCGAACATCGACGCGCTGATCACCACCGATCCGCAGGGCATCATCACCGACGTTAATAAGCAGATGGAGGCGCTCACGGGCTGCACGCGCGACGAACTCATCAGCGCACCCTTCAAGAGCTGCTTCACGGACCCGGAGCGGGCCGAGGCGGGCATCAAATTGGTGCTCGGCGAAGGCAAAGTCAAAGATTACGAACTCACGGCACGCTCGCTGGACGGCAGTGAGACCGTCGTGTCGTTCAATGCAAGCACCTTCCATGATCGCGGCCGCAAACTGCAAGGCGTGTTCGCCGCGGCCCGTGACGTCACCGAACGCAAGCGCTACGAACAGTCGTTGCAGGAGGCGAACCGCGCCAAAAGCGTGTTCCTGGCGAACATGTCGCACGAAATCCGGACGCCGATGAACGCCATCCTCGGCTTTTCCCAGCTCATGCTGCGCGACCCGCAGATCACCTCGCGACAAAGCCAGTACCTCGGAACCATCAACCGCAGCGGCGAGCATCTGCTCGCCCTGATCAACGACATCCTCGAGATGTCCAAGATCGAGGCCGGCCGCACGACTCTGAACCTCTCGACGTTCGACCTGGCCGCGCTGCTCCAGGATCTGGAAATGATGTTCCGCGTGCGGACGAACGAGAAGAAGCTCTCGTTCTCGGTCGAAATGATCGGCGACGTTCCGCAGTACATCGTGACGGACATCAACAAGCTGCGTCAGGTATTCATCAATGTGCTCGGCAACGCCGTCAAGTTCACCGAGCAGGGCGGCGTCGCGTTACGCGTCACCACGGATCGAACGTGCGAGGTCGGATCTTGTCTCGTCATCGAAATCGAAGACACGGGTCCGGGTATCTCCGCCGAAGATCAGGACAAGCTGTTCCGACACTTCGAGCAGACGAAATCCGGGCAACAGGCCGGAACGGGCACAGGACTGGGATTGGCCATCAGCCGGGAGTTCGTGCGTCTGATGGGCGGCTCGATCACCGTCAAGAGCGAGATCAACATAGGGAGCAGCTTCATCATTGAATTACCTCTCAAGGAAGGAGAGGCCCAGGCGGTTCCCGTCAAAGAAGCGCTCCGGCACGTCGTCACCCTTCGGCCCGGGCAGCCGGCGTGCCGAGTGCTGATCGCCGACGATATCGAAGACAATCGGCAGCTGCTCTCACAACTTCTCGGCCCCGTCGGATTTGAAGTGCGGATCGTCGCCAACGGACTGGAAGCCGTCACCGAGTTTGAAGCTTGGAGACCTCACCTGATTCTCATGGACTTCCGCATGCCGGTGATGGACGGCCACGAAGCGATCCGCCGGATTCGAGCGTTGCCCGGAGGGGAAATCCCCAAAATCATCGCCGTGACAGCCAGCGCCCTCGAAGAAAACCGACAAGAGCTCTTGGAAATTGGGGCCGATGACTTTATCAGCAAGCCCTTCCGAGACGCCGAACTGTTCGAGAGGATTCACGCCCAGACGGGCGTCGAATACCTGTACGCCGAAGACGCGACGGCCGCGGCGGACATCCCCGAGTTGACTCCCACGTCACTGGCGGGCTGGTCGGAAGACCTCATCCGCCCCATGCGGGAGGCCGTCGAGACCGCGGATCTCGATCGGCTCCTGGCGAAGATTCAGGAGGTTGAAGCCCACGACCCTCGCGTCGCGCAAGGCCTGCGTCGTCTCGCCGAAAGCTTCCAATACAAGAAGCTGCTTGAGCTGTTCAACGGGAGCCTTTGTTGAATCCAGTCAAGCCCAGCGACGGCGGAGAACCACCGGCCAGCATCTTGATCGTGGACGACACGCCGGCCAATCTCCAGGTGTTGGCGGGCATGCTCAAAGAGCGCGGGTATAAGGTTCGCCCCGTCCCGAGCGGCGAGTTGGCGTTGTCGGCGGCACGCCGCGAGCCGCCCGATCTGATCCTGCTCGACATCAATATGCCGGAGATGAACGGCTACGAAGTCTGTGAGCGACTCAAAGCCGACGATGATCTCAAAGGCATTCCCGTGATCTTCATCAGCGCGCTCACCGAATCTCTCGACAAGGTGAACGCGTTCGCCACCGGCGGGTTGGACTACATCACCAAGCCGTTCCAGATGGAGGAGCTGCACGCGCGCGTCGAGACGCATCTGAAGCTTCGACGTTTGCAGACCGACTTGGAGGAGGCGAACGCGCGGCTTGAAGGGGCGAACGGCCGCATGTCGCGCGACCTCAAGGCGGCCGCAAAGATCCAGAAGACGTTTCTGCCGCGGGCGGCACCGCAGGTATCGGGTGTGCAGTTCGCCTGGAGCTACCGGCCCTGCGACGAACTTGCCGGCGACGGGCTGAACATCATCCAACTCGGTGACGAGCGAATCGGCCTTTATGTGATGGATGTCAGCGGCCACGGCGTCGCGTCGGCATTGCTCTGCGTGACGCTCAGCCGGCTCCTCTCGCCTCCGTCGGATCCGTCTTCGATTCTCGTCAAAGGCCGCGACGTCGCCGGCCGACTCGATCTCACGCCGCCGGCCGAAGTCGCCGATCGCCTCAATCTGCTGTTCCCGTACGATACGGCCACGGAGCAATTCGCCACGCTCATGTACGGAGTCTTGGATGCCTCGACGGGCGACTTCCGCTATGTGTCCGCCGGCCACCCGGGACCCTTGCACCTCGTTACCGGAGGATCTGCGAAGATTATCGAGAGCCCCGGGTTTCCGATCGGACTGGCCAATGAAGCCTACGAAGAACGATGCGTTCGCGTGGGAGACGGGGATCGACTGTATCTTTACTCGGATGGTCTTCCTGACGCGATGAGCCCCGCTGGTGAGCGGTTCGGTGACGCGCGGCTTCTCGACATGATCGAAACGGGAGCGGCGAGGCCGCTCAACGAAGGGATCGTCAGCCTCCTCGACGAGGTCACGCTCTGGCAGGGAGGTGAGAGTCCACAGGATGATATGTCGGTACTGGCTCTCGAAATCGCCGCGACTGTGGTCTCATAGACGCTGATGCCCTATGGCCATCGCTGTTACACTCACTCAAGCCCGTCGGTTCGCTGATGGTGCCGGACCGACGAAGGGCCAGCGGGGTTGCCGTGCTTTGGGGGCTTAGCTAGCCGGTCGATGGAGCGTCGCACATCGCTCGGCCACGACCTTCCGACGTCAGGTCTGCATCCGGCCGGGAAGAGGTGCAAGAGGGGCACCCTCAAGAGGCGTGCCCCCTTGCACCTCTGCTTCCCTCAATTCTCGACCCTCAACCCTCATCCCCCAAACAACTCGGCGGTCGCACCGGCGAGATGACGCGAGCGGTCGGGGTCGAGGCGCAGTTGCCAGCCGGCGGAGACGCGGTCGCTGCGGATGCCGAGCCGCTTGCGGGCACGCTTGATCTGATCGTGCGTGAGGCCCGCCCCCATCGCGTCGCTCAGCACGTCGGTCACGGGAACCGGTCCGTCGGCGAGACGCTCTTCGAGAAAGCGTTCGGCCCGATCGCGTCGCTCGGTGTGCCAATCGTCGCCGTCACGTCCCGCCGCTCGGCCGTCGCACTCCTTGCCGCTTCCGAGAGCTTCGTCGGCATCGAGATCGACGCGTCCTCGTTCCCAGGCGAGGCGACCCTCTTCGATGCGGTAGGCGAGACCGCCGACGTCTTCCGCAAGGTTGTTCTTCACGGGCAGCAGCAGGCGTCGCGTCGGATCGTCGCGGTCCTTCGCGACGAGCCAGCCCACGCGAGCCGCCGCGATGTAGGCGAGGCTTCCCATCGCGCGGTAAATCGCCTTGCCTCCCGCCGCCTTGTTGAGATGCGCCACCTCGCCATGCCGTCCCTCGCCGACGGCCTCGCCCGCCTCCACGCCCAAAACATTGACGGCTTCCGCAATCGGCTCGGGAATCACGCGTGTGAGTTGCATCGGGTCGCGTGAGATTGCGAATGACGCTGTGCATCCTTCTCCCTCGGGAGAGCACAACTGTTCGGCACTATTTTGCAGGCAGTTATCAGCCGGTGTTTTCTGACCTTCTCGATCAGCACATATGATTCAAAAGGTCACTCCCCGGCGCGATGGATCGAAATTACTCACACCTCTAAAGTCTAAGATGTTTACGACGGGTCGGGTTCTACTCGCTCTGGTCGGACTTCGTGACATGGGCCGTCGCCCTGAAGATCGGCGTCCCCCGGCCGACGTACTGCATCGGCTTCTGGGGCGAAAAAGGCTCGGCCGCAGGGTGAACCGTGATCACGAAGTCGTACGTTCCGGGTTCGGTCGGGACGGGCAAGCTGCCCCAATAGTATTCGCGACCGCGCTCCATAACCTTCGGCGGCTGCGGCCGGTCTGGCGAACCCCCCGGTCCCCTCCCGGGCCGATGCCGGTTGAACTCGCCCCGCCACCGGGCGTCGCCTGGGATGGAACTCGTCCCCGGTTCCAGGAAGTAGGCGAACACAGCCCAGTTCTCAGGCGGGCCGATCGGGTGGCCCTCGTAGTCCGCCGGGTCGGGCCGGCCGGGCTTGAGCGACAGGTCCGCGTTGAACGGCGGCTTTCCCTCGATGGTGAACTCGTCAGTCACAAGTTTGCCCCCCCGCGTTGCGAACCGGACTTCCGAAGCCGGTGCCGCAGTCTTCGACGCTTTTTCCGCATGTCCCGCCGCGATAAGCGTCCATAGAGTCCCGAGGCCGCCCGCCGCGAGAAGAGTCGCAACGGCCCTCCGCCGCCCGATCCTTATCATCTTCATAGCTAGTCCTCCGTTGTTCGAATTGCAGTGCGGCCCCGCCCAATGGTCGCTCTAGAAGAGGCTGGCCGCCTCGCCGCCGTTCCGCGTGCCAAGGGCACGCCACACGGTCCGGTCGACGCCGCTTGGTACGAACCGCACATGCCCATCCGCGAAAAGCAAGTTCACACCTCCCGCGTGCTGGCTGTTGGCCGGCACGACCTCGTAGCCGCGGGCCACATCTCCGTAAGGTCCGTTGAGACAGCCAGGAACGTTCGGCGGGAGCAGATGATCGTATCCGCCTCGGGGAAGAGCCCCCAGCCCCGGATTGTTGAACCCCCAGAAGGCCGGGTAGGCGGTCGTCCGCTCCGTCTCACAGATTCGCACGAACTCCTGTTCCCGTCCTTCGTGTGTCATTTGTCGCTGCGTGTACCAGAGGAACCGCAGTGGTTGTGACGCGACCTCGGCCTCCGACAGGTGGACGTGCTCACCCCGCCAGACGAGCCGTTCCGACATCGCCGCCGTCTGCGACAGGCCGTCCGTCACGTCCGACAGTCGAGTATCTTCGGGCGGCCCCGGGCGGCTGATGATGCCATTCCGGCCCTGCCATCGGAAGCGGGTTCCGTCGTTATAGTGATAGCTGTATTCACCTTCGACAGTGCGCACGTCCGCGTCCGCCGGACAGACGAAGACCGATGCGCCGAACTGCGGCTCTGGACCACCGCTTGGGCGCGCTCGCAACGCGTCGTGGAGAGCGTCCTGTTCCAGATAGGGGAGCAGCCGCCAGTACGGCTTACGATTCATTGGGAAGACGCCGTGAGCGTCAGCGAAGTTGTGCAGGGCGATGCCGAATTGCTTGAGATTCGCCTCGCAAACGGTCCGCCGAGCCGCAGCCCGCGACCGCTGGACGGCGGGCAACAGCAAAGCCGCAAGCAACCCAAGGATACCCACGACCACAAGAACCTCGGTGACGGTGACGCCTCTTCGAATTGATCGCATGCCCTAGCCTCCGTGAGCGGCCCGCGTCGAACGATCGGCTTTCCGTCAATTACGTCGGCGTTTACGAACCGGTCGTCACGGCGTAGGTCTCCAAGTGTGCCCAGGCCGAGCCTGTCCAGCGGTAGGCCATGATCATGTAATTCGTGTTTGCCTGGATGCCATCGGACCGATACGCCTTGTACTCATATTGGGTGTACCCGGTCATCGGATCGACCACGATGACCCGGTTGAGTTCATGCGGCTCGGTATCAACGAGTTCCCATACCCGAAACCCGTTCTGGAATCCCTTATCTTTGTAGATGTCAATCAAAAACTCGGCATTCGACACGCTGGCGATCCGCAGATCCTCGATGTGGGGCGTAGCCCACAGGGCCACCGGGGAAGCAGCGAGCAGCATGCAAGCGATAGCCGCGGCAACGCGTTTTCAGGGGCGGGAGATAGATCGAGTCATCATGGCAGCCTCCCTCTTCGATTGGAGTGTCTTGCCCAGACTGGCCGGGATACGGCCATCGAACGGCAGGCCTAGCTTACCAAGCGACTTTTCGCGGTCAAGAAAAATCGTGGCCCGCCGGGTGCCATGCTCTTACGACGTGAAGGCGGCGGGTGAGCATGCGAGCCGGTGGCCAGGCCAGAACGTGCTGAACCTCGCCATGCCGTCGCTCGCCGACGGCCTCGCCCGCCTCCACGCTCAAAACATCGACGGCTTCCGCAACCGGATGGGCAGTCATGCCGTCGAGCTGCATCGGGTGGCGTGACCCCGCTTGCAGTTTCGCGAAAACCGCAAGCGATCTATTTTCTGAAAACGCACAAAACCCCGCTGGTCGTCACCGGCGGGGTTTTGCGTTGGGCCGAACGAGTCTGGAACGTCTGGTGAATCACTGCGGAGCGGGCACCGGCTCCGCCGCGGTCTTTAGCGCTCCGTCTGCGTTCGCCGTGCGATCGGCGCGGTTGTCGAGAATCACGCGGGCCGCCGTGCGGACTTCGTCTTCCGACAGTCGGCGGAGGTCGCCGAGCTTCGCGAGCGGCTCGATGACCCGCACCGCCCGGACCACCGCCGACTCCATCATCGCGATCTCGATCAGGTCGCGTCGCACGCCCTCCATCATGCTGATGTGCGTCGTGATCTCGCCCCGCAGGTCGGCGAGCAGCTCCAGCGACTGCACCGCATCGACGACGGCTTGCGTCTGGGCGGCGAGATCGGTCTGCAACGTCAGCAGCACATCAAGGTTCTTGCGAGCCGTCGCGGCCTTGTTCGGGTCGTTGCCCAGCATGTCCCGCAGGGCGACGAGAGACTCGATCGCCTGGTACGCCGCCGCGGTTTCGGCGGGTTCGGCTCGCATCGCGAGTTCGTCGCGAAGCGAAGCGAGCCGCGAGGCGACGTCGCGGGCGACGTAGACATCGTCGGCGTTCGCGACAACCGCTTCTTTGAGCGCGGTGAAAGCTTCGACCGACTTCATCGCCTCGTCGCTGCCGGCGGCTTCGGCGATGAGCGCCGATTGCACGTTCGCGATCTCATCGAGCGATTTCACGGCGAGGTCCGCCGTCTCTCGCTCGCCGACGAGCCGTTCCTGCGTGCCGATCATGCGTCGCAGCGTGTACTCGGCGGCGGCGTTACGATCGGCTTGGGCGAGCAACGTCTGCTGAAGGCGAACGAGCCGTTCGGCCGATGCACGGGCCGCGACGGAGCCGTCCGTCATGCCGATCAGCCGATTCTGCAAATCGACGACGCGCGACAGCTCTTCGGTGGCCGCCGCCGTCGCGGCGGCATTGTCGACGACCGATTGTTGCAGCGTCGAAAGCATGTCCACCGCGGCCAACGCGTCGAGCGTCTTCGCACCCTCGGACTGCACGTCGCCGCGGAATTGACGGATCGCCGTGAGCGACCGTTCCGATTCCACAATGAGTTCCGACTGCTCTTTGAGGGCCGACAGCAAGGTGTTCGCCCGCCAGAGCTGGTCGCGCCGGCCGACGAGGTTGTCGAGATCGGACCGGACCGCGGCGAGTTCCCGCCGCATGTCGTTCATTTCGGTGCGAGCCGGTCGTACGACCGTGATCTGCATACCGACGAGTCCCGCGACGATGCCCGTCGCCATCATTGCCCAAGCCCGCCATGGCCGATTGTCGTGCCTCTCCGTGGCCCTGCGAACAGCGCCATCGATCTGCAAGGCTCAATCCTCCGCGCCGGTAGGCCCGGCGTTCGCCTGTTCGTCGAACGATCCCACGGGCGGGCGGCGAGAGAGCGCCGCAAAGCCTGCCCGTCCTTCCCACTATCGCCACTCTCGCCGCGGAGGTTTGGGCGAACTTTTTCGCGACGGTAAAACCTGCCGGCGTTTCCGGAATCGGGCCGGACAGGCGGAAAAGGCTCAACGGCAGGCGGGGGATCTGGGGAGGGGTGAGTGGGGGAGGGGT
>JACCRE010000205.1 GCA_013813775.1 Planctomycetaceae bacterium
TATATATCCAGGTGTATCGTTCTGTGCGCATCGTCTAGTTTTGTTGAAACTCCTGCATTTCTGATCGTCCGACGATCGACGTAACTCCTTTGTTCGCCGTTCCTTTATGTTTTGAAACCACCTCTAGACTCGTTGCGAACCACTTTGGCTCTTCCAGAAGAGGGAGCGATCTCGCAGCTCATGATAAGTAACGCAGACGCACTGGATGCAGCCGTTTGTGTTCTCGCGGCTAAGGACTTTCTTTCGGAGGCGGCAATGAGCCCTATTGACCCGGAATTGGCATACCTTGAAGGATGGATTTGGTCGGCACCGCGACGAAGCGAACCCGCTTGTTCTGGTAGACCCAAGCCTCTTGGCAGCGTTCCGCCGAAGTCGAAATCTCACGATGTCCTTTGATATGCAACAACCGAGCGCCCTCCCCCGCCGCACCTTCCTCTCCCGTTCCGGCCTCGCCCTCGGCGCCGCGGCGGCGGGCATGTTGCTGGCCGACGACGCCGTCGCGGCCCCGGCTCGCGTTGCGGATCCGCTCGCGCCGAAGCGGCCGCACTTTGCGCCGCGGGCGAAGAGCATCATCTATCTGCACATGATCGGGGCGCCGAGTCAACTCGATCTGTTCGACCCCAAGCCCAAACTCAACGAACTCGATGGCGAGGTCTGCCCGGCGTCGCTCGTCGAAGGGAAGGACTTCGCCTTCATCGGCGGGGAGATGCGGCTGGCGGGTTCGGGATATAAATTCCGACGGCATGGTGAGAGCGGGCAGACCGTGTCCGAGCTTCTGCCGCATTTCTCGAACGTCGTCGACGACGTGACGATCGTTCACAGTCTCCACACCGACGAGATCAATCACGCCCCGGCCCAGATGTTCCTGCATTCGGGCTTCGGACGCGGCGGGCGGCCCGGCATCGGTTCCTGGCTCGCCTACGGACTGGGAACGGTGGCGCGTGATCTGCCGGCGTATGTCGTGATGCTCTCGGGGCAGGCCGGCGGCGCGGGTTCAAGCCTGTGGTCGTCCGGCTTTTTGCCGAGCGTCTACCAGGGCGTGCAGTTCCGCAGCGACGGCGATCCGGTGCTGTTCCTCTCGAACCCACCCGGGCACTCGCGGGCAGACCGACGCAACGTGCTCGACGCCGTGCGGGCGATGAACGAAACGCATCTCGCCGAGTACGGCGACCCGGAGATCGCGACCCGCATCCGGCAGTATGAAATGGCCTTCCGCATGCAGTCGGCCGTGCCGGAACTCGCCGATCTTTCGGAGGAGTCAAAGCACACGCTCGATCTCTACGGCATCACACCCGGCAAGCCGAGCTTCGCCGCCGACTGTCTGCTCGCCCGGCGGCTCGTCGAACGCGGCGTGCGGATCGTCGAGATCTACGATAGCGATTGGGATCATCACAACAATCTCGACGATCGGTTGCGAGCGAAGTGTCGTGACATCGATCAGGGAATGGCGGCGCTCGTCGCCGATCTCAAGCAGCGCGGTTTGCTCGACGACGTGATCGTGGTCTGGGGCAGCGAGTTCGGCAGAACTCCCTTGGGACAAGGCCAGGACGGCGAGGGCAACACATCAGCACGGCCCGGCCGCGACCACCATAAAGACGCTTACACGGTCTGGCTCGCGGGCGGCGGTTTGAAGGCGGGCTTCTCCTACGGCGAGACCGACGAGTTCGGCTTCGAAATCGCGAGCGACGGGGTTCACGTCCACGACCTGAACGCGACGTTGTTGCACCTGCTCGGCTTCGACCACAAGCGGCTCACTTACACGTATCAGGGCCGTCCGTTCCGCTTGACCGACGTGCATGGTGAAGTGGTCGAGGATCTGCTGGCGTGAGTGCCGACCGGGTGAAAGAACTCCGGAACCACCCTCGCCCTCCGAAAACTGCTTCTCGTACTCTCGCCGAAAGTCAGCGTCTCGCTGGCCGCTTCTCCATTTTGCCTGACCGGCACTTCGGCAGACGCGTTCGGGGGACTCCCGGTAATCTGACACGGCGAGTTTGGGTGCGGACATTCCGCAGGCTATTGTGATGATTCATTGGAATTCCATAGATGAAATGAAATCTGGGTGGGATCGAGACGGACACAACCACATGATCTTGCGAATGTCCAAGTGAGACACCGATGGAGCGCGTAATTCGGCTCACCCCCTTCGAAGCCTATATGTGGGCGGATGACAGCGCACGTCATCCGATGACGGCGCTGATCGAAATCGAGTACAGCGGAAGGCTCCAACGATCGCTCTTCGAAGCCGCCTTGTCGCAAACGCTTCTCGCACATCCGTTGCTGCGTGCCGTGATCGACGACACGTGCCGTCCGCCGCGCTGGATCGTTCAAGAGAACGCTTCTCCCTTCCTGCACTGGGATGATGAGTTCGCCTCGCTCGAGTTTCCGAACGGCGTCGAACACATCGACCTGACCGCCGAGGTCGGGCTGCGCGTGTGGGTGCGGGCGGGAGAGGAATCGGGCCGCGTCGTCTTGCAACTTCACCATGCCTGCACCGACGGCGTCGGAGTCACGAACTTCGTGACCGATTTCCTCAGAGCGTACGCCGCGCTGGGAAACGGCGAGGCCGTGCCGACGCTACGCGACCACGGTGCCCTAGAATGGCGCGACCGCTTCTACAAGCGGCCTTGGCTCGGTCGCCTCAAAACCTTGTACGGCGTGGCGACGCATGCGAGAACGTGGCGGCGTTCCCGGCCGATCCCGCTGCGCGACGAAGACTCTGGCAAACGACGCTCGAAGCGGCCGATGGACTCGATCAGCCATCGAGTGCTCGACACGCCGGAACTTGAGGGTCTCGTGAAGGCCGCGCACGAGGCCGACGTGACCGTGAACGATCTGATGCTGCGTGACCTGCTGCAGGTTCTGGCGCCGCGCTGCGAGCACCGGGCCACGGGCGTCGACGATTGCGTGTGCGTCTGCATGCCGGTCAATCTGCGGGCGCCCGAAGACGCTCCGATGCCGGCAGCGAACAAGATGTTCATGTCGTTCCTGCGGAGAACGCCGGCGCAATGCCGCGACGCCGAGGGGCTGTTGCGAAGCGTCCGCGAGGAGACGTCCTACATCAAGCGGACCCGTCGCGGCCTCCGCATGCTCGAAGTCTTCCGGCTCGCGATGCTGCTGCGGGGCGAAGTGCCGCAGGCCCTTCTGAAGAAAGGCAGCTTCGCGACGGCCGTGTTATCGAACCTGGGCCGGCTCGTCGGTCAGGACGTCGGTTTGCCGACCGACGAAGACGGGCGATTGCTGGCGAGCGGGATCACGGTCGAGCGGCTCATCACGGCCCCCAACGGACGCCCCGGCACCGCCGCTGTGTTCGTGATCCTCACTTATGCCGGCCGAATGATCATTTCCCTGCGCTTCGATCCCGAATCGCTGAGCGACGACTCGGCGCAGGAACTTCTCGACGCCTTCGTCGAACGGCTTCGCGCCACCGCGGCGGTGCCGTTGCCGGAAGCGGTGCTCGTCTGACGCGACGTGAGCGTTCTACAACAGCTCATGCGGCGAAGGCCGTCACGGAGTGCCGAACAGTCTTGCGAGTTCCGCGTACCGGAACTGGAAACCGTGCTGAAGGCCCTTGCGGATCCGCTCCTCGGTCACGAGAAAACCGAGCATCCCGCCGGGCGGCTCGAACGTCACGTGGTCGAAGACGCGAGTTCCCGCTTCGGTCACTTCGAAGACGTGTTCGTGGCGGTAAGCCTTCAACGGCCCTTTCACCAGCGTTTCGGTGAACCGGAACGGGCGCTCGAACTCGATGACCTCGTACAGAAACCTCTGCGGGGGGCCATAGCCCGACAGTTCGAGCTCGATCCGGCTGCCGCGTTCGAGAATGTCGGGAGCGGTCACCGGCTTGAGCGCGACGCTGGGCGCCGTGACCTTGATCACGTTCTCGGGACGGATCAGGAAGTCGAAAACATCCTCGGCCGAAGCCGCCAGCAGGGTCTCGGTCTGAAAGCTCGCCATCGGTGCATCCTTGGGCTGCGGCGAGGTTTCGCCGTTCGGCCGTCGGCGTTGAACCGGGGCGGCCGTATGGTGTCAGATGTTCGTCGGGCCGATTATCGCGGCGCGGTCCGCAGCGTCAACGCAGGGAAGATCTCAGAACGTGTCATTCGACCCCGAACTGCGGCGACGATGCTGGTTTCTCGCGGGACCGACCGCCTGCGGCAAGTCGGCGGCGGGAATCGAACTCGCGAAGCGGATCGAAGCCGAGATCCTCTCGCTCGATTCGATGGCCGTCTACCGCGGCATGGACGTCGGCACGGCGAAGCCGCCGGAAGGGGACCGTTGCGCAGTTCCGCACCACTTGATCGACCTGGTGGACCCGGACCAGAACTACAGCGTCACCGAATACCTCTCCGATGCCGAAGACGCCTGCCGTGCCGTCCTGTCGCGAGGCCGTGTGCCGCTGTTCGTCGGCGGAACCGGGCTTTACTTGCGGTCGCTGTTGAGGGGTCTGTTCGAAGGTCCGGGCAAATCGAACGAGATACGAGATCGCCTTGAAAGAGAGGCCGAAGCCGCCGGCAATGAAGCCTTGCACGCTCGTTTACGGTCCCTCGATCCGCCGCGTGCTGCGAAGATCCATCCGAACGATCTGCGTCGCGTGGTCCGGGCGCTCGAAGTCATTGAAACCGCCGGGCGACCGATGTCGGAACTTCAGGTCAATCCCGCCTTGCCCGAAGGCGAGCGAGCAAGGCACGTGTACTGGCTCAGCCCGCCTCGCGAGTGGCTCTATCAAAGCATCGAACGCCGCGTCGATCGCATGCTGGCCGACGGCCTGCTCGAGGAAACTCGTCGCCTGCGAGAGAGATTCGGCACGCTCAGCCTCACCGCGCTGCAGGCCATCGGCTACCGCGAACTGGTCGAGCATCTCGAAGGCCAGCACACGCTCGACGAAGCCGTCGAACTCATCAAGCGGCACACACGCCAGTTCGCGAAACGCCAGCACACGTGGTTCCGCAATCTGGAGGAGTGCCGCGTGACCGAGATCAGCGGAGAGGAGACACCGGCGGAAGTCGCTGAGCAGATCATCGCCTGCGGCACTGGTTAAGTGCCTCTCAATCACGTCTTCGGCGGTGACAACCGCTCGGGTCGCTCCAAACCGAAACTCAGGCCGCTGCGGAGGGCGTCGCGGCCGAACTTCTGGGCGATCGCGTCGGCGACGGCGTCGATCGCCGGCCGTGTCTCTTCTTCCTGAATCGGGAACAACAGCTTCTGCCCGCCGACCGAGGACAGCCCGGTGACGCCGACGCCGATGAGCCGCACGCTCAGCCGTCGCCTCGGCAGGCGGGTGCGCAGCAATTCGTCGGCGGCACGGAAGATCGTGGAGGTCGCGTCGGTGGCGTCAGGTAACGAGTGACTCCGCGTGATCGTGGTGAAGTCGTCATAGCGCAGCTTGAGGACGACCGCCTGAGCGGTGCGATGATGCCGCCTCAAGCGTCGACCAACGTTCGCCGCAAGTTCGCTGACCCACGCCCTCAATGTTTCGAGATCCGTGATGTCCTGTCCGAAGGTCGTTTCGTGGCTGATCTGCTTCGCGGCGTGATCGGGAACGACGGCACGATGATCGATCCCGTTCGCGAGGTTCCAGAGCTTGCGCCCGTGCTTCCCGAACGCGGCGACCAGCGACTCCGCGGAGCGAATCCGCAGGTCGCCGATCTTCGTGATCCCGAGCGCCGCGAGATGTCGCTCCGCCGTCGCGCCGACGCCCCAGATCTTCGTGACGGGCAGCGGATCGAGGAAGGAGACGACTTCGTCGGTCCGAACGACCACGAAGCCGCGCGGCTTTCGCAGATCGCTCGCGATCTTGGCGACGAACTTCGTCGGGGCGACGCCGACGGAGCAGGGGAGCGACAGTTCGTCGCGAATCGCCTTCTGGATCGCTCTGCCGATCGTCTCGCCGTCGCCGAACAGTCGTTCGCTGCCGGTGACGTCGAGAAATGCCTCGTCGAGGCTCAGCGGTTCGACGAGCGGCGTGTAGCGATGGAAGATCTCGCGAATTTGCCGGCTGACCGACGAATACAGATCGAAACGCGGCTTGAGGAACACCGCCTGCGGACAGAGCCGCACCGCGCGGGCCGCCGGCTGTGCGCTATGCACCCCGAACGTGCGGGCGATGTAATTCGCGGCGCAGACGACGCCCCGCCCCTGCGGCGAGCCGCCGACGATGACGGGCCGATCCTTGAGTTCCGGTCGCTCCCTCTCTTCGACCGACGCGTAAAACGCGTCCATATCGACATGGAGGATCATGCGCTGATTGTAGCGTGCGGGGTCCGCAAAATACGCTGCACCGATTCCTGCGCATCGTCGTCCCGGGCGGCATCATTCAAATGGCGGGATCTCATTTCAAACCTGCAATCCCTCGACATGACACGCAATCGTCGCGGCTTTACATTCATCGAGCTTCTGATCGTCATCGCGATCATCGCGGTGCTCGTCGCGCTCTTGCTGCCGGCGATTCACCAATGTCGTGAAGCCGCGCGGCGTGCCGCTTGCAAGAACAACGTCGCACAGCTCGCTTTGGCGCTACAGAACTACGAGATGGCCTTCGGAGTGCTGCCGCCGGGAACCGTCGATGACGCCGGGCCGATCGTCAACGAGCCGTCCGCCGATGCTTATCACATTTCCTGGACGGTCCACATCCTGCCGTACGTCGAACTGAAGAACGTTTACAATCATTTCGATTTCAGGGAAGGCGTTTATCACCCTCGAAACCTGTCTCCGCAACAGCGCAGGTTCGAACTGTTCCTCTGTCCGAGCGACGGCAGCCCAGCGAACGTAGCGGACGGTCGTTTCGCCACGAACTACGCTGGTGTTCACAACGGCGCCGTGTCGCCGATCAGTGACGACAACGACGGCCTGCTGTACCTCAACAGTTCCGTGCGCTACGCCGACATCTATGACGGTTCCAGCTACACGGTGCTCGTCGCGGAAAAGATGCGGCCGGCGGAGGTCTGGGGCTGGGCCTCCGGCACGCGTGACACGCTCCGCAACAGCGGTGTTCTGCCGAACGGTCTGTTCTATTCCGGAGCGGAAAGCGACAACGACCTCGACTGGAAAACGCAGCGTCTTCTCGGCGACATCCGCAGGAATCTGCCTGAAGGCGTGCCGCCTCACCTGCTGTTGCCCGGCGGCTTTTCGAGCCAGCACAGCGGCGGCGTCAACTGCGGCTTGGCCGACGGCTCGGTGCGGTTTATCAGTCGGATGGACCCGGCGCTTTGCAGCCGCAACGACGGCACGATGCTCGTCGATTTCTGATTGGCCTGCCACTCGAAATCACGTCTTACACGCAAGAAGCCGACCGGTTGCAACCGGTCGGCTTCTTGCAAGTTTTTCGCTGCGACTCACGACTCTTACTCCATCGCCTTGCAGATCGCCTGCGCCATTTCCCGCGTGCCGACCGCCGTCGGGTCGTTACGGTCGTCTTTCATGTCGTAGGTCACGTCTTTGCCGTCGGCGATGACTTTCGCCACGGCGCGTTCGAGCTTCTCGGCGGCCGCTTTCTCGCCGAGGTGCTCGAGCATCAGCTTGGCCGACAGGATCAGCGCAGTCGGGTTGACCTTGTTCTTGCCGGCGTACTTCGGGGCACTGCCGTGCGTCGCCTCGAAGATCGCCGAGTCGGGGCCGATGTTCGCACCGGGAGCGACGCCGAGTCCGCCGACGAGACCGGCGCACAGGTCGCTTAAGATGTCGCCGTACAGGTTCTGCGTGAGGATCACGTCGTACTGCTCGGGCTTCTGCACGAGCTGCATGCACATGTTGTCGATCAGCCGCTCCATGTAGACGACCTTCGACGCGTCGCCGTTCGGCGTGATCTGCGGGTCGGCGGTCACGCCGTCCTTGAGTTCGTCCCACTCGAACTTCGACTTGTAGGCGGCGGCGACGGCGCGGGTCTCGTCGTACCACAGGCCGTCGGTGAACTTCATGATGTTCGCCTTGCAGACGCTCGTGACGCTCTTGCGCCCGTGCCGCACGGCGTAGTCGAAGGCGAAGTTCGCGATCTGCCGCGTGCCTTCGTAGCTGATCGGTTTGATGCTCACGCCGGTCGTGTCGGCCCCGGTCTTGATCTTCTTGCCGGTGGCGAGCTCGTTGATCGTGCTCAGCAATTGCTTCGTCGAAGCCTCGCCGGCCTTGAACTCGACGCCGGCGTACAGGTCTTCGGTGTTCTCGCGAACGAGCACGAGATCGACGTTCGTGGCGTCGAAGTAGCTCCGCACGCCCTTGTAGGTCTTGCAGGGACGCACGCAGGCATACAGTCCAAGCTCCTGCCGCAGAAACACGTTCACGCTGCGGAAGCCCTTGCCGATCGGCGTCGTGATCGGAGCCTTGAGCGCGACCTTGTTCTTGCGGATCGAATCGAGCACCCCGGGTGGCACACGGCCCTCCCGCTCGATGACCGGCAAGCCGCATTCCTGCACGTCCCAATCGATCTTCACGCCCGTGGCCTCGACGCACAGCTTCGTGGCTTCGGCAAGCTCGGGTCCGATCCCGTCGCCGGGCAGCAGGGTCACGTGATACATGAGCGTCTCATCGATGGGATAGTGTGAAGCATCAAAGCCCACCGGTCGCAGCCGGTGGGCTTCGTGGGTCAGCGCCGTGAGGAAGCGACCGTATCAGAGGGATTTCGGGTTTTCAAGCGGAGGGCGTATCGCCGCGAATGCGGCTTCAACGGCCGACCTTTGCTGTGCCTGAGACAGTTTTCGGCTTTGGTGCTTCCACCGGCCGATCATCCAGTCCATTCCAGGAACCAACGAGCCAGGCGGATTCCATAAGCGTCATTTTCTTGACCTTGCCCTCCTCGATGTGCAAGACAATGACGGCAGAATACTTTCCCGTATGCCGATTTTGGTCGCCGACGGCCAATTCAATTCGTCCGGTAAACCAATCGGCGCGGGCCGGGAAGGCATAGTCGAGGATGATTTCCTCGTTCTTGACTTTTCGCCCCTGGATTTCCCCGCTGAGATTGTCCAGCCAAAGTTGCCCATCCGCAATGAACCAAGCCGCGTCGTAGCGTCTCCAATTGTTGAACGACACAAAATCAAATTTCGGGAACGGCTTGGTGCCTGTGCTCCCCCACTCATTATCATGCCAATACCCGAGCATCGGCTGCTGATTGATGACGTACTTCCGGCCGCCGAATTTGAGCGAGTCCTGAACTTGCATCGACGCAGACGCTGACGATGGAGCGCTTGCCAAGATCGCGATGAAAACTACGGCGACGCGGCACATCTCTGTCTCCCGAACTCTGGCACTGTTCGTGTTCAACTTTAGTCACGTCCACCGACCAATTCGAGCAGAAGTTCGCGAAGTGCGGACTCATCGACCTGCGACGCTTCGGTAAACCGCATCCGGACGGCTTCGCCCATTCGGTGAGAGGCAACTTCCCGTTCGTGACCCAGCGACGCGATGCGGCCGAGGGCCACGCGGCCGGGTTCCGTCGGCAGCACGAGGTCGGCACCGCCGGGGCGTTTCGTGTAGATCTCGGCGAACGTCGCCTCGTCGCCGTTCAAGCGGACCGACACGACCTGCTTGTTCTCCCAATCCCAGTTCGCTTCCGGGGCGGCTTCGTTCAGCCGTTCAATGAGGCGTTCGAGAACGGTGAGATCCCAAACCGGCGGACTGCTGAAGCCCTTCTTCGCGAGGTGCCACTTCTTGCCGAGCACCTTCCAGGGAGTCAGGTCGGCGGGATTCAGTTTCTCTGTTCCCGACTGCGCCAAGAACGCCCGCTTGGCATCGGCGAGAAACTTACGGAAGGCGGGTACGTCGATTTCCTTCTTCCAGTGAACCTTGAAGTTCACCTCCTGCCAGGGCAGCCGCAGATTCTGCGCGACGACCCGCGGCTCGTTGCCGTAGACGGGTAGATCGAGCTGGTCGGCCGTCGGCAGGTTGAACTGCGTCGCGAGTTCCGCCGTCGTGAAGCTGTTCTTCTTCACCCGGAAAGTGAACTTCACCCACCATTCCTGCGCAGTATGCACATGCAGGAACCAGCCGCCCGCCTTCGTGGCCGGCATGACCTCGACGACGCTGCGGTGATTGAAGTTCGGCTCGGCGAATCCCCCCAGCAAGGCGATCTCGTCGAGCACGCACGTCAACGCACTTCCTTCCCAACGACAGGGCTTGCCGTCGTGCGTGAAGCGATCGACTGTGTGCCATCGCTCTCCGTCGGTCTGCCAGGGCAGCTTCGTGCCGCGGCCGACCTTTGTGAGGTCGGTGTCGCCTTTCTTCGCCTTCGTCTCGGCGGCGACGTCGAACGACTCCCGCTCCGCGCGGACGCTGTTCGCGAGCACCGGGGCGAGCATTTCGGCGGTGTAAGAGCGTTGGGGATCGGGAGAGACGGGGGATCGGAAGAGGCGGGAGACTTTCTTCTCCCCCGTCTCCCCCGATCGCCCGATCCCCCGTTTCCCTTTCGCGGCAGACGCCGCCACATCCTCCGGCGTTCCCTGCGCCACGATCCAGCCGCCTTCGGCGCCGGCTTCGGGGCCGAGGTCGATGATCCAATCGGCGTTTTTGATCACGTCGAGATTGTGCTCGATCACGACGACCGTGTTGCCCTGATCGACGAGGCTGTTGAGTACTTTGAGCAGCTTGGCGATGTCGTCGAAGTGCAGACCCGTCGTCGGCTCGTCGAGCAGATACAGCGTGCGACCGGATTGCGGTCGAGAGAGTTCCGCAGCGAGTTTCACGCGTTGCGCTTCGCCGCCCGAGAGCGTGGGAGCCGATTGACCCAGCGTGAGATATTCC
>JACCRE010000207.1 GCA_013813775.1 Planctomycetaceae bacterium
TTGTGCGGCGAAGCTCAAGCCCGACTGGCGCTTGCCGAAGTCGCCGCGCTGTCAGTGCGGCTCGAAGTGCCGACCCGTCGCGATGCAGGACATCGGCCGCTGGCTGCTCGAATGGGAATGCGACGACTGCTGCGATCCTGTCGAAGGCCCTGCGATCGCATGGCCGTTCGTGCAAGCCTTCGCCGAAGGCGAAGACTTCGAACGCATCGGCTTTGACTGGGACATCGCGTAAAGAGAACGGAAGAAGTGAGAACGGAAGAAGTGAGAACGGAAGAATCGAGAATCTTCAGGCTCGCGTAACGTTTGAGTCGTGGATCGTTCTTCGGGCTTCTCTCTTCTCGATCCTGCGGTTCTCCGCAAAGAACGGCTCGTGATGTAGAATGGACGGCTCTTCGTCCTGCACATCACGAACGGCTCTTATGGAACTCGATCTGCGCGGCTCCGTCGCGCTCGTCACCGGCGGTGCGAGCGGCATCGGCCTCGCCGTCGCGCACGCCTTCGCGGAGGAGGGGGCCGACGTCGTTCTGTGGGACATCGCCGAGACCACGCCCGACGCGGCTCGCCGCCTCGCCGAGCGCTGCGGCGTCGCTGTCAAAGGTGTGAGGCTCGACGTCACCGATTTCACCGCGGTTTGCGCCGCCGTAGGGAAGGCTGAGACGGAAGTCGGCCCGTTCCGGCATGTCGCGCACGCCGCGGCGATCGGTTCCGGCCGGTTCGGCTTTCCTTACACGAATCTCATTCCCGACGACTGGCGGCGGGTGCTGGAGGTGGACGTGATGGGGCTGGTAAACGTCGCGCATGCCGTCGGTCCGCGACTCCGCGAGCGTGGCCAAGGCACGTTCACGGTCATTGGCAGCGTCGCGGGCCAGATCGGCTCGCAGACCGATCCTCCTTACAGCGCAGCGAAGGCCGCCGGTATCAATTTCGCGCACTGCCTCGCGAAGGATCTCGCTCCGCATGGGGTGCGAGTCAATACGGTCAATCCGGGGATGATCCAGACGCCGTTGAACCGCGCCGTCTGGCAAGCCTGGCACGATCGGCAACCGGTCGAGCAACGCCGCTCTTACGAAGACTGGGCCGGCGAGAAGATCAGGAACGTGATCCCGCTCGGCCGCTGGCAGACGGTCGAGGATATCGCCGCCATGTGCGTGTTCCTCGCTTCGGAACGCTGCCGTAACGTGACCGGCCAGACGATCAACGTCGATGGCGGGTTCGTGATGCGCTCGTGAGGCTGTTGTAACATTCTTGGCGTGCCACTGGCTCCGCCAGTGCGAAGGTCTGGGCAGCGGCATCGATGAGGCCGAGTAGAACGAGCAGTCATGACCACACCGATCACGTCTCAACGTCGAACCCTCGCCTTCCACGATCTCGACGACGCCGTGAGCGACGCCGAGACGCTGCTCGAAAGTGGCTACGCGCGAGCGGGGAAATGGTCGCTCGCGCAGTGCTGCGAGCATCTCAGCGAATGGCTGCGATTTCCTGTCGAGGGCTTTCCGCGGCAGCCGGCCCCGATTCGTGCGATCTTCTGGGTCGCACGGCATGCCGTCGGAAAGCGGATGCTCGCCGGCTGGTTGTCGAACGGTTCGATGCCTGCCGGCAAGCCGACGATGCCCGAGACGGTGTTCGCCGACGCCGGCGATGATCGCGAGGCGGTCGAGCGATTCCGCGAAAGAGTCACACGATTCAAGTCGCATAGCGGCCCGTATCATCCGTCGCCACTCTTCGGCCAGCTCGACCACGAGACGGCGACGCGATTGCAGTTGGTCCATTGCGCGCACCATTTGAGCTTTCTTATTCCGACGCAGTCGTGACACTGTGCGGATGCCTGCCACGTCGCTTTCGGAACACTCGCCGCAATCGAAGATCGATGGTGCGATCGTGAGACGGATCTCTCCTCGCCGCCGCTTGCATGCGGCCGCCATGTTGGCGTGCCTGACGTCGCTTCTGCCCGCCGTCACGGCTCGCGGACAACAACCGGCGGCCCCCGAGACGACGCCGAATGGCGCCACGGCTGACCGCGCGTCGAAACCGGCAGGCGTCGCCGAACCCAGCGACGCCGAGCGCATTTCCGCCGTTCAGAACCTTCTCAATGGTGACACGGCGCAACGGGCGAAGCTGGAACGGAACCTCGAGCAGCTCGACGAAGAGTTCCAGAGGACCTCGGCGGAGTTCAATCGCCTCGACGCCGGTTTCCCGCAAGAGCGGAAGATTGCGATCGACGCCGACACGCCGCGTGCGGAACTGTCGGAAGCCGAACGTGCCTGGATCGATGCCCGTGACAACTTCAACGTGACCCTCGCCCGTCGCAAGGCGGTCGTGCAGCAGATCGCGACGCTCAAAGAACGAATCACGCTTGAAACGCAGGCGATCGAACGGCTCACAAGTTCCGAGCCTGAACCCGCCAAGGCGGAACCTTCGACGGCGACTCCCGCGACCGTCGCCAGCCCCCCGCCGACGGCTCCCGACGCGTCCGCTGCTGAAGCGTCGACGACTCCGCCGCAAGCTGTCGGACCTGCGGCGCTGCTGCTGTCCGGCGGGAAGACTTCCGCGGAGACTCCGGCCGCGACCAACGCTGCCGCATCATCGGCAGGCACTGCTGCGGACCCTTCCGATGAGCAAGTGATCGTCGATGGTCAGCTTGCCGCCGCTAGAAAGAAGCTGGCCACCGGCCAGGCGGCGCTGGAGATCGCCGAGACGCAGGTCGAACGCCTCACCGCCGCCGAGGAGCTCTTCGAACGCGATCTCGCAAACGCCGAAGAACTCGTGGAAGCCGATCGGCGGGAACTCGCGATCGCCGACCAACAGTTGCAATCGATCACGGAACAACTCGCACAGACGCCAGCGGACGACGAGGCGGAACGCGTACGGCTGACCGAGGCGCAAACCGCCGCCCGCGAACGACTCACCGAAGCTCAGCGAAACGTCACCGATCACGCCGCTCGCGTCGGTGAATTGCAGACGCAGCTCGACCAGCTTCGCGAGCTGAAGACGGCTGCGCTGGTGAAAGTCGAAGACGCCAGCGAGGCGGTGGACTCCGAACGCTTCTGGGTTCGGTTCTACGAAAGCCCCGCGGCCCCGCATCGTGTCTGGCGCTGGATCACGAAGGACGGGCCGAAGGTTCTCGTGATCCTCGTGGTGATGGTGCTGCTCTGGTGGCTCTCGCGCGTCGTCGGTCGTCGCGTCATCGCCGAACTCGCCCTGCGCAGCCGTCGCGGCAGCGCCGTCGAACGCGAGATGCGGGCCGACACGCTGCGGCGCGTCTTTCAGAGCACGGCGAGCGTGGCGATCCTCGCGCTCGGCGCGCTCGCGCTGCTGAACCAGACCGGCTTCGACATCACCGTGCTGCTCGGCGGTGCCGCCGTCATCGGCGCCGCGGTCGCCTTCGGCTCGCAGAACCTCATCAAGGATTACTTTTCGGGCTTCATGATTCTCGTCGAGAACCAGTACAGCGTCGGGAACGTCATCAGGATCGGCGACATCGCGGGAACGGTCGAAGACGTGACGCTGCGGATGACGGTGCTGCGCGATCTCGAAGGCGTCGTGCACTTCGTTCCGCACAGCCAGGTGACGACCGTCAGCAACCTCACGCATGGCTGGTCGCGCGTGGTGTTCGACGTCGGCGTCGGCTACGGCGAAAACGTGGATCGCGTGATGGACGTGCTGATGAACCTCGCCCGCGAGCTGCGCGACGACGAGACCTTCGGCCCGATGATGCTCGGCGAACCCGAGATGCTCGGCGTCGACAAGTTCGCCGATTCGGCGGTCATCATTCGCTTCATCGTCAAGACGCGACCGCTGAAGCAATGGAACGTCAAACGCGAGCTCCTCCGCCGCATCAAAAACGAGTTCGACAAACTCGGCATCGAGATCCCGTACCCGCACCGCACCGTCTATCACCGGGATCTGGACGTGCGGTTGATGTCGGGAGAGGGCTTGTCGGAAGAGCGGCCGGCTTCCTAAGTCGCTCAAGCATTGACCACCCACCGATCCTGACGAGCCCACGCACGCTCATGGCCTACGGTGCCCCCGTATATTAGGCTATTGGTCTCGAATTGGTTGTGATCTCAATCGCCAACGTTAGGCATCGCTATGGATTTTACTGCCATCGATGTTGAGACAGCGAATGCTGATCTCGCAAGCGTCTGTCAGATCGGAGTAGTGCGGTTCGAAAATGGGCAGATTGCAGATCAATGGCAGACGCTTTTGAATCCGGACGATTACTTCGATGCAATAAACGTATCAGTCCACGGGATCGACGAACGTGCTGTCGAGGATGCACCTAGATTTCCCGACGTTAGCGATACTCTCGTGCGGCATTTGTCCGAGGTAGTTGTCGTTAGCCACATGGCATTTGATCGCGCTGCGATCACGGCCCTGTTTGAGAAGCACGGGCAGATCGCACCGCGATCGACGTGGTTAGACACGGCTCGAGTCGTTCGTCGAACATGGCCTGACCTCTCGCAGCGGGGCTATGGTCTCGCGAATGTCGCTGAAAGACTTGGTATCGAGTTCCAGCATCATAATGCGCAAGAAGATGCACGGGCCGCTGGCGAGATTTTGGTCCGAGCAATCCAAACAACTGGGCACACGCTCGTCGAGTGGCTGGAAAGAGTGAAGCGGCCAATTACCGCATCCAGCAACTGGTCCACTACTCGCATCTCTCGGGACGGCAATCCAGAAGGCCCCTTGTTCGGTGAGGTGTTGGTCTTTACCGGTGCCATGCTGATGCCCCGCCGCGAGGCGGCTGATTTGGCAGCAGCTCTGGGATGCGAGGTAGCTGCATCGGTGACGAAGTCCACGACTCTGCTTGTCGTCGGCGACCAAGATATCCGAATGCTTCTCGGTCATGAAAAGAGTTCAAAGCACAGGAAGGCAGAGGCTCTGATTTCAAAAGGCCAGCCGATCCGCGTTTTGAGAGAGACTGACTTCCGGTTGCTGGTTTGCGCGACAGAGTGAAAATAATCCTTCTCCCTTGTCTGCTATGGCGGACTCGAATTTAGGATACTGATGGCATGGCCTCAAAACTGTTCCGCTCGATCGATCAACCAATCCGCATGGGCCTAAGTTGGAACGAGCGGTGGGAAGGTCCGGACAAAGGTCTCATTTGGTGCTGGGAGCGCGGTCGTCAGAAGCGAGATGACGAGCCTGGATTGGCGACGCGGGCTGGTAGAGGCGAGCTAATGGTTCTTGCCTGGGCAGGCGGTGTGAAAGAGAAGCTCAAGGTTGAGAAGAAGCTTGGCAGCTTGCATTATCTGGCCACATGGCAAGGGCTGCGTCACGAAGACTTGGAACTCTCGCTCGATGGCGAACGCACTATAGTTTGCACAAAAACCAAACAAATTGTCGTATTCAGTTCCAGGCTGTCCGAGGAAGAAGAATGACTTGAAGGTTGATGGCGTTCGATGCCATGCTCTCAGGCCGCTTACGTGCTGTATGCTGTTGCGGCACGTCTTGCCGCGCGGAAGCCTTCGGAGTGCCGTGAGCGTTCTGATGCCCGATGAGTTCGTCATCCGCGAAGCCTGCGAAAGCGATCTCCCGGCGATCACCGCGATCTATTAGGAGCATGTTCTCCACGGCACTGGAACATTCGAAATCGAACCGCCCGACGCTTCCGAGATGGTCCGCCGGTTCGCTGCCGTCGGCGTGCGGGGAGTGCCTTGGCTGGTCGCGCTGGTCGATGGCGAAGTGGCCGGTTATGCCCATGCGAGTCCGTTCCGGGCACGTCCGGCTTACGACTGGCTGGTCGAGGATTCGATCTATCTGCGCACCGATCGATTGCGGCCGGTGGCCGGGGCTGGAGGACGTATGTCCGAGGCCCCGGTCGCATGTCTGGCAGTTAGATTGATCGCTGACCTGCGCACGCCGGTCCAGCCCCGGCCACACGAATTCGCATTTCCATACAAAACAAGAATCGAAGCGAAAAACGCCCCGATTGCTCTTCCCACGCCTGTCTACCTGAGCGAGGTTGGATGCTGGTTC
>JACCRE010000234.1 GCA_013813775.1 Planctomycetaceae bacterium
CGCCTGCCAGATTATCCACAGCACCGGCCAGAGGCCGAACAGCAGGAGCCAACTCATCTTCGAGAATTCCGCGAATCCTAATAGCAGTCCTGCAACGCCGGCCCGGCTCCAGGTTGGCTGTTTGAGCAGCGCCAGAAGGTGTATCCTGCTCCGACGCCGAATGTCGTCGCAGCGGCGTCGGGCGTGATTAGTTCCGCATGGGCGAGAATGTTCGGATCGGTGCACCAGAGCGCCAGAGAGACGAGTCCCGCCGCCGCTCCGTAAAGCTCACGCCCCCACAGGAAACTAAAGATGCCGCCGATCACGCTGATGGGGATGCAGGCCCAGCGGGCGATCGTGAACAGCCAGATCGACCGCTCGCCGTTGGCCTTGACGAAGTCTTCCCCGAGTGCGAACTCCGGTCGCGCTCCTGGTCCATCATGGAAGCGAGACCAATCCATTTCGTAGCCGGCGGCGAGGACCGGCAGGGCGGCGACGAGCCGGGTCAGCGGCGGGTTGACGCGATAGACCTCGAACCGGCCGAACTCCCAGTAGCTCAGCCCCGCGACGAGGTGCCCCGGCTCGTTGAGCGTCGGGCTGTGCCGCGTCGCCGCGTAGGCCAGCAGCCCGGCATGAATCGAGAGCAAGATCGTCACCGCGACAGGCACGGCCCACCGCCGTACGAGCCTTGACCGCCACAGCAAGATCAAACCATTTTGGACAGTCGCGAAGAAGCCCCGCCGAGACTCGTCGCCGAAGCCTGTTCGGCTTTCATAGCGATGGTTATCCACGACGGCCGTTTCCATCATTCACCGCTCCAACAAATCCGGGGCGACCGGCGGAGACGAGAATAAGAAGGATGCGATCGTGGGCGGTGAGTCGCGAGAAATCAAGAAAAATCTGAACGGCGGAACAAAATAGACATACGTGAAGTAAAAATCCCGCTCCTTTACGTACACCGAAAATTGCTGTAGCCCCCGGTTGATCCCCCGTCCGCTTTCGCCATCGCGTTGGCCTTCACGGCCCCTGAGGCCGGCGTGACGGCGAAGGTGGCCGGGGCGACCCCCTGTCTGTCGAACCGGAGCGGACGGCCGTCCTGAGCGATCCTTGTGACACGGCGTGTGACAAGATGTTGTGGCCGAATCGATCTTGCGGCCCACCGCTGGGGGCATCTAGATTCCTGTCGCTTCACACCTACTACGCGGGAGTCGTTCATTTCGCGTTACGTTTTGCAGCGTGTCAGGAATGGGGCCGCCGGGACTCGAACCCGGAACCAACGGATTATGAGTCCGCTGCTCTAACCGATTGAGCTACAGCCCCGCACTTCGCCGACTCGCGAGCGAGAACGCTCTCGCTGCGAGTCAGACGGACAAGTATCTGGGGCCGACGGGTTCACCGCAAGCGGGGTGCGGGCGCTCGCGGGACCAGCGAGCGGGCTTTCGCGCGAGCGCGTCGCGCGGTACGAACGAGGCGTGGATCTCAAGCCGCTCCTGACGGCCGTTCTCGACGACGCGTTGCCGATCGACGGAGATCACGCACTTCGCAGCCTTTGAACCCACACCACGAAGCCGATCAGCGATACGACAGCCAGGGCCGTGCCCAAGTAAGGGTCCACAATCCATGCCCAGCGGAACAGCAGGGCGCAGGCGACGGCGGCGAGGGCGAGGAGGCCCCAGGCGAAGCGCCAGGCGAGGATCTGTTCGGCGAGCAACAGGCCGAAGGCCACAGCGAGCAGCCAGCGACTGACGGTCCAATCGGGAAGTGCGGCCGAAGTCATCGTGCCGTTCGAACCGGGGATGAAGGGCTTCGCTCCGGAGACGAGCGCCATTCGCTCCTGCTCCGAAAGTGCCGTGAGATCGCCTTCCGACGGTTCGACGTTCACCGCGAATAATTCCGTCTTCTCGATCGGCGCACCGAGCGCCATCGTATAAATGCCCGGTCGTTCGGTCGCGTCGAACAGGATCGTCGTGCCGCGCCTATCGACCGTTGCCGCGACCGAAGTTGTCAGATCACCCGGCCCAGTGACCGTCGCCGTCAGTCCCGCGATGCGTTCGGGGAGCGTCCACACGAGCGGCTCGCCGACGTCGACGCTCAGTCCCGGCGGCCGGCCGGTCGCGGCGTAGCGCACCATCTCGTGCATCAGCGGCAGAAAGCTGCGACCCGCTTGCGGCCACGGACCGCCCCAAGTGGTATCGACACTCGTCGTCGATAGCAGGATGCGGCCGGCCCCCGCCGACGCTGCGATAATCGCCGGGTCGCCGCTTTCGAATCGCAACGGTACTTCGACGGTTGCGTTGCCGGCGAGTTCCGCTTTCGCATACGCGAGCGTGAAGTCGGTGTCGAGACCGGTGCCAGGATTGCCTGCGAAGGGAGACACGATCGGATGCGTGAGTACCGAGGTATCGAAACGCATCGCCTCTTGCGGTCGAGACGGATTGCCCACGCGCTCGATGAGTCGGACCGGCAGCATGGCATCGCCCTCCGCGTCGGCCAGCAGGCGGTTGTAGGCCTCCGGGCGGACGTTGTCGCCCAATGCGAGCACCACGCCGCCGCCCGCCGCGGCGAAGGCTCGCAGCCGGTCGGCCTCGCGATCGGTGATGATGCCGACGTTCGAGAGCACTACGGCGTCGTAACCGGCAAGGTCGTGGTCCGAAAAGCCGCCCTCGTCGATCACCGTCGGTTCAAAGTCGCTTTGCGTCGCGCTTGCGTCGTCGGTTTCAGGCGACAATGCCTGTCGCAGATAGAACGTCGCCGTCTGTTCCGGACGACCCGCGGGGCGACCATTCACGAGCAGGACTCGCAGCCGACCCCGTGCCGTCACGCTCAGATACCGTGAGTTGTCCGCGGCGAGGGCGTCGCTCGGCAGACGGACTTCAACGCCGTGGGGACCCGGTTCCGCGAACTCATGCGTGAAGCTGACCGTGGCATTTTCGTTCGGTCGGACGTCGATCATCTCGGTTGTGACGAGGCGTCCGTCGACATGCAATTCGACGCGCTCCCGGCGCGGCTCCGCGTCGCCGTACTGTCGGATGAGAGCCGTCAACCTCGAGGTAACGCCCATCTTCACGAGCGATCCTTCCACGTCGAGCGCGACGACGCCGGCGTTGGACGTGGGCGTGCGGCCGGCGTCGAAGAGACGCACGGTCGCCTTTTCGCCGATCGTGTCGAGCAGTTTTCGCAACTCGTCGGCGCGGTCACCGGCCGGCCGCCAGTCGGGGCGCTGAAAATCGCTGAGGATCACCACTTCTTTCCGCGTCAGCTCGGGTGCCTGTTTCAGGAGCGCCGGAATCTCACGCAGCGCGGCGAGCGGATCAGCGGTGCCGAACGAGAGTTGCAGATCGTCGATCGTTTCCGCGACCTGCGAGGCTTGATACGCGGTCCGACCGATCACGACGCGAGGCCCGAGGTCGCTCATGCGCACGACGTGAAAGGCGTCGCCGGGCCTCGCGGCGTCGGTCACTTCACGGACGGCCTGCCTGGCAAGATCGAAGCTCGACTGGCCGGCGAGTTCGTGTCCCATGCTGTAGGACGCATCGATCACGATGATGCGATGCCGCGGCGGATCGGGACCAGCGGCCGCCTGCGGCGAACCGAAGTAGGGCCGAGCCAGCGCCAAGGCGACGAGCAGCAGCACCGCGATGCGCACGAGCAACAGCAAGAGTTGTTCGAGCCGCAACCGCTTCGCGTGCTTCTTCGTCGCCGCCAGCAGGAACCGCGTCGCCGCCCACGGCACGTCTCGGTAGGGCCGGCGAAACAACAGATGGATGATCACCGGCACGGCCGCGAGGCCCAACCCAAGGAGCAGCCAGGGGCTGGCGAAGCCGAAGGCGGGGATCATTGACGCGGCACCAGATGAGCCTGCAACCAACTCGTGAAATCCTCTCGTGTGATAGTTGCGCTCGCCAAATCAAGAATGATCCTTTCTTGTTCATCGATATCGGCACAAATCTCAAAGCCGTTCAGCACCAAGAACAAGTCCACTGCCGCGTGGCCGACCCTCTTGTTCCCATCGACGAACGGATGATTCTGGACCAACGAGAAGGCGAGCGCCGAAGCCTTTTCCACGAGCGACGGGTAAAGATCGGTGTCACCGAACGTCATTCCGGGTTGCGCGATCGCTGAGAGAAGGGAACCGAAATCCCGCACTCCGGCCGCACCGCCGGTTTGCTGAATGACGAGCCGATGCAAATCGAGGATGTCGTCCAGTTCTAGAAGCCGCATTATGCGAGACGGCGATAGAGTTCTTTGTTCTTCTCCAAGACGTATTTCGCCGCCACAGCGAAGTCTTCGCGAGGCCGGCTTAGCCAGTCTTGTAGTCCAGCGCTGGCGATCTCAGACGCCGCAACGCCGGCTTGTCTCGCCAGGCATTCGAGCCGCTCCGCCTGTTCGTCGGTGAGTGAGATCGTGATGGGGGTCATGGCTCTTCTCCTGGCTTAGCATGAATTGAGTCGGGAGGTGCCTTGCAATTCAGTGTCCTGAGTCGTCGATTCGTTGCGGAAGCGTTACGGCCACGAAGACGCACAAGAAACGCAAGAGGAACGAGATTCCACTCCGACGCTTCGACGTTCAAGATTCGATCTTGCGCCCTTTGTGCCGCTTTTCGGCAGACACTTCCGCCACGGATTTATAGCTCAGGGCACCAGGATCCATCCTTGGCGTCCTTCCTGGCGGTTCCTCTTTCCATTCACTTCCGCGGCAACTCCCAGTTCACGTCGAACAGTTCCGCCCATTCGGTCTCTTCCATGAAGCCATTCTTCGCATCTTCGGTCGTTTTGAGCACTGCGATGTCGCCGAGCCGCGGATAGAGCAGGGCGTTCGTGCCTTCGAAGGCGTCGGCGTGAAATGTGTGCCCCGAGTTCAGCACGACGTAGCGGTGCGGGTTGAGAGGGTTCGGGTACACGAGCACGGCCGCGTGGGAGTTCGGGTCGTAAGCTTTGCCCGCCACGTTGAGCGTCTCTTTCGTCCATTCGACCGGAAGCTCCGGCAGCACTTTCGCGATTAACGCATTCGAGCCGGGGTCGCCGAAGAGCACGAGATTCTGCGACTCGATCATCTCGGGCGTGACCTCGTCGGCCGGGACGACGCGAATCTTGCCGCGAAGGTACTTGTCGAACTCCCGCTCGAAGCGCGCGAGCGACCAATCGGCGTACTTCTGATGCCTGTCCGACCACGGGGTCCCCGTTCCTTTGACGACGACGAAGGACTGCATGAAGGCGTCGTCGATCGGACCTTGCAAGTCGTGTCGCTTGTCGACTTCGGCATTCGACAAGTACTCGCGGCTGTCGTCGTAGTTGAGCATCCGCCAGCCTTCGCCGTCGCGGAGGTACCAGACGTCCGGCAGCAATCCGTCGGCGGCATCGCGCAGCGGCAATCGATCGCCGTCGATCTCGACTTCGTTCGCGACGTCGCGAACGAGGCGAAGCGCCGCAACATTCGTCGTGGTGACGACCGCCGTCTCGCCGTTGTCGCTGATCTCCGCTTCGACCGTCGCGGGGAAATACATCTCGTCCATGGCTTCGATCGTCACCCAGCCGCAACGGTTGTACTTCAGCGTCGAAGTCGTGAAACGGATGCTCTCACGTTGCGACGGCAGCGGCCGGCCGGCCTTCGAATGTTCGGCGAGAAAGGCCTGAAACACCTGTTCGGCTTCCGGCGTGAACTTGTGGCCGATGTTCTTGCCCACGATCGACTCGATCGGCACGCCGAGCGGGTCGGCGGCTTCCAGCATTGTGGTGCTGGCAAGAAGCTGCGGATCCTGATCGCCGCCGTAGGTGACGAACGGCACGTTCGCCGCATTGAGCGCATAGTTCACGCTGTCGTAGATCGCGAGCGGCTTGTCCTGATGCGGCGGCAGCTTCGACGTCTTCTTCTGATACTTGTAATAGTCGACGAAGCCGGCGCCGGCCCCCGCGGCGGCCCAGCGATCGGGATGATGTAGGCCGAGATGCCACGCACCGGCTCCTCCCATCGAGAATCCCCACAGCACGACGCGCTGCTCATCGATGCGGAGGCGTTTGCGAGCGTCGTCGAGGGCTTCGAAGACGTCGGTCTCGCCCGCCCAACGGTAGGCGTTGTTGCCGCGACCGTACACGTCAAGCTGCACGTAGTCGTTTTTCGAGGGCTTCTTGCCGTTGAACTCGGCGATGAAGCTGGCCTCGGTCAGGTTTCCGTTGCGGCCATGCAGCACGACGTACAGCGGCCAGCGTTTCGAGCCCTTCGTCGAATAGCCTTCGGGAAAGGTCAACGCGTACGGTTGGACGCTGCCATCGATCTGCGAGACGTATCCGAGGGCGACTCCGCCGGGCTGCTGGTCCCAATCGGCTTTGTCCTGCTTGAGCAGGTCGGCCCGCCGCTCACCGATGTCGAGCGTTTTGGCGGTCTTAGCGGCGTAGTCGGGCTTGTGCCATTCGCTGTGTCGCAGGATCCACTCGGCGGCTTTGGCGCACACGGCGATGTCTGCGAGAGACTGTTCGTCGGTCCCTTCCGTTCGCAGGTCATCGATGCGGGTTTGCAGGGCTTGTGCACGCTGCTCCAGCTTCGCCCGATCCTCGGCGGAAGGCTCGTTTGCGGCCGGCGCGGGAAGGCAAGACGTGACGATGAGTCCGAAAGCAACGAGACGCGACATATGCGAGATCCAGCAGAACGAGGCGTGCAGGTCGGTGTCATGGTAACAGCCGGATCGACGCCGTGCCCTTCCCGGCGGACGGACGCGAAACCCCTCTTGGCGGCGACCCTTCGCGGGCGATGAATACGAAGCCGACTCATTGCAATGGGTCGGCTTCACGCCTTGAACATGCGATTCTATGGGAAAGCCTCGCAAGCCCGTTTATGTCGAGCCCGAGCCGGAAGAGGCTCCGCCGCCGAAGCCGTCGATCCTCGCGAAGGCTGGCAAGGCGACGCTCAGAACCTTTTTCCGGCCGAAGCGGCTCTTGCTGCTCGCGCTGATTCCGGTGTTCTGCGCGGTGGCGCCCGTCGTCTGGAAGAACTGGCCCGACCTCGACTCGCGCGAGGTCTACCGCCTGAAAGCCGCCGACGTTCACATCACCCCCCCGCCGCGGCCCGTGCCGTCAAATCTTGTCGAACGTGCCGTCGGAACGGCGGCGCTCGACGAAGAGCTCTCGGTCCTCGATCGCACGTTGCTGCCGAGACTGGCCGATGCCTTCGCGAAAGAGCCATGGGTCAAGCAGGTTGTGCGGCTTCGAAAGGGCCTGCCCGCGCATGTCGAAGTCGAACTCGAATACCGCATGCCAGCGGCGATGATCGACGTGAAGCAGGGAGTTTATCCCGTCGATGCCGAGGGCATGTTGCTGCCGCCCGAGGACTTTTCCGCGGCGGAGATCCGTCGCTATCCGCTGGTGACCGGCATCACGTCGCTTCCCGGCGGCGCTCCCGGCATGGCGTGGGGCGAGACGACGGTCATCGGAGCCGCAAAGGTCGCCGCGGCGCTCGCCGCCGATTGGGACGCACTCGGACTGACATCGATTCAGGCCCCGCCGCCGCTTTCGGCGAACGTCAAACTCGACGATCTGACGTTCGAATTGAGAACCCGCAACGGCTCGACGGTCGTGTGGGGCCGTCCTCCCGGAACCGGCCATCCGGGCGAGCTGACGGTCGAACAGAAGCTCGGCCGGCTCAAGCAATACGTCGCCGATTTCGGCCCGCTCGACGCCCCCGGCCCCTCCTTCGAGATCGACATCCGCCCCTGGCAGGAGATGACCCGTCGGCCCTTGGCCTCGGCCCGGCAAGAGCGGTTCACGCGGCAATAAGGCCGCCGGCGGGCGTCGGCCCATCGGCACGCTCAAACGACTTCCGACGCCGAGCTTCCCTCACCTTTCCCTCGCCCGGCCTGTCTCCTACGATAGCGGTCGAGAAAGGTTGATGATGCGACGCACGCTGCTGAAATCAAAGATTCACCGGGCGACCGTGACCGAGGCGAACCTCGATTACGAGGGAAGCGTGACGATCGACCGCGCGCTCATGGACGCCGCCGACATCGTCGATCACGAACAGGTGCAGATCTACGACGTGACGAACGGCTCGCGGCTCACGACGTATGCGATTCCCGGCCCGGCCGGTTCGGGCGTGGTCTGCGTCAACGGTGCCGCAGCCCACCTCGTGAAGGCCGGCGATCTCGTGATCCTGGCGACTTACGCCGAGTACGAAGAAGCCGAAGTCCGCCGGCATCGCCCGCGGGTCGTGTTCGTCGACGGCGACAATGACGTCTCCGAAACGGCCTCCGCTGAACGCTGCGAATCGGTTTCCAAACGCCCAACTTGAGCAGAACGGTGCCGTAAGGGCCGTTCAGTAGAGCCTGCCGCGCGTGGACCACGGCGCATTTTGCCCGAAATCCGCTTCGGCACAGGCGTTGCTTCGTCGGCTCCCTGACTTCAACTCAGGGAGAGACATCATGGCGGCGTCGAAGATGGTGAGCGGGCTGGTCGGGGCGGCGGCGGTCACGGGGTTGAACTACCTTGGGCAGCGAATCAGTTCGCAAGCCCCGCGACTCGATGAACTCGGCCGGCAGGCCGTCCGCAAGACCAGCCGCAACGTCGCCGGTACGCAACCCAGCGAGCAAACGGTGCAGGCGACCGCGCTCGGCGGCGACCTGATGACGAACTCGATGATCTACTCGCTCGCCGGGGTGGGACGGGCGAAGCGACCCGAAATGCGCGGCCTGCTGGCCGGAGTGGCGATGGGCGCCGCCGTCGTGCTGCTGGCGCCGATGCTCGGCTTCGGCAAGCGGACGACGGGCATCGGCCCCAAGGGCAAAGCGATGGCCGTCGGCCAGTACGCCCTCGGCGGTCTCGCCGCCGGTCTGACGCACCGCGTGCAACGCTCGCTGATGTAAGCGCGCAATCCTGCCGGACTCATGATGGTCGCTCGACCCGCGGGCTTGCGCCCGCGGCTGGCCGTTGAAAACGTACAAAGGATCACGCGATGCGGAAACGGACGCTCCTCAAGCTCGCTACGGTCGCTGCGGGTGGATACATCGTCGCCAAACGCATGCTACCTCCCGGTTACACGTACGCGGGCAAGGTCGCGATCGTGACGGGGGGTTCGCGCGGTCTAGGGCTCGAACTCGCGCGGAATCTCGTGCTGTCGGGCGCTCACGTCGCCATCTGTGCCCGCGACGAGGCGGAACTCGAGGTCGCACGCGAGGAACTCGAAGCCCGAGGCGCCGACGTCTATGCGGCAGCGTGTGACGTCACCGAACGAAGCGACGTCGAGCGGTTCGTCGGCGATGTCGTGTCGCGATTCGGTCGCGTGGACGTCCTGATCAACAACGCGGGCATCATCGCGGCCAGTCCGACGGAGTGCCTGACCGAAGACGATTACGACCGTTCGCTTGCGACGCACCTCTACGGGCCGATGTACTTCATTGAAGCGGTCCTGCCGCACATGAAAGCCCGCCGGCAGGGCCGCATCGCCAATATCGCCAGCATCGGCGGCAAACTGAGCCCGCCGCACATCCTGTCGTACACCGCAGGCAAGTTCGCACTCGTCGGCTATTCAGAAGGACTCGGCGTCGAACTGGCGAAAGACGGAATCCGCGTCACGACCGTCTGCCCGGGACTCATGCGCACCGGCAGCATGATCAACGCCGAGTTCAAAGGGCAACACCGCAAGGAGTACGGTTGGTTCGCCGCGGGAGCCTCGATTCCCGTCGTGACGATCGACAGCACCGAAGCGGCGCGACGCATTCTCGATGCGGTCGCACGCGGCCGCCGCGAATACATCTTCCCGATCTTCTGGAAGATCGTCGTCACCGGTCACGAGCTGTTCCGCGATACCTCGCTCGCCGTAATGGAGCAGATGAACAAGCTCTTCCCGACTCCCGGCGGCATCGGCCCCGAAAGCCGGCTCGGACGCGACAGCGAATCGGCATTTACGCGTTCAGCTTTCACGCAAGCGAACCGTGAAGCCGCGGTGCGCAATAACGAGTGAGCGCATATACCGCGTGCGGTCCTGAATGAGATGTTTCCCTGTTTGTGAGTTTCTGCGACACTTGGTGTGGCGGTAGATTGGCCGCTGAAGGTCTCGCGGCACGCAAGGAGGCGGAACATGGCCTGGTTGCG
>JACCRE010000248.1 GCA_013813775.1 Planctomycetaceae bacterium
TTGCGTTCCTGATCCGTCAGCCGCACAACGTATTTCTTCTGCATGGAACACCTCTTTGTGCCATGCAGCATCACCGATTCCCTCCAATCCTCCAACCCGACTTTTTAGAGGTGACAAAGCACTAGCGGCTGACGGCGAGCAACACTTCACCATCACCCAAAGACCCCCACCCGTCAATACCACGACAGCCCGATAGGAACGGCGAACTCTTCGTCCTGACCGGACATTCTTACGATAGCACTGACCTCACGATCTTTGATTCGTGAGAGATCCGCTCCCGACGCCACAACCCTTATACGACTTCGCCCTAAAGAGTCTCGTCCATCAACTTTGACCGCTATGCTAGCTCCCTCACAGATGAACCTGACGATCTCAAATTCGAGATCGGCATAAGCGCGCAGTTCCAACACTCTCTCTATCGGAGCATCAGACCGGCCGTCCAGTTCGCCAAAGCTCACAACTTCTGGAAACGCACGAACGGGTAGAACAGCATGAGCTATGACCGGCACTGATATCGTCGGATGATCGACGTCCGATGTCGTGAACGTCACCTGATAAGTTTCTTGACCCACATCTTCCATACTTGGCTGAAAAATGACTTCCGCCACATCCATATCAACACCCGCTTCCCTAGAGCCAACAATGCCACCCAGTTGCGCGCCAGCAGGCACGCCGCCGCGATCACCAAGGCGTATGTCAATACACTTCGCTGAAGCAGACACCCTAGTTATTGCAGCCAATGCCCGATCGCGATCGCTCTTAATGTATACCATAGCGGAACGACTTTCACCAACCGCGACATTATCAAAGTATAGCTTTGTTGGACTGACGGCAAAGGTGCCGGTGTAACCCACTGCCTGTAGCATGACCATCGGCATGTAAGGATCGTTGGTATGCACCTTAATCGAATGGTGAAACGCCTCGCCACCACCTTGATGGCGATAGCGGAGATGAATTACATCCTCCTCCCCAGGCCCTATTGCATGTTTGGGGCCATATGCATGGATACAGTCACATCCGGCTTCGATAGGCCCGACTCGGAGATCCGTCTGTCCGAGATTGCGAAATCTAAACTCGAACTCCGTTACATCGTTCTCGTGACTTGCAACTCCTTCGCACACGTAAAGTGAATCGAATTGAATCCGGGCAACGTGACGATCGCTTTCCGCGAGAGATGCCGGCAGAACCTCGTCCCGTTCAGGACGTCGCACACGAATAACGTATCCACTCCATTTCTGACTAAACCTAGACAACGACTCATAAAAGGGCCTACCTTGGCAGTCAAAGAGATGCACCTCCTTCTCATCACATCGATCGACGAAAACGAAGTGATCCGGCTCGATGAGATGGGCAATGCATGGTACCGCCGCAGCTAGCGTGCGCGGCGTCTCGCGCCGTCCTTTCACCCTGAACCCGACAGACTCGAGCGCACCGGCCAAGTCGCCGAGACTGTGCTCATCGCGCCGCGCGGGCAGCAACGCCACGATATCTTCGATGCTCAGAGGCGCTCCAAGCACTTCGCAGCATCGCAAAGCCGCCCAGTGTCCACAAAGCGGCCCTCGCTGTGAATAGTCGGCGTGCTCACCTCGCTCCACTGGCCAGCAATAAACTGTCAAGCCGCAACCCGCCGCCAACAAAATGGTTGCCGCTGTCACCCTATTCACTGTCGTGCTCATTTGATATTCCTGGAACGCCTGAACGAGATTATGGCAGCCGCTGCAAGTACAATAACCAAAAGACCAATATTAACTAAAACAAAGGCTGTACGAAGCCGCGAATTAGGCTCTTCAGTACCTTTCTCGTCCGAAAGACCTTTGAACAACGTAACTGTACCGGTTCTAGTATCGGTCACGCGATCACCGGCGCTCGCCCCCAACGCCGCTAGCGAGAACATTTCCGGGCCGAGTTCTTCATTGACAGCATTCACCGTCCATTGGGCCGTGCGGTTCATCCGAACTCCAGTGCGCAGATTTGCGTTGCTGAAATGAAACATCCTCGGCACCCACACGCCACCCTGTTCTTCGAACTCAAGCCTGCACTCCTCCTTGACCCTTTCATCTGCACCATTCATGTAAACAAGATTTCCGCCTCTTTGCAGATCTATCTCATATCGCTCGATGTTCCTGCCTTTGTTACTAGTCAAGAGACATGTCACACGCGACCCCGCCCGGTCGACGGCAAAAGAGTTTGCCGGCAACGATTCGATGTTAGAAAGCAGGTGAGATAATCGATCTGATACCAGTTGACCGTTAGTACCAAAGTAGTGAAGCGGGTCGAAATCGAAGGATATCATTCCGCCAGCGCGAAGTTCTTCCGGATAAATCAGAACCTCACGTGGTCCCGAGCGTTCTTGAGCGATTGCAATCGGCCAACCTAACCGCCACATGGCTCCGTCCTTCCTCATGGCGTTCATAATTCCCGGAATCGGCAGCACCCCTTCGCCGCGAGACAACTGCTCGCCAAGGTAAGTTGTGTTCCACCGAGTAGCATTGCTATTCCGATCATAGACGAACTCAACGGTCGAATTGATCGTTTGAACGCTGCCATTCTCTCCTGATCGGCGATCCTCGAGTTCCACCTGCCCTTGCCATGTCTCAAGCTTAGCCAGATTGGCACGATGTTCGGAGATTGCCATCTTCAGTAACGATATGCGAGCCTCTTCTGCTACCACCAGATTGGATGAGATCACTACAGCATAAATGGACGACCGCCAAAACACGTTTGTCGCGCTCCGCCAATACTTCATGGTCTCACCTTCAAGCAATCACAGAGGATCTCGGAACCCTGTTAGCAATTATCAGCGGCCGACCTATTATCGCCGACGCGCTCACCGCAGTCACTCACCGCATCTTAAGCATACGTCATCGGACTTTTCCGATGTGAACAGCACAAAAACACTGCCCTCGCATGCACTACATTGTTTATCTTCAGGTGCGTTCTCACACTTTCCATATAGACATGACTGAAATATTGACTGCGATCTTTCAAAACAATCTCGCTCGACCCAGCACGTGACCGTCCCTTCGTCACAGAACTGGTTGTTCGACGGAGGATTAGAGACACACACGCGTCGTGGGGCGCCGAGATAATACTTACTCGTTCCACAACCATTGAGGCCTTGCACGCAAGAACAAGGAGGATTGTATCCAGGAGGGCTATAACAGTCTCCTACCGTCGTCAGCTCGCAGCCGGGACATTGCGCGCCAGTTATCGAATTGAGTTGCGACGCACTCAAAGTCTCGCCTTGGGGTCGGGCAGTGGCCTTCGAAAAGCCGGTGCCGACTCCTACTATGAGGAGGACTCCTACGAAGCTCGAACCGATGATCGAGGGCTTACAGTTGAGTAGTGTCGTCATTGAAAACTCGCCTTTCGAATAGTGTGAGCAGCGTTAGAAGCCAACAGAAAACCGTCTGCGCGGGTTCGGCACGGCGTTTGCGCCAGGACGGGACTTGAGGTTTTCAAGTCCTGTTCCAGGAGCGCGTCATGGCCGAGTGTCGGATGCACCGGAATGTCCGAAAGTAACCCACCTGCAAATCGATTACCTGTTGCACCAGGTTCGCCGGTATCACCCGTGAGAAGGTCGCTTGTGAAATGATAGCAGCCCAGCCGGACAAACATTCCGTCGCATTGGTAGCTAACGCATAATAAGTAGATGGCGAGCGACATTATGAGACTTAGCTGGACAGCGGATCGACCAATTCGGACTCGGTAGTATGGCGCCGCGTCAGCACCGAGGTGATTGGTAAACCACCATACGGCGAAAAGAAGTGGCCAGAGGAACAAAAGGATAAGCCAGCTTAGTGTCGTGGCAAGAGCTACAGCGAGTGCGAGGGCTGCACATGATGCGCTGCCCCAGGTTTGCCGCCTTAGCCAAATCCAAAAAACATAGCTGGCACAGATTCCGGCGGCGGCCGCCGCCGCATCTGTAGTTACAAGGTGTCCCTGGGCAAGAATGTTTGGCTCGAAACACCAAAGTGATAGTGCAATCAGGCCTGAAGTCCGCCCGTAAATGTGACTCGCCCATAGATAGCTGGCCAGAGCGCCCGCCAAACTGAATGGTATACACGCCCAACGTGCGAGTGTCATGAGACGTAATGAACTCTCTCCATTCGCCGCTATGAAGTCGTAACCGAGCAAAAACCCGCTTCGGGACCATGACCTGTCAATGAACCGGGACCAATCGGTCTTGCAGCCGACAGCGATGACTGGCAGTGCTGCAACCGCCTTCACCAGCGGTGGATTAACCCGGTATACGTCGAAGCGGCCACATTGGACTTGGCTTAAACCAGCGGAAAGCATCGCTGGCTCAAGCATTGTGGGGCTGGAACGGGTGGCAGCATAGCCAAGCAGGAGTGCGTGAGCGACGAGCGATGAAGGGGCTAAAGCCCTTACGAGCAGTCTTGAAAACGCGTTTCGTGCCGACGAAGGTGATACGAAAGAAGTCATTATGGCGGTCACGGGGTCCGGCAACGGCGGTTTCAATCAAGCTTCTGTCGGTCTGCGAGGCGCAAAGCGACTCGCTATTGCTCTCTGCTGAAGATGTACGTCGTATGCACGGACCGCATATTTCCATATTCTTGGGACTCATAGCTCGAGGGTGCGATCGCAACAAGACGCCAACCGTCAGCTCCGAGTGAGTTGAGGCCCGCTCGCAAAGCTCCCGGACGAGTCGCGCCGCTATTGGCAGCCAAGGAAGATTCGATGTCAGAGCGAGTTAAAGCCAGGTATTCAATGCGAGTAGGCCTGGATCCTAGCACAAGCACAGTGAGACACAGAACCGTCAAGAAGAACGCGATAATGATGAGTGGCAAGCTGCGCTTCCACAATCTGATGCCGTGAAGATCCATGGCTGTCGCGTCCAACGTACAAGGTTCCACGAGACGCGGAACGAAGAGGAAATATAAGGTGTGCTGATCGGGGTCGTTGATGTCTACGAAGACCCGGACGTCCGAACCGAATAAAAATCAAACAGAAAACCGTTGTGAAGAGTAATAACTCAATGTCGCTACGCCGGCTCATGGTTCGGCGAACTGCCGGTCCCTCTGCCGGAGCAGTGCTCGCTATCACTGCTATAGGAGGCATCATGAACGGAAGTCAACCACCTTCTTCCAATAGCGTTTCATGTTGTGTACCTCTAGGGTTTCCGCCTTCTCCAGCCAATTCGTCGCCGGTGAGCGTCGCGCTGACGAAGGTCAATGTTTTCAACGGCGCAAAGCTGCCGTCGAACAGGTAGCCGAGGTTAAGGATATAGAGATCTAGAAACTCCCACATCGCCAATCCGGCAACGAGGTGCCCCGGCTCGTTCAGAGTCGGGCTGTGGCGGGTCGCCGCGTAGGCCAGCAGACCGGCGTGGATCGAGAGCAGCGTCACGACCGCCACCGGCACTGCCCACCGCCGCACGAACGGCGATCGTCGCACTGAGATCAGTCGATCGCGAACGGTCGCTAAGAAACCGTGCCTAGACCCGTCACCGAAGCCTCTTCGGCCTTCACAGCGACGGTGATCGAGGATAGCGGGTTCCATCATTCACCGCTCCACAAGATTCGGAGCGACCGACGGAGACGTGAGCAAGACGAGGGCGATGGTCACCGGCGAACATCGCTATGTCAAGGAAAAAACTGGACGGCAGAACAAAATGTACATGAGTGAGGCGAAGCCCCGCTGCCATGTGTATACAGAAAATGGCTGTGGTCCCGGTTGATCGTAACCCCGTCCGCCTTCGCCGTCGCGTTGACCTTCACGGCCCCACCCGTGGTTCTTCCGACGGTTTCACACGCCGTGTCACAAGCATCGCTCAGGACGGCCTTCCGCTCCGGTTCGACAGACGGGGTCGCCCCGACAAGCGGCGAAGAGGGATTGATTGACGCAAGTTTGACACAGTTCGCAGGTGTCAAACGAGAGGCTTCACCTAACGCCAGCAAAAGACAAGGCGGTAGAGAGAGCCGATCGAGCCGCGATGAGAGGGCGAGGCTCCTCGAAAGGGAACGATGCCGATCCCGACGGCGAAGTCTCCTCGCCCGGCGCGGCCGCCTATTCCGCCGGCTCGACGACGGTCACAACGCGTCCCGCAGGGACATCGTGAAGCGTTTGCACGGTTCCGGAGGGCCAGCGGATCTCCAGCTCGTCAACCCGTGTCGCATCGCCGAGGCCGAAGAAGAGTCGGGGGTCGTGTGAGGAGGCGTAGCTGCCTCCGCCCTTCCTTTGGCGTGTTTGCCGTTTATCGCCGGTGCGAAGGGAGACGAGGGCGCCGACGGCGTCGCGAGCGCTCTGCCGGCCGATCAGCCGCAGGCCGACCCATGACCGCCCGCCGGCCGATTCGTTCGTCAGCAGAGCGACCGGCTCATTGATGTGCGAGACGACGAGGTCGAGATCGCCGTCTCCGTCGAGGTCTCCCGCCGCCACGCCGCGTCCCATGTGCGGCTGCGACATGTACTCTCCCGCCGCCGAAGCGACGTCGTGAAACCAGCCTTTGTCGTTCTGAAAGAGGAGCGGCTTCTGTCGAACCGGCGCGGCGGGCGGGTATCGAATCACATGTCCGTTCGAAACGAAGATGTCTTCGTCTCCGTCGTGGTCGAAATCGAAGAACACGGTGCCCCAGCCGACGTACATGGCGCCGACGGCGGTCACGCCGGTCGATCGACTCGCGTGCTGAAAGAAGAAGTCCCCTCGGTTGCGGTACAGCGCGAAACTCTCGTTTTCATAATTCGCGACCCATAGATCGGGCAGGCCGTCGAGGTCGTAGTCGCCGAGATCGATGCCCATGCTCCCATCCGGCAGACCGCGATCGCTGAGCGCGGTCCCGCTGAACATCGAAGCGTCTTCCAGTTTCCCGCCGCCTTTGCCTCGGTAGAGGAAGTTCGACACGGTGTCGTTCGAGACATACACGTCGAGCTTGCCGTCGAGATCGGCGTCGGCGATCAGGACGCCCAGGCCTTTGCCGTCGCTGCGCAAGCCCGCCTCGGCCGAACCGTCGCGAAACGTTCCGTCACCATTGTTGACGTACAGAAGATCGGCCAACGGCTGGAAGCGTCTCGGCGGGCAGATCTCTCGCGTTCCTTCAGGCCCCGGGCAATGCGGGTTGTTCTCCGGGGACCAATTCACATAGTGGGCGACGTATAGGTCGAGATGCCCGTCGCCGGTGAGATCGCCCCAGGCGGCGCTGCTGCTCCAGGCGCGATCGTTGAGCCCCGCCGCGGGCGCGACATTCCTGAACGTTCCGTCTCCGTTGTTGTGGTGGAGCGTCAGCCCGCCGTAGCCGGTGACGAGTACGTCGGGAAAGCCGTCACCGTCGAAATCCGCGACGGCGGCGCCGTGGCTGTACTGCGTCGGTTCAGCGACGCCGGCGTTCATCGAGACGTTGTGGAAGGTGAGCGAGCCGCCGTTTCGGAAGAGCCCGGAGGAGTTGCCCAACGGCTCCAGAGGATCGCCGAAATGCCCTCCACCCGGCAGAAACACGTCCATGCGTCCGTCGCCGTCATAATCGAGCAGACCGACGCCGCCACCGAGCGACTCCGGAATCACGATGTGGCCCGCCTCTTCACCATTCCTGTAGGTGAATAGAAGACCGGCGGGATCGGCCCGGTCAACGAATCGCGCCGCCGTTGCGAACTCGGCCGCTGACAGATTGCGACTTGCTCCGCGTGCCGCGTCCTCCTGCGACGCCCGGTCAGGAGTCTCGTCGCGCGCGGGCTTGTCGATTTGCGTTCCTTGCGTGCATGCGGCCGCGGAAAACAACAGAACAAGCAGGCCGACCCGTTCGCGGCCGAAGCACTTCGTGACGGTAAGACGCGTTCGGCGAGGCGACGTGAGCATGCTCTCAGCCTATCCGATTGTCGGGCGCTGAAGAAACATGAGCGAGGCAGGGTTTGTGGGACCGTCCGGCGACGGTGACGCTGTGGCGGCGAACAGCATCGAGCCGAAATTCCGCGTCCGTGTGAAGTATTCGCTTGACTTGATCTTGCAACTCTGATCATTTCATGGTTATCTGAAGACGTTGATCTGAGAGAGGGACTTCTTTCCTCTTCGACCTTCACTTCCTTGCAGCAACGGTGTCGTGAGCGTTTCCGCCTCCGGCACGATTCGACGAATTCCTAGACTTCCCGACGAGACCTTTCTTGTTCCGTGTTTCTCTTCACGACGATAACTAAGACGCTGCGACGCCGCGAAACCTTGGCCGAGGGTCTCTCGGCAGGCTCATATCCTTTCTTTGCGGTTTCTTGTCCGCCCCGGAGGAACTCATGGTCGGTTTGAAGAGGTCCCGCGTCGCGTTCACACTGATCGAGTTGCTGGTGGTGATCGCCATCATCGCGGTCTTGATCGCGCTGCTGTTGCCGGCGGTCCAGCAGGCGCGCGAAGCCGCCCGCCGCACTCAGTGCAAGAACAACTTGAAGCAGCTCGGCCTGGCGATGCACAACTACGCCGACACGCACGGCCAGTTCGCCCCCACGATCTTCAACGTCAACGGCTGGCCGGGTAACGCCCCCCCTGAATGGGGTGCCCACGAGAAGGGCACCTACCTCGTGCAGATGCTGCCGTTCATCGAGCAGGCGCCGCTCTTTCAGGCGATCGACTTCAAGAATTGGCTTACGATCGACGGCCGGACCCGCCCCGACGGGAAGCTGTTCCGCAGCACGGTGATTCCGATCTTTATGTGCCCTTCGGACGGCAGTCCGGAGCTGAACGGTGATCGTGCGAGGTTTAATTACGCCTATAGCATGGGCGCCCAGCAGATGAATTCGCTGGGCGGAATGTGCCCGACCTACGACCAGACGACCTATCCCGGGGGTTATTTCAAAACCGGTGGCGCCGGGCACGGCAATACCTACAACAGCAATGACGTCTCCGGCATCGCCTCTCGCGTGCAATGGGCGGCGAAGTTCCGCGACATCACCGACGGCACGAGCAACGTGATCGCCATGGGCGAGGTTCGCCCGAACTGCGGCGACCACTCGAACAACGGCTGGTGGCATTGGAACGCCACCTGGATCGCGACGACGGCGCCGATCAACTTTCCGATCAGTTGTTACGGTGAAGCCGCTGTCCCCGGAGCCACCGGCTGCAACCAGCCCAACAACTGGACGACGAGCCAGGGATTCAAGTCGAAGCACACCGGCGGGGCGCAGTTCCTGATGTGCGACGGCTCGGTGCAGTTTCTGAGCGAGAACATCAACTACGCGACGTATCAGGCGCTCGGTGACCGCCGCGACGGCACACCGGTCACTTTCTGAGTTCGGTTTTCTCACCACTCGGTTGATCTCGGGCCTGTCGTCGCACGACGAGGGCCCGAGATCCGTATTGTCTCTCCTTTCTCGACGACAGCGTTTCACGATCCCATGTCACGATTCTCGATCCTTGTCGCGACTTTGACCGCGATCACGCTGGCCGGCTGCGGCGGCGCCGATTACCCCGAAACCGTTCCAGTCGAAGGGACCGTGTTCTTCGATGGCAAGCCCGTCAGCGGCGTGAATGTTTCCTTCTTCACGGACGGCGCGCCGCGCGCCGCCTACGGCGTCACGGACAGTGAAGGACATTTCGTCCTCAGCACGTTCGGAAGCCGGGACGGAGCGATCCCCGGCGTACACATTGCGACGGTCTCGAAACCGGGCGAGCAGGCTCCGCAGACTCCTGCCTCGAATCAGCCGCCGAAGCCGGAAGACCTCGCGAAGACGTACGTGCAGACGATGATCATCGACAAAGAGAAGAGCACGAACGTACTGCCGGCGAACTACGCCAGCAAGGACACGTCTCCCTTGAAGTACACGGTCGTGGAGGACGCTCCCAACAATTTCGCGATCGAATTGTCGAAATGACCGCGGTGAAGCGAGTGTCTGCCCATGTCTTCGCTCTCTGACTCGCCCGTGGCGACCGATTCACCGGCCAAAGACGCGGTTGCAGAGTCGGTCTTCGTGCGGCCGGTGCGCTGCCGATGGTTTCTTGTCCTCGCCGGTCTGGCCGGGGCCGCGCTCGGGTGGTGGGTTCTCGAAACTCGCGTGGAGTCATTCCCGGTTCCTGAGGAATTGGAAGCGCTCTCCGCGAAGCGGAGGGCCACGATGCCGATGTCGCAGGAAGAGAACGATCGGCACGCGGAACTGAGCGCGCAGCTCGATCGCAAGAACGCGGCCGCGGCCTGGGTGGTCATCGGCGTTCCCGTCGCCGCTCTCGTCGGCGCGACGGCCGGGGTCTTGATCCGTTCCTGGGCGATGTCGCTTGCGGGACTTTTCGTCGGCGCGATTTTGGGAGGAGCGCTGGGCGGGGCCGCGGGTTGGACCGCTGCCCTTGTCTACCAAACCTTGATGATCCGCGTGGCGCTCGAGGCATCCTATTCGGCGATGGCGGCTCACGCCGTGGGCTGGTCGTTGCTCGCCATCGCGATCGCACTGACGGTTTGGCTCGTCACGCGACGTCCCGGCGTTTCACTCCTTCGAGTTGCAGGCACCGCCGTCGCGTCCGGACTCGTCGCCGCACTGCTGTTTCCGATCATTGCCGCAGTCGCGTTTCCCATGAGCAACTCCGACCTGGTGATTCCGTCGGGGCATTGGAATCGGCTGGTGTGGGTCGAGTTCGCCGCAGCGATCATCTCCCTTGGAATCGTTCGCAGCATTTCGCGTCCGAAGCCGCTCGTGAAGGCTTAGTGAACGCGACTCCCAAGCGGTCCTCCTGCGGGAGACGTCGGTGTCAGCGCAACTCGTCAGTCTTACTCGGTGCTGTCGCCGGACGGCGTCTTCGCGACTCCACCGTATCGTTTGGCGAGAGCGCCGAACTTGGGATTCTCCTTCGCCCTGCGGGCGTAGTATTCGGCAAGCAGCGTCTTCGCTGGCCCATGCCCAGGTTCGTAGTCCAGGACGCTTTGCAGCCACGTGATGCCTTTCTCCGGATCACCGTATTTCAGAAATACCTCGCCGGCCTCGTAGCGCGCTTCGACGTCCCCGGGGTTCTCTCGGATCCGATCCATCAGATTCGGAGTCCGCGCGAGGGCCGCCTGAGCGCCCCCGATTTTTTCGAACTCCTTGCGGGCTTCTTCGATCCGACCGGCGCTGCGTAACGCCCCGGCCCAGGCGTAGCGAACCTCGATATCGTGGTGGTTTCGAGCGTCGCCCTTCTCCAGGGCGGCAAGGGCTTCGGGGTATCGTCCCAAATCCGATTCAGTTCTGCCGAGCTCAATCAGCGCGTCGCGATTCGCCGGATTCTCCTTGAGCATTTCGGCGAGGATCTTCCGCCCTTGTTCCGGGTCCGCCAGCGCTCTGTGGCAATGTGCCTGTCCGATTCTCGCTCGATCTCGGTCCTGCGGGTCCGACATGTTCGCCGCGCATCGCTGATAGAGTTCTAGCGCCTCCTTGGTCCGTAGATCATCGAGATAGACGTTGGCCAGATAGTACGCGGCTTCGTGGCATTCGGGATTGAGGTCGAGGGCGTGCATGAGCGGCCTTTCGGCCTCTTTCGTGTTTCCCAGTTCAATCCACAGCTTGCCTTCGGTCAGCGGCGGCAGCGGATCGTCCGGCGAGTCGGCGGCCCAGGAGCGGACCAGCGGGAAGGCGTCATCGATGCGATGCGAACGGATGTAGCCGGTTACGTACGCTTCGCAGATCTCCGCCTCGTCGCCCTGTGGGTCCATCAGCAGCTTCGCCAGGTGCGGCTCGGCCTCCTTCAACTGACCGGCCTGCGCGAGCGCGAGCCATTGTTCGCGTTCGACCCGCTCGACAGGAAACCCCAGCTCGAGCGCCCGTACCAGCGAGCTGCGGGTCTTGTCCAACTCGCCTTGTCGCCGATAGGCACGGGCCTTCAGAAACTCGATTTCGGGATCTCGGCGCGTGAGCGACTCCGCGTTGGCGAGCCATGCCAAAGCCTTGTCGGCATCGCGATCGCGAATCGCTTGCCGGGCCTGCCACTTCGGAATCTCGGCAAAATGAGATCGGAAGAAGACTCCGACACCGATCACCACGCCCAGCAATGCCAGTCGCCGCCAGACGACAAAACGTCGAAACGCGGGTGGAGATCGGCGCGACGCGCTCTGCTGATCGGCTGCCTTGCGGGCCTTCGTTGCTTGCCGCGACATCGCGCACGTGAAATCGAAAGGGTGACGCGCCGCATAAGACGCTGATACCCTAGAATACACGTGCTGACGAGTCCTTGAAAGAAGGCCCCTTTCGATAGGGCGAACGGTCCCTCGCGCCCGCCGCTCCACGCCACGGACGAAATGGCTGACATCTTCAACTCATTCCGCCCTAGAACCGGAAAAGTGCGTGCCGCGCTGCTCATCGCGTGTTGCGGCGGCGCTCTGCTCGTCGCTCTTGCTCTGGGAGGCAGGCGGTACTTTCAGTCGAACGAACGAAGCAAGATCCTGGGCGATCGATTGACGGCGTCTACGGAACGGTCACCGGGCAACCTTGAGAACATCGAGGCCCGGACGACGGCGTTTTGCGGCGACTGTCATCGAACGCCTCGTGCCGACTATTTCGCCCGCGCACGCTGGCACAATGAAGTCGAACGCGGCTATCGCTTCTTCGACGCCTCGTTGCGAACCGACTTGTCTCCTCCCCCGCTGGCCGAAATCGTCGCCTACTATCGGCGGAACGCGCCGGAGGATCTCGTCATCAAGCGACCGAACGACGATTCACCCGGGCATCTCCGCTTTCGCAAGCTGCCGGTCGCCCGCGACCCTGGTTCGCCCGCGTCGGCCCCGGCGATCTCGTTTCTGAAATCCATCGTGACGGAAGCGGGCGAACCGCCGCTGCTTTTCGCCTGTGACATGTACTCCGGCGAGCTCTTGACGATCGACATGCGAACGGAAGGTCCAATCGCAAAGCGGTTGGCCCAAGTCGGGCATCCCGCGCACGTGGAGCCTTGCGATCTCGATGCGGACGGGGCCATCGATCTTGTGGTCGCCGATCTTGGCAGTTTTCTGCCGGAGGATCACGACCGCGGTCGCGTCGTCTGGCTGCGAAATACCGGTCGCTCTGAAGGGAGTGGTCGATCCGCAGGATATGAGCAAATCGTGCTGCTCGACGGCGTTGGCCGCATCGCGGACGTCCGGCCGTTCGATCCCGACGGCGACGGCGATCAGGATCTGGTTCTCGCGGAGTTCGGATGGCAGACGACGGGTTCGATTCGCTTGCTCATCAACGACGCAGCGACGCCAGATGACCCGCGGTTCTCCTCCCGCGTGATCGATCGCCGCCACGGCGCCATTCATGTGCCCGTCTGGGACTGGAACGGCGATGCGCGCGACGACTTCTGCGGGCTGATCAGCCAGGAACACGAGACGATCGAACTTTTTTCGAGTGTCGGCGACGGCACCTTTCAAAGCGAGACGGTGAGCCCGCCGGAAGACCCGGCCTTCGGTTCAAGCGGCATCGAACTGGTCGACCTCGATTCCGACGGCGACATGGACGTCCTCTACACCAACGGAGACACCTTCGACAGCTACGAGCTCAAGCCTTACCACGGTATCCAATGGATTGAGAACCGTGGTCGGGACGGATGGACCACGCATCACTTAACGACCATGCCCGGCGTTCAACGGGCGGTTGCCGGCGATCTCGACGGTGACGGCGACAATGACATCGTCGCCGCCGCCTTCTTACCCGAGCGTGTCCTGAAGGATCAGAAGCATCCGGCATCGGAGTTCGATTCGCTGATCTGGCTCGAACAGGCTGATCCGGGTCAGTTCGTTCGCCACTCCCTTGAGCGAGGCCATTGCCAGCACGTCGCTCTTGAGTTGGTGGATTTCGACGGCGACGGACGACTCGACATCGCGGTCGGGAACTTCCAGGCGGCCGGCGAGCCATCTCCGGCGACTCTCTGGCTGAACCTCCCGACAACCGAGTGACTTCTCTGGTGCGACGGTGCATAGACGTATGATTCGGGCAACGCTCGCGCGACGGAAATGGCTTCTCGTGCTCGTCGCGAGCATCGTCATCGCTGCCGCGATCACCGCTGTCGTGGTGAAGTGGAGGCCAAGTCCCCAGCAAAGCTTCCAATCCGGACTTCAATCGCTCGAGCAGGGCGATCTCGACCGCGTTGACGACGCAATCGATGCGCTGCGCGACGAGTCGGCGTTCGATTCACACCGCCGGGTGCTTCAGGCCGGCGTCTCGCTTCAGCGGGGCAAGCCCCAAGCCGCACTCAAGGAGCTTGCACTCGTGCAGCCGGAGGGCGACTTCGCGGCGCCGGCGCTGCTGTTCGCGGGCGAAGCGTTCTACCAAGTCGGGCGGCTCCGCGAAGCGGAACAGGTCTTTCTCAAATACGACCGCATCTATCCCGACAGTCCCGAAGTCTATCGATGGCTCGCGGCGATCTACTACGATCTCGGTGCGATGACGCTTGCCATCGAACGCCTCGAGACGTTGAAGCGGCTCGCACCCGACGATTTCGCGCCGCACCGACTGCTCGGAGTCATCCATGTCGACTTCGAACGCTATGCGCTTGCCGTCACCGAGTTTCAGGAGGCCTTGAAGCGATCGCCTCCCGAGCCGGTGCGGCGCTCGATGACCCAGGAATTGGCGAAAGCCATGATGCGTGAGCGACGGTATGCCGACGCTCTCGCCGTGCTCGCCGAGGCCCGGCCCGACGCCGAGACGCTGGCGCGTCGGAGCGAATGCTTGTGGAGCCTCGGCCGGCGCGATGAAGCGCGACACGCTCTGGAGAGTGCCGTCAAGTACGAACCCGATAAGCCCGCGGTGCTCCGCTGGCAGGCGCTCATGCTGATCGACGACAGCCGCCTCGATGAAGCGCAGCCAGTTCTCGAACGGCTGCTCGAACAGGATCCGCACAACCTGGAGGCACGCTATCAGCTCGCTCAGGTCTATCAGCGATCCGGCAACAAAGAGGCACACGATGCGGAAATGGCGCGGCTGGAGCGGTCGAACGCGCTGCTCGGCGAACTCACGCGGCTGAGCCACGAGGCGCTGGAACGACCGCACGACGCGGGACTTCGCGACCAGATGGCCGCGATTTGCGACGAACTGAACCGTCCCGAGCTCGCCGCGTCGTGGAGACGCATGGCGGCATCTCTACGCGAGTCACAAAAAAAGGCGAGCGGCACGTGATCATCGTCGGCGGCTGATCGACGTAATCTGCCGCTGACGCCGCCGCAGAAAACGCTACGCATGAAAATGCAGCGCGACCCAGACCGAATCGCGATCGCCCGCTGTTTCCTCGACGCGGTGCCGGCGGTGCGCGGGGATGAGGAGCCAGTCACCGGGGGAGAGGGTGACGGTCTCGGCGGGGTGTTCAAAGCGGATCGTCGCTCTGCCGGTCAGCAATGCGATCCACTCGTCGCGTTCCTGATCGTACCACTCGCCCGGCGGCGTCGATTGACCCGTCGAAACGATGCGTTCGAGCTTGAACGCACTGCCTTCAACCAACGTCTCGAAGACCTCTTCACGTGAGGGAGCCGACGGAGACCGGAAGAGGTTGCGGAGCATGGCAGACAGGATTCAGGAGACAGGATTCAGGAGACGGAAAGTCGGTGAAGGACGTTCGCGATGCCGTTGTCTCCCCCTCTCCCCGTCCCCCACTCGCCCCCTCGTCCCCGTCACGTCTCCGACGAGTGTTCCTTCTCGGGGCGTGGGGCGAGCACGACTGTGGCGTGGCCGGGGAGGTTCCAGTTGCGGGTGTTGAGGACGGCGGTGCCGGCACCGCCGTATTGCGGGTCGTCGCTCGAAAAAATGATCCCCCAGTCCATGCCCGGAGGCGGCGCGACGAGCGGTTCGGCGTTGGGATGCCAGTGCAGGTCGCGGCCGAGATTCACGAGCACGAGACGGTCGTTTCCCTCGCCTCCGAAATACCGCATCATGAAGGCCTCGTGTCCGACGACGGCTCCTTCGATCGCCGACGAGTCCTGCGACGCGAAGATCACGTCTTCTCGCCGCAACCTCAGCAGGTCGCGGTGCAGTTCGAGGGCTTCCGGGTTTCGGTCGCGTTCCGACCAGTCGAGGACGCACTGCTCATAGGTCTCGCGAACGGTCGGATCGACCTGCGGCCATTTGTGTTCGCGACCGCGAATGCGATCGAACATCCGCAACGCCTCCCAGCGTCCTTCGCGCACCAGCTTGGCGAGATCGGCGGGATGGTCTACGAAGAAATGGAAGGGCGCCGTCGCGCACCATTCCTGCCCCTGGAAGAACAGCGGCGTGCCCGGCGCCAGCAGCCAGAAGGCGGTGAGCGCCCGGAATCGCCCGGGGCTGGTCATCTTCTGCAAGCGCTGCCCCGTCGCGCTGTTGGCGATCTGGTCGTGGTTCTGAAGGAAGGTGACGAATCGCTGGCCCGGCAGGCCGCGTGTCGGGCTGCCGCGGAACCGCTTCTGGCGAACGTTCCACTGCCCCTGATACAAGTAGCCTCGCTTCGCGGCGGAAATGAGTTCCTGCGGCGAGCCTTGATACTCGCCATAGTAGTACTCGGCGTGGCCGGTGGCGGCGACGCGGCAGGAATGATGGAAATCGTCGTTCCACGAACCATTCAGGCCGTAGCCGCCCTTGTCGATCTCGGTGAAGAACTTCGTGCGCTGCCACTCGTCTTCGGCGAAGACGACGATGTGCCGATGCCCCGCCGACTCGCGAGCCGTGCGCGTCAAAGCTTTCAGAATGTGCTCGTGCGAGTCGTCGACGATCGCCTGCACGGCGTCGAGACGCAGCCCGTCGAAGTGAAACTCGTCGATCCAGTAGCCTGCGTTGTGCGCGATGAACTCACGAACGGGTCCGCAGTGCTCCGAGTCATAATTGACCCCTTCGCCCCACTCGGTCATGTGGCTGCTGGAGAGGTAATGATCGGAGTATACCGGTGTGTAGTTCCCGTCGGGGCCGAAGTGGTTGTAGACGACGTCGTGTATCACGCCCAATTCCAAGGCATGGGCGGCATCGATGAACTGTCGGAGCTCATCGGGCGTGCCGTGGTTGCGGGTCGGGGCGAACATCGCGACCCCGTCGTAGCCCCAGCCGTACTTGCCCTCATAATCGGCGAGCGGCATCACCTCGACGGTCGTGATCCCGATCTCTTTGAGCAGAGGCAGCTTCTCGATCGCGGCGAGGTAGGTGCCCTCGGGCGTGAAGGTGCCGAAGTGCATTTCGTAAAGAATCTGGCCGTGCAGCTTGAGGCCGGGCCACTTCTCGTCCTTCCATAGATATGTGGAAGGATCGACGACTTCGGAAGGGCCATGCACGCCGTCGGGCTGATAGCGGCTGACGGGATCGGGATACTTGTAATCGTCGTCGTCGAGCAGATAGCGGTATCTGCTGCCGACCGAAGCCTCGGCGATGAACGCCGAGAAGTAACCTACCGGCCCCGGTTCGCGTTCCAGCGGATAGGTGGCGTCGGAACCGTCCAGGACCAGCCGAACCTTTTGGCGCTTCGGCGCCCAGACGCGAAAGTGGACTCCCTTCGAAGGCCGCACTTCCGCGCCGACGGGTAAGCGACGTCGATATTCAGACATGCGATCGGGGCCCGCGCACGCGACCTTCAAAATGAGCTCGATACCCCGCGCTTGCACCCGTGGGGCGACGCGCGAGACGCGGAGGTAGACTGAGCCACGCTGGGGATTGTCACCACCGGGGCGACCGCATCAAACGGACGGGGGAATCCCCTTGGTTCACGAACAGGCCCAGCCGGTTTAGAACGAGCCCGCCGGCAGGTACGTTGCGGTGCGTCTGAAAGTCGTTCCTCCAGTCCGGATGCCACGTGTGAGAATGAGAGGGGAAGAAGTGCGATTCCTTTTGAATTCCACCTTCTCACTTCTTCCGTTCTCCCGTTCCCGCTCATGACTATCCCCTCCGACCCCGATCACATTCCGACGGCGACGTATCGGCTTCAACTGCGTTCCGACGGGTTTGGCTTCGACGACGCAGCGGCACTCGTTCCGTATCTCGACGCCTTGGGCATCGGCGACGCGTATCTCTCGCCGTTGTTCCGCGCTCGCGACCAGAGCACCCACGGATATGACGTCGTCGATCATGGAACGGTCGAACCGGCGTTCGGCGGCGACGAAGGGCTGGCGCGGCTTTCCGAGCAATTGCATGCGCATCAGATGGGGCTGCTGCTCGACGTCGTGCCCAACCATATGGGCATCGACGACAGTCACAACCGTTGGTGGCAAGACGTGCTCGCCCACGGCGAGGGAAGCCGCTACGCCGGCCATTTTGATATCGATTGGGACCCGCCGATCGAAGCGATGCGGCATAAGGTCCTGCTGCCGGTGTTGGGCGACTATTTCGGCAAGGTGCTCGAACAGCAGGAACTGAAGCTGCTCTACGACGGCGGCCGCTTCTGGGTGACGTACTACCAGCGTCGGTTCCCCGTCGCTCCCGCGACCTGGCCGCCGATCCTGCGGCGGATGGTCGTGAAGCTCGATCTGCCGTTCGACGACGCGGTGCGGATGGAACTCGAAAGCCTGATCACGGCTCTCGACCGGCTGCCGCCGCCGTCCGACCGCAGCCCCGAACGCATGCGCGAACGCTATCGCGAGTCGGAAGTCGCCGCGCGTCGGCTGCGTGAACTCGTCTATTACAGCCATCCCGTTCGCGGTGCGCTCGACGCCGCTGTCGCGGAATACAACGGCACAGCCGGCGAGCCGCGCAGCTTCGACCTGCTCGAAGCGTTGCTCGACGCGCAGGCGTATCGTCTCGCGTTCTGGCGAGTCGCGGGCGACGAGATCAACTATCGCCGCTTTTTCGACATCAACGAGCTCGCGGCGATTCGCGTCGAAGAGCCGGTCGTCTTCGACGCCGTGCACGCGCTCACGTTCCGGCTGCTCTCCGAGGGCAAGATCACGGGTCTGCGGATCGATCATCCCGACGGCCTGTTCGATCCTCCCACCTACTTCGAGAACCTTCAGGCCGGCTATCTCAAGAGCCTCGAAGCACGACGGGCGAGCGACGGGCGTGAAACCGCAGGTGCTTCCGAAGGCCTTGAGGCATCCGCCTCCAGCGAGTCCGACCGTTCGCATCGCCTCGACATGGCCGAAGGCGCGGCGCGTCACGGTCAGTCACACGGCAATTGCGGACGACTCTACGTCGTCGCCGAAAAGATCCTCGCCCACGACGAACGGCTCGACCCTGAATGGCCGGTGTGCGGCACGACCGGTTACGAGTTTCTGAACCACGTCAACGGCCTGTTCGTCGCCGAAGACGGGGCGGAAGCCATTCGCGGCGTCTACGAACGGTTCATCGGGCAGCATGTTCCTTTTCGCGACGTGCTGTACGGCGGAAAACGCACGATCCTCAACTTCTCGATGTCCAGCGAGCTGCACATGCTCGCCTGGATGCTCACGCGGATCGCCGGTCGTCGCCGCGAGTCGCGAGACTTCACCTACGGCACGGTGCGACAGGCTCTGCGCGAAGTCGTCGCCAGCTTTCCCGTCTACCGCACGTACGTGCGTCCCGGCGATCAGGACGTGCGCGATGAAGACCGCCGGCGCGTCAAGTCGGCCATTCGATTGGCCAGAAGGCACAACCCGGAGCTTCCCAAAGCCGTCTTCGATTTCCTTGCCTCGATTCTGCTGCTCGAAGACCCGAATGACGTCAGCGACGAGCAGCGGGCCGAGCGACGCCGGTTCGTACTCAAGCTGCAACAGGTGACCGGTCCCGTGATGGCCAAGGGGCTGGAAGACACCGCGTTCTACCGTTACTACCCGCTGGCGTCGCTCAACGAAGTGGGCGGCGAACCGAACGCCGACGGCATGACGCCCGAAGATCTCCACCGCGACTTCGTTCGCCGTCGCGCCGAAGAGCCTTACGCGATGTCGGCGTCGACGACGCACGACACGAAGCGCGGCGAAGACATGCGGGCGCGGCTGAACGTGCTCTCCGAGATTCCGGACGAGTGGGAGCAGGCGATCGGCCGCTGGCGGTACATGAACGCGGCCCACAAGACCGACCTCGAAGGCGCGTCGGTCCCCGATCCGAACGAGGCGTATCTCATTTATCAAACGCTCGTCGGCACATGGCCCTACGGCGGTCTCGCGGAGCCGTTTCGGCCCGACGAAGAATACGTCAACCGGATCGTCGGTTATTGCGAGAAGGCGTTCCGTGAAGCGAAGCTGCACACGAGCTGGCTCGATCCCGACTCCGATTACGAGAACGCGATCTTCGATTTCGTGCGTGCGGTGCTCGATCCGGAGAGGTCCGCCGAGTTCCTCGCCGACCTCGAAGCCTTCGTGGCTCGCGTCGCCGATGCGGGTTATCTCAACGGCCTCGCGCAGGTGCTCATCAAGGCGACGGCGCCCGGCGTGCCCGACTTCTATCAGGGCTGCGAGCTGTGGGACTTCCGCCTCGTCGATCCCGACAATCGCGGGCCGGTGAACTTCGGCAAGCGGAAGGAGCAACTCAGCGAGATCGCCGATCACGCTGCGAAGGACTCGGAACGGCTTGTCCAGGAATTGCTCGACCACTGGCCCGACGAGCGGATCAAGCTCCTGCTCACCTGGCGAGCACTAAACCTTCGTAAGAAGAACCCCGATCTGTTCCTGCGCGGCGACTATCTGCCGCTGGAAGTCACCGGCGAGCGATCGCGGCATGTGTTTGCGTTCCTGCGACGCCACGACGATCAGTGGCTGCTCGCCGCCGTACCTCGGCTGACAATCACGGCCGAACGTCGCTCACCGGGACGCATTGATGCCGGCTGGTGGGGCGACACGGCGATCGTGATGCCGGACGGTGCGCCGAAGCCCTTCACCAGCGTGCTGACGACTCGGCGTATGTCAACCAAGGGTTCCGTCAACGTCGCCGACGTGCTTGCTGATTTCCCGGTTGGGTTATGGGCGGCAACGTAGGACACGGCTGCGGCGCTACGCGACCGGCGTCAGCGGCTCGACTGTCGCGACGTGCAGGAACGAGCAGATCTTGAACTCGGCGGGAACGCCTTCCCGCGTCTCATCGAGACCGACGAGGATGCTCGTGCGGGTCAACCAAGCCATTTCAGGATGGCGCACCTCGTATGTCTGGCCGCTCGACATCACGAGCCGGAACGGCTTGAACGGGCGCTGCGTTAACAACTCACGGAAGGTTTGCACGGTCATGCACGAATACTACGCTGGCTGATCGGGCGCGGGCAAAACTCCTCTTTGGTTCGCTGGAATTCGGTCAACGATGACAAAGGGTTCCGTCAGATGCTGGCGTTCGTTCACGAATGTCGGCAGGCGTTACAACCTGGAAGTGTTTTATCCAGAGATCGACTTTGGATACGGCTGCAATCTGTATCAATGCCAGGCCCGCGGCGAAACTGTATGCAACCCATCTTGAAAATCCGGCTTTGAGCGACGTGCCGGAGGGCGACATTCCACGGAAGCTCATCCATGACGAGAAGTGCGGGTCGTGCGATTCGGCGCTCGACGAGACTCTCGCCGCTTACCCAGCGACATTTATGGCTTCAACGGGCGAACGAGGCCATTTCATTCCCGCGTTTGACCCGTCGGATGAATCGGTCCTGATCGACGCCTGATTTCTCGATGGCTGATCAACCTGGCCCTTTTTTGGTCAGGCTCGCGCACCTCAGATCGTCTCCTCCGGCGGCTTCACGACGTTCCTGAACACCGCCAGCGAGCAGGGGCGCACGTCGTAATGCGCTCGCTTCCTCGGCTTCCAGGGCTTCGTCTCCGGATCGAAGGTGTCGAACAGCAGTTCCCAGGCGGCCCCGCCTTTTCCGATCGTGGGCAAGTGGAACGCGACCGTCGTCGCGTGATCGGCGTTGAACAGGATCATCATCGTGTTGCCGGTGACCGGCTCACCCTGGTCGTCGACGTCGATCTGCCCGCCGTGCAGCACCACGCCGAGCGAGCGCACGAACTCCTTCTTCCAGGCCTCCTGCGTCATCTCGCGACCCGTGGAAGGGTCGATCCAGATGATCTTCGGCTGGTTGGGCGGCGCGTCGGACGCCAGGAACTTGCGGCGGTGGAACACGGCCTCGTCGCGGAACAGCCTCACGACCTGCTTCGTGAACTGAAGTAGGGCCTTCCGTGAATCCGACAGCTCCCAATTGATCCAGGAGAGTTCGCTGTCCTGGCAATACGTGTTGTTGTTGCCCATCTGGCTGTGCGAGACTTCGTCGCCCGCCAGCAGCATCGGCACGCCTTGCGACAAGAGCAAGGTCGCCAGAAAGCTGCGTTTCTTGCGCTCGCGGAGGGCGTTGATCTCGGGATCGTCGGTCGGGCCTTCGGCTCCGCAGTTCCAGCTTTCGTTGTGGTCGGCGCCGTCGCGTCCCTCTTCGCCGTTCGCCTCGTTGTGCTTCTGATCGTAGGACACGAGATCGTTGAGCGAGAAGCCGTCGTGACAGGTCACGAAGTTGATGCTCGCGACGGGCCGGCGGCCGTTCCAGCCGTAGAGATCGCTCGATCCCAGGAACCGCGTCGCGAACTCGGCGGCGACGCCCCCGTCTCCCTTCCAGAAGCGTCGAACGCAATCGCGATACTTGCCGTTCCACTCGCTCCACAGGGCCGGGAAGTTGCCGACCTGGTAGCCCCCCGGGCCGACGTCCCACGGCTCGGCGATCAGCTTGACCTGCGAGATGACGGGATCCTGCTGGATGATGTCGAAGAACGCGCTCAGCCGGTCGACGTCGTGCAGTTCGCGGGCGAGCGTGCTCGCGAGGTCGAAGCGGAACCCGTCGACGTGCATCTCGGTGATCCAGTACCGCAGACTGTCCATGATCAGTTGCAGCACGCGGGGGTTCGTCATGTCGAAAGTGTTGCCGCACCCCGTGAAGTCCATGTAGTACCGGCGGTCCTCGGGCGACACGCGGTAGTACGCTGCGTTGTCGATGCCGCGGAAGGTGAGCGTCGGTCCCATGTGGTTGCCTTCAGCGGTGTGGTTGTAAACCACGTCGAGGATGACTTCGATCCCCGCCGCGTGAAGATTCCGCACCATCGTCTTGAACTCGCGGATCGTATCGACCGCGTTATCCGCCGCTGAGTAATCCGTTTCCGGGGCGAAGAAGCCCAGCGTGTTGTAGCCCCAGTAGTTCGACAAGCCCTTGTCGACGAGATGCCGGTCGTGCAGCTTGGCCTGCACCGGCAGGAGTTCGACCGTCGTCACCCCGAGACGCTTCAGATATCGCACGGCCGGATCACTGGCGAGACCGGCATACGTGCCGCGCAGCGGCTCCGGGATTTCCGGATGAAGCTTCGTGAAGCCTTTGACGTGTGTCTCATAAACGACCGTCTTATGCAGCGGATGACAGGGAGGGCGATCGTCGCCCCACGTGAACGCGGGATCGACCACCGCCGCGAGCGGAGCGAACGCCGCATTGTCGCGCTCGTCGAACGACAGATCCTCAGCGGGATCGCCGACCTTGTAGCCCCAGCACTCGTCGGCCCACTTCACGCCGCGAGCGATCGCCTTCGCGTAAGGATCGAGCAAGACCTTGTTGGGGTTGAAGCGATGACCGTTCGCCGGCTCGTAGGGACCGTGCACCCGATAGCCGTAGACCTGCCCGGGACGAATCTCGGGCATGTAGACGTGCCACACGTCGTCGGTCCGCTCCTTCAACGGAACGCGCACCGACTCGCGAACGTCGTCGGCGCTGTCGAACAGGCACAACTCGACGGCCGTGGCGTTGAGGGCGTACAGGCCGAAGTTCGTGCCGGCCCCGTCCCAGGTCGCTCCCAGCGGATACGGATTCCCCGGCCAGACGCGCAGCTTGCGAGCCTTGGGGCCGACGGGTTTCGGGGCCGCTGCGCCCGCCACGGAAGGTCGCGGATGCCCATTCGACGCCGGCTGCCCCGCCGGCTGCCAGCCTTCCCTCGCTTTGTCGGTGCCGGGGGCCGAACCCGGCGGTGCGTCGCTCGCGGGCTTGATTTCGGTCGGCGTCGCACTGGCGTCCATCAGTCGGCCCTTGGAACTCACGTCATGAAGCCTCCGCAAAGGAGTGTGGCTTCATCATACGGAATCCCGCCTCAACCGTAGACCGTGTTCTTCCCGGCGACCGCTGCGGGAATGCCCGGGCGGAAGGCGATGGGGCGATCAGAAGTCGGCAGGCCCGCCGTCATTGCGAAGGAGGAGCGATTGCACGACATCGGGCGGCGTGGACTCGCCGATGAATCGCACCGAGCCGTCGGCGAAGCCGGCATTGGCTCCGGCCGGATGACGGCTGCGAATGCCGACGCCCTTCGCTGGACTTACGCTGAAACTCATCGCGTCGAGCCGCAGGTCGACGGGTTCCATCCAATGCACGCCGCTGTCGGAGACTTCGACGACGTGCAGTGTTGGCCCCTGATCTTTGGTCACATCATCGAGCGAAGCCGCACCGTCCGGCGGCCACATCGTGCCCTCGCCGATCACGGCGACGTAGCTGGTGTGGTCGGGAGGGGAGTCGGTGTCTGTAGGACAGTGATAGATCCACCCATCGCCGTCGTACTTTTCGGTAAGCCTTTGATTGTTCGGTCCATTCCACGGTTCATCGAACGAATATTGGGGGTAGAACGGCGATGATTCGAGATATGGCACGATCAGCAGTCGCCAGCTATGCCAGGGCTTGCCGTCCGGGCCGTAAATGACCGCCGGCGGAAAGCAGCCGTGGGTGTCGTGATAGTTATGTAGCGCCAGTTCGATCTGCTTGAGGCTGTTCCTGCATTGTGAGCGATGGGCCGCTTCGCGGGCGGCGAAAACCGCCGGGATCAACCACGATAGAAACGCGGCAAGTAGCGTCACCACGATTTTGCCCCGGTGGCGACTCAAGACGTTGGCGGCGGAAATGGCTGAACGCTCCACAACGGTCTGGAAACGTCGTCGGCTTTCTCTTCAGGATGCCGCCGACGCGAGGGAACGCACGCGCTATTTTCTGAGCGTGAGACCGCCATAAACCGAAATCGAAGACCGAAGGTGCGCGCGGAAAGCCCGGCGGCTCGCGTCTCCCTCAACCCTCAAGCCTCCACCAAAAACACCGTCAGCGATCGCGCGCCGTGCGCCCCGATCACGAGGCTCTGTTCGATGTCGGCGGTTTTGCTGGGGCCGGAGAGGAACAGGCCGTAGCCGGGTTGGGTGAGGAATAGCGGCGGACCAGACGAGCCGGGAGCGTCAGCGACCGGAGCCTGCGTCAAGCGGGCATAGGCTTCGTGCATCGTGGCGACAATCTCCGACGCCGGCACGACGACCGCGAGATGCTGGGCGAGCACGCAGATCACGCGGTGCTTCGTCTCCCGCAGGTCGAGCCAGACGGCGGCGTTCTCGGCGACGGCGAAGCTGCCCTTCAGAATCGCATAGTCGATGTCTTCGAGGCCGTGCGGGTCGGGAATCGCTTCGATATCGACGTTCGGCTCGCCGACGCCCGGCAC
>JACCRE010000250.1 GCA_013813775.1 Planctomycetaceae bacterium
TTGCGTTCCTGATCCGTCAGCCGCACAACGTATTTCTTCTGCATGGAACACCTCTTTGTGCCATGCAGCATCACCGATTCCCTCCAATCCTCCAACCCGACTTTTTAGAGGTGACAAAGCACTAGCCATGAATGAACAGATCCCTTGAAGCTACGATCCATCGCTGAAGCCTCCACAATGGGTGATGATGTCCATGTCGCAGACACCCGCGTTCTGGTGACGCATTGGCAGGCAGCGTGCCACGTCAAAAAAGCCTTGTCAAGATATTTCTCGAAAAGAAAGATAAATCGCCGGGTGCCATGCTCTCACGACGCGAAGGCGGCGGGTGAGCATGCGAGGCGGGTGAGTGGCATCAGATGTCGGGAGATCGCGGCCGGCGCGCTTAGCCCTCCTTGCTGCGCCCGCATGCCCACCCGGCTGATCGCCGTGAGGGCATGGCGGCCAACGAACCTGTAAAATGGAGGGTCGGCGTCGCGCCGGGTGGAGCGTCAGCGACTGGACTGGAGCGGGCACAAGCGCGTAAGACGAACCCCAGGGTGGCCCGGCCGGTTCGTTAGGACCGGCCGGGTTGCGGCAGCAACACGATGCCGCTCCATCGACCTTCGATTTCATGGTCCTGTCGCAAAATCAACATGCCTCTTCAAGCCTGAAGGCCGCACGCCCATTGAGCACGCAGGGTGAGTCATCTTGTTGCTGACGCAACCCGGCCAGACTGGCCGGGCCATCCGGCGGGGTTCGATGTCTCGACTTTCGTTTGTCGCCTTCAATACCACTGGTACGCGTAGTTCTTGAACTTCTGCCATGCGAGGCGGCGGGACGAGAGGTCGGCGTATTCGTCCCAGTCGCTGCGGCGCGCTTGCAATGCCTTCAGCAGGAGTTCGTCGGCGGCTTGATAGGTCGTCCAGCCGGTGGCGCGGCGGACCGGTAACTTCGCTTCGAGGCGTAGGGCGCGATCGGCCAGCAGTGAGCGAATGCCTTCGCGAATCAACGCATTGTCACTGCTCAGCAGCGGTTGCAGGGCGAGCACTCCGCCGGAGTCGACGGCGTGCTCGGTGATCTGCACCGACGGGGCGAGGTCGCCGACGAGGACGCGGCGGACGTTGTAGGTGTGGATCAGCGGATCGATCGGCAGGATCGCGAGCAGGAAACCGGCGATCGAGACCGTCCAGAGTTGCCGTTCGATGAGCCAGGCGAAGTCGCGATTGCGGGTGATCTTCCACACGCAGAGCAGGAAGCCGATGACGACCGCCGAGATGCCGAACAGGCCGACCGTGCGCATCCGCGTCATGCCGTTGAAGTCGATGTAAATGAACATCCGGTTGTAGACCGAAAACGCGAGCAGCAGGTTGAGCGCCGACCAGGTCCAGGCGAGCTTCCGCAGCCTGGGAAGCCGCGGGTCGCGAAGCATTTCGCCGCGGAAGATCGCCGACAGCACGAGGGTCGTGAGCGCGAGCGCGACGGTGAGCCACGCCGCCCCCTCGTGAGCGTAACCGGCGTAGTAGAAGCCTTCCGGAAAGTCACGGAACCAGAGCGTCGTGAACTCGAACGCGAGATAGACCGCGAACAGTCCGACGACCGCGATCAGGGTGTTGCGGTACGCCGCGTAGAGCGGGGCGTCGAATAACGGTTCGTCTTCGTCGAACGCACCGACCGACGGCACCGCGAGCCATTCGAGCAGATGCGTTCGGAACAAAGGTCGCAACAGCCCGGCCGCGACCACCGTGACGACGATCCACAGCAGAACTTCGACGACGCTGGGCGAGAAGGCGCGCAGGAAGTCGATCGACGCGTCCCAACCGCGCTGGATCGACCTTCCGACCGCCGTGGCGATGTCGGGATTGGCGAGAATGAAGATCGTGCCGAAACCAAGCACCGCGACGAGCGGCAGCACGACCTTCAGCCACGTCGCGCGCGGCCGAACTGTTCCGACATGTCCGCTTGATCGGCCGTACCTCGCGAGAGCGGGGAAGCCCGCCAGAATCGATTGCAGGCCATGTGCGACGACGTCGAGGACGTAGGCCCGCCGGCCGGCGAGCGTCATCGTGAAGGCCACGAGCAGCGCGACGCCCACGACGTTCAGAAAGCCGTAGCCCAGCCAGACCATTCGCGCCGCGAGCAGCGCCAGCATCGATCCGACGACGAGAGCGCCGATCCGCGGTCGCGGTTTCGGCGTTCCGAAGAGGAGCAATGCCGCGGCGGCGATGAAGAACGCCGCGTAGCCGGCATAGCCGTGACCGCGATAGACGAGGAGATCGAAGCCGGCGATCGTGCCGACCACCGCGACGACTTCCCGCAGCGCGGCCGGCGGCGAATCGGGTTCCGCCGCCGGCGCTGCGGCGTTGTTGTCATCCGGAGGCGCCCCGGCCGACGATGGGATCGGCTCAGAAGTCGGTGGTCGGGTCAGTAATCCGGTGGCCATAGATGCGATGCCATCTGAGGACGAAGAGTTCCAGCGCTGCTTATGAATCCAGTCCCCCTCTCCCTCGGGAGAGGGGAAAGGGGTGAGGGGACGCTCTGCCGCGCTGTTGGTCAGTTAAACCGCTGCTCTCACCGAACGGCTTTCATGCAAGCGACAATCGTCGTCCACTCTATTCCCTCACCCCCTTCCCCCCCTCTCCCGAAGGAGAGGGGGGGAAGGGCATCACACAAGCACTCAATCGAACCACTCGTCCTCCGGGTCGAATTCCGGCACGCAGACGATCAGCACCTTCATGCGGCCGATCGCGCGGTGGCGCACTTCCGGCGGAATGACGATCGCCACGCCCGGTTTGAGCGAAATGCGGTCGTCGTCGAGTTCCATCATCGCCTCGGCGTCGCACTCCAGCACGTAATACGTTTCGGTGTGACGCTTGTGATAATGCCGCCGGGCGTCGTCGCTGATCGATGTGACGTGCAACGTTCCGGGAAATTCCCGAACGTCGGCGAAGGCCCGCCGGGCGGTGCCGCAGGGGCAGGGGACGCCGGGGATCATCGAGAAATCGGCGATGGAATAGCGCGGGGCGTGCGATGGCATGAGAGAAGTCCTTTCATGTCATCACACGCGCGAAGCCGAGGGATTGCAATCCCCTGGCGATCTTCGCTCTACGCAATCAGCTCATCGACGACGTGCCCGTGGACGTCGGTGAGGCGGAAATCGCGGCCGGCGTAGCGGTATGTGAGCTTCTCGTGGTCGAAGCCGAGCAGCTTGAGCATCGTCGCGTGCAGATCGTGGACGTGGACGCGGTTCTCGACGGCGGCGAAGCCGAACTCGTCCGTCGCCCCGTAGACGAGACCCTTCTTGACGCCGCCGCCGGCCATCCAGGCGGTGAAGCCGTAATGGTTGTGGTCGCGGCCGTTGATCTTGCCGGCGTTCGAGCCGGCCTGCGGCAGTTCGACCGTCGGCGTCCGACCGAACTCGCCGCTGCACACGATGAGCGTCTCGTCGAGCAGGCCGCGCTGCTTAAGGTCGCTGATGAGCGCCCCGATGCCCTGATCGCACTGCTTGGCGAGATTGCGGTGATTGACGGCGATGTCGTCGTGATGGTCCCACGGCTGGCCTTCGCCGTGCCAGAGCTGCACCATGCGCACGCCGCGTTCGACGAGCCGACGGGCGATGAGGCACTGCCGCGCGTGGACGCCGGGGCCGTACATCTCCTGGATGTGCTTCGGCTCGCGGGTGACGTCGAAAGCGTCGGCGGCGTCGCTTTGCATGCGGTAGGCGATCTCGAAGCTTTCGATACGGGCTTCGAGGGCCATTTCGTCTTTCCGCTCGGCGGCGTGACGACGGTTAATCGCGGCGAGCAGATCGAGCTGCCGGCGTTGCTCTTCGCGCGGCAGCGAGCGGTTCCGCACGTTCTCGATGAGCTTTTCGATGTCGGTGTGCTGCGGGTCGAGATACGTGCCCTGGTACACGCCCGGCAGAAACGCGCTCGTCCAGTTCTCGGCGCCTTTGATCGGGTATCCGCCCGGGCACAGCACGACGAAGCCGGGCAGGTTCTGATTTTCGGTGCCGAGGCCGTACGTCAGCCACGATCCCATGCTCGGTCGCGGCAGCCGCTGGTCGCCGCAATTCATGAGCATGAGCGACGGCTCGTGGTTGGGCAGGTCGGCGTACATCGATCGCACGACGCATAGCTCGTCGGCGTTCTTCGCGATGTGCGGAAAGATCTCGCTGACGTCGATGCCGCTCTCGCCATGCTTGGCGAACTTGTACGGAGACGCGAACGCCGCCCCGGTCTTGCGCTCGGTTTTGAGGTTCGACGGCAGCTCTTTGCCGGCGTACTTGTCGAGCATCGGCTTCGGGTCGAACGTGTCGACGTGCGACATGCCGCCGTTCATGAAGATGTGGATGACGTGCTTCGCCTTCGGCGGGAACTGCGACATCTTCGGCGACATCGACGACTTCGCGACTTCCGCCGCCGACGCGGAAGCATTACCGACGAGGTTCTCGCCGAGCAGCGCAGCGAGTCCGTAAGCCCCGAGACCTATGCCGCACCGCGAGAGCATCTCGCGACGGGTGACGCCGAAATGAGGGATGTGGCTGTGGTGCATGGATGCGTCTCCTTGAAGGGAGAGTTGTCGTGATAACTCACGCCCCTCTCCCTGGGGAGAGGGGCTGGGGGTGAGGGGATCGGGTTGACGTCCTTCGTCGCTTGCGCCCGCTTTGGAATCTGCAAGGACGTTGTGCAAGATCAAGCGGCGCGGCAGGGCGTCCCCTCACCCCTTTCCCCACTCCCGGGGGAGAGGGGGACTGGATTCGGAAGCGTGTTGGAGCAATTCCAGCACTTCAATCGATGAACAGAAACTCATTCGTCAGCAACAGGACCTGGGCGAGTTGTTGGACGCGGTCGAGTTCGGCGCCGTCGGCTTTGCTTCCGGAAACAAACGCGGCGGCGGCTTCACGTTCTTCCGAATCGGGCTCCCGCTGCAAAGCGAGTTGGTACAAGACCGTGACTTTCGCGACGGGCGAGTCGGCAGTCGCGACGGCGGGCCGGTTCGCCAACTCACGGGCCTGCCCGATCACGAACGGCGAGTTCATCGCGAACAGGGCTTGCTGCGGAACGGTCGTCTCAGGGCGTCCGCCGACGGTCGCGTCCGGCGAGGGGAAATCGAAGCTTCTCCACACGCCCGGCAGATCGTTGCGGTTCACGTAGCCGTAGACCGTGCGACGCGGCGAGTCCTGTCCGAACAGATCGATAGGGCGGCCGCCGAGCGACGGGTCGAGACGGCCGGAAACGGCGAGAGTCGCATCGCGCATGGCTTCGAACTCGAGCCGACGGGGGTTCATCCGCCAGAGCAGCAGATTCATCGGGTCGATCGAGGCGATTCGCGGATCGTCCGCCGAGCGATCGATGCTCGCCTGCTGGTAGGTCGCTGACATCAGGATCTCACGGTGCAGCCGTTTGAGGCTCCAGCCGTTGCGGATGAACTCTGAGGCCAGCCAGTCGAGCAGTTCGGGATGTGTCGGTTCGTCGGCACGCGTTCCGAAGTCGCTCGGCGTGCGAACGATGCCCTCACCGAAGTGATGCTGCCACACGCGGTTCACGATCACGCGGGCCGTCAGCGGATTCGCCGGGTCGGTGATCGCTTTGGCGAGATCGAGTCGGCCGCTCGCGTCTTTGGCGAACGGTTGGCGTTCTTCTCCGGCGATCAGCTTCAGGAACCGTCGCGGAACCTGCTCGCCGCGTCGGCCGGGATTGCCGCGCTCGAAGATCACCGGTTCGGACGGGCTGGGGCGATCGCGCAACACCATCGCCCGCGGCGGGGCCGCCGTCGACTTCGAGCGGAACTCGTCGACGTTTTTCTGACGGTTACGTTCTTCGTTTCGCTGTGCCCGATCGAAAAAGTCTTTGGCGGCATCGTCGGTCAGGACGAACGGAACGCCCGATTCGGAAAGCTTCTTCGTGATCTCGTCGAACTTCGCGACGACATCGGCAGAGGCATCGGCCGGGCGATCGACCGATTGGGTGAGCAGCAGACCGTAAGCCCGGGCGAGTTCGTCGGCGTTGCCCAGCGGTTGCGCCGCGAGACGATCGAGGACAAAGCTGCCGAGACCATCCCGGAACGGCGTCTCCTGCCGCATCGTTTCGATGCCGGCCTTCGCGGCGTCGGCGAAGCCTTCCGCGGGCAGTCCGCTCAGCCGTTTCCACGGACCCCACAGCGGGTCTTCGGCAGGCACGTTCGCGATGAAGGTCTTCCAGTGTTCCAGACCGCGGCGTCGCAAGTTCTCGGCCGCATCGGGACCGCGCAGCACGCCGAGCAGATAGTCGCCGGCACGGCGTCGCATCTCGGCGGAGATCGCGTCGCGTTGTTCGGCGACGTACTTCGCGACCTCGGCCTGACGGCGATCGAGTTCCTGCTGGAACTTCGCGTAAGCCTCGGTCATCTCGGGGGCGCCGATCATCGGCAGCTCGCCGGCGGCCGGGTCGTCGCAACTGTCGAACACGCCGTACAGCGAGTAGTAATCGGCGGTCGGAATGGGATCGAACTTGTGATCGTGACAGCGAGCGCAGGCGACGGTGAGGCCCATCAGCCCACGAGCGGTGACATCGATACGGTCATCGATGATGTCCATGCGGTTGTTGAGATTCCGCCGGCCGACGGTGAGGAATCCAAGGGCCGCGAGCTCAGGCGAGCTTTCGGGCAGACCCAGCTTGTCGGCGGCCAATTGCTGCTGCACGAAGCGGTCATACGGCATGTCGGCGTTGAAGGCGTCGACGACGTAATCGCGGTAGGTGTAGGCGTAGGGATAGTTGATGTCTTCGGTGAAGACATAACCCTTCGTGTCGGCGTACCGCGCCACGTCGAGCCAGTGCCGACCCCAGCGCTGGCCATACAAAGGCGACGCGAGCAATCGATCGATCACCTTCGCGAACGCATCGGGTGATTCGTCGGCCTCGAAGGCGGTGACTTCCTCCGGCGTAGGCGGCAAGCCGATCAGATCGAACGTCACTCGCCGCAACAGCGTGCGCCGATCGACCTGCGGAGACAGCGACAGTTCATTCTGTTCCAGCTTCGCGATCACGAAGCGATCGATCGGGCTGGCGACGCTCGCGGCGTCCTTCACGTCGGGCGGAACCGGCTTGGCGATCGGCTGGAAGGCCCAATGCTCGTCGTCCGGCTCGCCAGCGTCGGCATGCGTCGCATCCGCTTGCGGTTTCGCCGACTCGGGCCACGCCGCGCCGCGGTTCACCCATTCGGTGAGCAGGGCGATCTCTTCCGGCGGCAGCTTGCCTTTGGGAGGCATCTGCGTGTCGTTCGGGTCATGTGCGATGACCTGCAGCAGACGACTCTCGGCCGGATTCGACGGCACGACGAGCGTGCCCGCCGGCCCGTCCTCGAACACGGCGGCCCGTTGATCGAGACGCACGTCTCCCTGCTGCTTCTTCTCGCCGTGACACTCGAAACAGCGTGCGGCGAGCAGGGGGCGGATCTTCGTCTCGAAGAACTCGTCGTCCGAGGCTTTGGCGAGCGACGATGTCGCGATCGAAACCACCGCCAGCGCAGCCGGCAGCGATCGCAGGCACAGTTTCATCATGGCGGGACGCAGCGGTGGGAACACTCTGGCCGTCCACTGGCCGGGGGGCGATCCATCAAGGATTCGGTATGCATTCTAGCGGGGGCGGGGGGAGTTTGTAATCCTCCAGACGAATCGGAAGTCGCCGCAAAGCACATCCTTGGATTCTCGCTGCCAAGCCAGTCAAACCGCTGTCGCGCTCGGGTGGTATACTTCCCCGTACCGATGAGGCAGGTTTCGGCGGGAATACTGGCTGTCAGAAATGGGTCAGCGACAATCGTCAGGCCAGTTACGTGCTCAGGAATTGGCGCATGAAACGACCAGATACGGAAGAAGCGGCCACAAGGAAGTCAGGTACCAGCATCATTTTCTTCAATGAGCGCGGCGAGATCTTGCTCTTCCTCCGGGACGACAAAGACAGCATTCCGTACCCGGATTGTTGGGATCTTCTGGGTGGTCGGGTCAAGCCGCAAGAATCGCCGCGCGACTGCATCGAAAGGGAGATGAAAGAGGAGATCGAATATTTCCTCGAAAAACCGGAGCTTTACAAGGAGTCTGATTTCGATGATCGGAAGGAGTTCACATACTGGAAAGAAGTGAACAAAGCGGCCTTCGATGCGTACAACAGGCCGCTGCACGAAGGCCAACGGTTGCAGTGGTTCTCGAAAGATGAAATCGAACGTCTGCCTCCGGAATCGATCGCATTTGGTTTTCGCGAGCTGCTGCTTGAGTTCCTTAACAGCCTGTGAAGTATTCGGAACACCTACGCCACCTTGGCTGAATTCTCTGCATTTTTTGACATCTGGCCCACTCGTCGGCCGGTGCCGTGGATTACTTCAACAGGCTGTTAAGAGGCCGCCGAGGAATCTGCGATGAGCCGACCTAAAGTGCATCACTGCAATAGTGTTGCTACATACATGCAAGCTGTCGAGGACTTCAAAAGGGACTTCAAAAAAGAGCAGAACAAAGAGCAGCCGTCTAACCTTAAAGCAGATGGAAAAAAGGAAGATCGGTTGTTTTTCTTCCGGGGGCATGCTGACAGCATGTGGAAGTGCAAACCGGCCATCGCGCGAGAGCCGTTCACGCTAGATGCCATCTACGATGGAACTCCAAGGCCATCACGTGACAACGCTGAATGGGTTCTCTTTTCACGGTTTCGTGCCATGTCCGCAGCACTCGAACCGTTGTGTGTCGCTTCTGTTCCGCGCGTGGAAGCGGATTGGCGCCGCGTCGTGCTTGCTCAGCATCACGAACTCCCGACGCGCCTTTTGGATTGGACAACAAAGTCTCTGGTCGCACTCTATTTTGCCGTGCAAGCGCGCGGACGCGGTGTCGCTGAGACGGATTCTGTTGTGGTTGCGGCCTCGCGACTCCGGCCTCAAGTATTCAGCGTCTACGCATTGGCCGAGATGAACCGCACCCCTCCCTGCTACAGCCCTGAAAATGGCGAAGACGTAGGATTCTTCTGGGCGCCAGATATTCATCAACGTGTGACCCTGCAAGGGTCCGTTCTATCGATCGGACGAAAACCAACACAGGAAATAGACGTAGAAGGTCGGTTTAAAATCAGCAAGAAATATCGGCGTACAATCCGGGACGAGCTGTATCACCTCGGGATTCACGAAGCGTCGCTCTTCCCCGACCTGGATGGAATAGCCCGATCGCTGGTCGCGGAGTCGAAGATGTGGGGGCCACTTCAGGGCGTTGACTAGCGATCACGCGGGGTGGCCCGGCCGGTTCACTGAGAAGCGGCCGGGTTGCGCCAGCAACAAGTCGCCGCTCCATCGACGCTCGATTTCATGTTCCTGTTGCGGAATCATCGTCCGCTTCCAAGCCCGTAGGCCCTTTGCCGATCGAACACGCACGGTGAGCCCTCTTGTTGCGAACGCAACCCGGCCAGTCGCTGCACGGACTGGCCGGGCCACCCTGCGTCGAACCCAGCCACACCGTGTCATCACTTGTTCTCGCTGACGGTTGGTTGGCACGCGCCGAGCAACGGGATGGGCGTGGGCGTGTGATGTGTCGCCACGCCCTGCCTACGTCAGGGCGTGCCACCCGGGCCGATGTGACCCGGCGACGGCTCCGGCGGCTCGAACACTCGAATCTTCCGCGAGGCGACGCACTCTCCTGCGGCGAAGGCTTCGAGGAAGTAGTCGCCGGGTTCGCGCCGGGTGCCACTGGCGTGTCGCCAGTGCAAGCCACCTTGCCGTTCCCTATGAGCGTCGGCCACGATCGTGACTACGACGTTTAACGGGACTGGGCTTCGCCAACACTTGAGCTGGGACGACGAAAAAACATTCGCACTGGCGACACGCCAGTGGCACCCAACGCGTCGTGGCCGTGACGGATCAGCAAGTCGGCGAGGTGGCCGGGGTCGGGCCGCTTGGCCGCCGAACTCTGGTGAGCGTCTCGCCGGCCCGCCCCCAGTCGAACGTCGCTCGACTGGGGGCGACGCGATCGCGCTATCATTGAGTTCATCGTCGAAGTCGCGTCGACCCCAGCCACACTGGGACGATCAGTCGACGGCATGTCACCGTTTACGCACGGTTTCGAATGCGAACCTGGTGTTCGTCAACGATCCAAAGATTTCCGATCAACGGCTCGGCGGCGAATGCGGGCAGGATGCGTTCGAGACCACTCAACACCGCATGCCGGCTCTGGTCGGAAAGCCGCATCACGATGATTCCCGCAAAATCGCCCGGTGGGTAGGCCCGCACGTCTGAGAAGTCGAGGTCGAGCGTGATCAATGCACGTTTCTCCACCCGACACACCTCGGCTACCTTTTCGTCGTCCTGACCGCGAAGCCCTTGCTCGTACACGGTCATGGCATCGTGGCCGTGCCGCTTGAGCAGGTCGGCGGCAGCGGGATGGATATTCTCATCCAGCTTGAACCGCATCAGGCGGCTCCGGTGGAAAGATCGATTACGCGGTCGCGTGCCAGGTCGGCGGCGTACGCGAGTGAAGCTTTGACGTCGTCGAAATCGACGTGATAACCGTCCGCCACGGCTTCGGCGCTTTCACCGGCGGCGAGATTGTCGAGGATCACCGAAACCATGATCCTCGTCCCGCGTATGCACGGCTTGCCGTGGCAGATGTTCGGATCGACGCTGATGCGATCTCGCCAGTTGACGTTCATAGCATGGTCCCCTCCGTCTATCTTCCCGAATCAGCGTCGCCGGCGGTAGGCTCCGGCGGCTCGAACACCCGAATCTTCCGCGACGCGACACACTCCCCCGCGGCGAAGGCTTCAATGAAGTAGTCGCCTGCTTCACGCAAGTCGGCGCGCATGAAGACCGTCGCCGAGTGCGAGGCCAGCGGGTCTTTGTTGGTGAGGTCGATCGTGCCGGAGGCGTGTGTCAGGCAGGGGGCGTTCGGGTCGCCGACGGCGTCGCGGGAATGCACCATCCGGAAGCGGGCCGGGAACGAGTCGTGGGCGTTCGTGAACAACGCGAACACGACGAATTGCAGCGGCCACGGGAAATAGCCGGGGCTGACCTGGTCGAACATGCTGATCAGCGACAGGTTGCCGTTCAATTCCTGATGCACATGCTCGCAGATCATCAAGGCGACGCACTTGGGAACGGCGGGCACGAGTCAGGCTCCGACAATGAGTAGGGTGGGCTGTGCCCACCACAAGCGTGATTGGTGGGCACAGCCCACCCTACGTCGCTCGCGATCGGGCGGAAGTCGGTGCGCCGCGAAAGCGTTCGCCGTCGGGGTGCCGATCGTCCCGCACCCACGGGTCGCCGCGGTCGTGATAGCCGAGGCGTTCCCAGTAACCCAGCTCGTCGTCGCGGACGAACGTCACGCGCTTGATCCACTTCGCGCTCTTCCAGGCATAGAGGTGCGGCACGATGAGGCGCACCGGGCCTCCGTGGTCGGCCGTGAGCGGCCGGCCGTCGTGCAAGTCGGCGAACAACGCTTCGGAGGAAAGAAAGTCACCCAGCGGCAGGTTCGTCGTCCAGCCGTCGTCGAACCCGCCCACGAGAACGAACTGCGCTTCCGGGGAGACACCGGCTCGTTGGGCGAGTTCCTTCGTCGCGATGCCTTCCCACAGGTTCGCCAGCCGCGACCAGCGGGTCACGCAATGAAAGTCGGCGAAGACCTTTACGCGTGGAAGGGACTGAAATTGCTGCCAGTCGAGAGTCATGGGTCGCTCGATGAGTCCGTCGATCGTGAGAGACCAATCGTCCCGGCTTACGTTCGGCACACGGCCCGCGTGCAGCACCGGCCATTTCTTCGTCCGCGTCTGGCCCGGCGGAATGCGCTTCGTGCGTCGCGTGTCGGGGCTGACGAGCACGTCTGGAGAAACTCCCTCCGGCGTCGCCGGCTCGCCCGGCTGGTAAAAGGGATCAGCGGCGGGCGTGTAACGATCGGAAGTCGCCACGGTCGGCTCCGGTGCAGGCGGCGGACGAGGGCGAGATTGTACCCGACCTGCTTGCATCTGCGGCGCCTCTGTCCGCTCCTGTGAGCCGCCTTTGGCACGTTCGATGCATCCGTTTGTGGAAGCTGGGCATGTCAGGTCGGGATTGACCCCTACCGGCCGGCTCAATAAACTTTTCTCGGAACAACACTTGCGCTGATTCTCCGCCCCCGGCCGCGGTACCGGTTTTCGTCCGCGTCGCCGCAATTCGGCTGCCGTATCGGCAGCGGACCCCTCGGGCGAATGGCTCGGAACGCCTTCGGAACTTGCGATGGAATTTCTCGATAAGCTCGGTGACTGGTTCACGGCGTTCACCGTGTGGCTCGAGCGGTTTCTGACCTCGCTGTTCGGATCGTCGAACGAACGACGCATCCGGCAGATGGGCTACGTCCGCGATAAGCAGGGCAACGCGACCGTCGTTCGCGGGTCGCTGCTCGATCGCGTGAATCAGCTCGAACCGTCGGTCGAAAAACTCTCCGACGAAGAACTGCATGACTCGACGCGGCTGTTTCGTGAGCGGATCGCCGCCGGCGAGACGCTCGACGATCTGCTGCCCGAAGCCTTCGCCCGCGTTCGCGAATCGGCCCGCCGCTACGTCAAAATGCGGCCGTACGACGTGCAGATCCTGGGCGGCATCATTCTGCATCGCGGCATGATCGCCGAGATGGCGACGGGCGAGGGCAAGACCCTCGTCTCGGCGGCGCCGGCGTTCCTGAACGGCCTCGTGGGCCATGTGCATATCGTCACCGTCAACGACTATCTCGCCAAGCGCGATATGGAGTGGATGGGGCCGATCCACCTGGGCCTCGGCATGACGGTGGGTGCGATCCAGTCGCAAATGAGTCCGTCGGAACGCCAGGCGCAATACGCCTGCGACATCACCTACGGCACCAACAACGAGTTCGGGTTCGACTACCTTCGCGACAACATGAAGCGAAGCAAGGCGACCCAGGTGCAGGGGCCGCTCGATTACGCGATCGTCGATGAGATCGACAACATCCTCATCGACGAAGCCCGCACGCCGCTGATCATTTCGGGACCGGCACACGACGACGTGACGAAGTATTCCCGGGCCGACAAGATCGCCCGGCAGCTTCAGCGCGACACCGATTTCGAGGTCAAAGAGAAGGAACGCACGGCCCACCTGACGGAAACGGGCGTGCGGAAGGCCGAGCAGCTCGCCGGCGTCGACAGCTTCTACACCGCCGGCAACATGGAGTGGCCGCACCTCATCGACAACGCGCTCAAGGCGCACTTCCTGTATCGGCGCGACGTCGAGTACATGGTGTCGGGGCAGGAAATCATCATCGTCGACGAGCACACCGGCCGACCGATGCACGGCCGGCAGTGGAGCGACGGCCTGCATCAGGCGGTCGAAGCCAAAGAGAGCGTCAAGGTCAAGCCCGAGAACCAGACGCTGGCGACGATCACGCTGCAGAACTACTTCAAGCTCTACGGCAAGCTGGCGGGCATGACCGGCACGGCCATGACCGAGGCCGCCGAGTTCTGGAAGATCTACAAGCTCGACGTGCTGAACGTGCCGACGAACAAGCCGAGCCAGCGGATCAACGGCTCGGACGTCATCTTCCGCACCGAGAAGGAAAAGTGGGACGCGGTCGTCGAAGAAGTGCGGGCCGAGCATGAAAAGGGCCGGCCGATCCTCATCGGCACGACGAACATCGAAACGAGCGAGATCGTCAGCCGCAAACTGCAGAAGTTCGGCATCGAGCACAACGTGCTCAACGCCAAGTTCATCGAGAAAGAGGCGGAACTCATCGCCCAGGCCGGCCGCAAGGCCTCCGTGACCATCGCCACCAACATGGCGGGTCGCGGAACCGACATCATCCTCGGCGGCAATCCCGAGTATCTCGCCTGGGAAGACCTGAAGCGCAAGTATTCCAGCCGTCTCGACGTGTCGAAGGCCGAGTGGGATGCCCTCACCAACGCCATCGCCGAACGCGAGGGCATGGCGAAGGAAGGTCGCGAGGTCGCGGCGGTGGGCGGGTTGCACGTCATCGGCACCGAGCGTCACGACAGCCGCCGCATCGACAACCAGCTTCGCGGTCGTGCCGGCCGGCAGGGTGACCCCGGTTCCAGTCGCTTCTTCCTCTCGCTCGAAGACAAGCTGTTGCGAGTGTTCGCCGGCGACTTCGTGAAGTCGATTCTCGCGTACCTGGGCATGCAGGAAGGCGAGGCGATCGAGAGTCCGATGGTCTCGCGCCGCATTGAAGGCGCTCAGAAGAAACGCGAAGAGCAGCACTTCGACCAGCGGAAGCACCTGCTCGAATACGACGAGGTGATGGACGATCAGCGGAAGAACGTCTACGGCTTCCGCCAGCGGATTCTCGACGGCGAGGATTGCCGCACGATCATCCTCGACATGATCCGCCAGCAGGTCGAGAAGTGGGTGCCCGAGTTCCTGAGTCCCGACTACCGCTGGGAGTCGATCTGCGGCTACGTCGGCCAGACCTACCGCCTCGACGTCGGAAAACGCGACGTCCAGGGCATGGATTACGACCAGCTCGTCGAATATCTGCGCGACGAGGCGTTCAGTCAGGCCGACACGCAGATCGGCGAGCAAGTCGAAGAAAACCTGCCGGAGGACGCCGAGGACCAGTCGGAATGGAACTGGATCTCGCTGTCGCGGTGGGCGAACGCCTATTTCACCATCAACACGAACGATCGCGAACTCAAGAAGGTCGGTCGCGAAGGCATCCACGAATATTTGCGCGAGCGGGCGAAGTCGGCGATCGAACGGTACGACTTCACGCCGCTGCAACACTTCCTCGCCGACGACTTTCAGCGGAAGACCGTCTGCGGTTGGCTGTCGCATCAGTTCACGGCGCAGATGTCGCCCGAGGAGCTTGAAGAGAAAGACGTCAACGAGGCGAAGCGGCTCGTGCTCGACCGGCTCCAGGCGATGTACCGCGAGAAGGAAGTCCTGTTCCCCGTCGCCGTCGGCATGACGAAGTACATGGCCGATGGCCCCGGCGGCGGAGCCGACCGCCACGATCGCGACGGCCTCGCCCGCTGGGCCAGCGGCCGGTTCCAGACGCATGTCGACGCCGAGACGGTCCGATCGCGGCCGCGCACCGAAATCGAAAAGCTGCTCGCGGAGGCGAGCCGCAGATACTTCATCAACGGAGAGGTCAGCGAGCAGGTCGAGCGGCATCTCGACGAGATCTACGGCGACGACGACGGCCCGGTCGATCGTCCGGAGAAGCTGCAGGAACTTCTGACGTGGGCGAACCAGCAGTTTCACGCCGACCTGAACCCCGGAGAGGTCTCGACGCTCGCGAAACCGCAGGCGCGTCAGAAGCTGCTACATCACTACGAGGTGCGCTACCGCCCCGAGTTGAGTCACGCCGAACGCCTCCTCGTGCTCGACGTGCTCGACATTGCCTGGAAGGAGCATCTCTATTACATGGACCATCTGCGGAGCGGCATCGGGCTGGTCGGCTACGCGCAGAAAGACCCGAAGGTCGAGTACAAGCGGGAAGGGCGGAAGGCCTTCCTGGCGATGTGGGATCGCGTGAACGAGCAGGTGACGGGGGCGATCTTCCGCCTCGAAAAGGAAAGCCCGGCCTTCGTGGGCGATCTGTGGCAGATCACCTCCGAGACGCACTCGGCTCCTCCCGAGGCCCAGCAAGACCCGCAGTACCAGGAGAGCAGCGGTTCGAATCAGCCGGAACCCGGTGCTCCGGACAAGGCAATCGACCCGATCAAGAATCTGGTTCCCAAAGTCGGCCGCAACGATCCCTGCCCTTGCGGCAGCGGGAAGAAGTACAAGAAGTGCTGCGGGACGAACGCCTGACACGCCGCGTTCCCGCAGCACGACGCCGTGGGGTTGCAACCTCTCGGCATCACGAAAAAAGGGTACGGATGCCCTGGCTGCTCAATCTCCTCTACGCGACGGTCATCGTGGCGGCGATGCCGTATTTGCTCTATCAGCGCATCCGCTGGGGCAAGTACCGCACGGGCTGGAGCGAGAAACTCCTCGGTCGAGTTCCGGTGCTGGAACCGACGGCCGAGCGGGTTTGGTTCCATGCCGTCAGCGTGGGTGAAGTGCTGCTGCTGCGCGGGCTGATCGCCGACTATCGCCAGCGTCGGCCACAGGCCGAGATCGTGCTGACCACGACCACCGCGACGGGGTTCGACGTCGCCCGCAAGCACTATCCCGATCTCGTCGTCTGCTATTGCCCGCTCGACTTCTCATGGGCGGTCCGGCGGGCGATCGCTCGGCTCAAGCCGACGGCCCTCGTGCTGGCCGAGCTTGAACTCTGGCCGAATTTGATACTGGAAGCCTCTTCCGCGGGGCTTCGACTCGCGATCGCCAACGGCCGTCTCAGTGAAAAAAGTTTCCGCGGATACCGAACGCTGCGACCGCTCGTCCGCCGTCTGCTCGCGAAGTTCGACATGATCGCCGCTCAGAACGAGGAGTACGCCGCAAGGTTTCGGGAGCTGGGAGCGCCGAGCGATCGGGTCATCGTCACCGGTTCCGTGAAATACGACGGCGTGCAGACCGACCGTCAGAACCCGCGAACGCTCGAGCTGCGACGATCCTTCGGAATCGGCGACGACGAGATCGTGTTCATCGCCGGCAGCACGCAGCACCCGGAAGAGGAGTACGCGCTCGCGACCTGGCAGGAATTGAGACGGGACTTCCCGAGATTGCGGCTGATCCTCGTTCCCCGCCACAAGGAACGTTTTGACGACGTGGCCCGGCTGATCGAAGGGCGGGGGCTGCCGCTCCTTCGCCGAAGCACAACATCCGAGCGGCGACCGTCAGGTAGCGAACCGCAGCGTGACGACGCGTCCAAACGCTCCCTGACGGTCGCGGCTCCGATCGCTCAACTCTCATCCCTCGACCCTCAACCCTCAACCATCCTCCTCCTCGACACCCTCGGTGAACTCGCCGCCTGCTGGGGGCTCGCCGACATCGCCTTCGTGGGGGGCAGTCTCACGAATCGCGGCGGTCAGAACATGATCGAACCTGCCGCCTACGGGGCCGCGGTCCTCTTCGGCCCCAATACCCGCAATTTTCGCGACGCCGTGAGCCTGTTGCTTTCCGGGAATGCCGCCGAGGTGGTGTCCGATCAGACGGGCCTGACGGTCGCCGTCCGCAGGCTGCTTTGCGAGGAATCCGCCCGTCGGTCGATGGGAATGCGGGCTCAATCGGCCGTTGCGACCCATCGAGGCGCGACGGTTCGCACGCTTGAAGTGCTGGTTCCCGCACTCGCGTCGCCGACACATCGCCCCCATCGCGTACGGGCGGCATAATCGGCGACCGCGCATCGACTGTGCGTCAATCCGTCATACGATCGTTGTGGCCTGTCGTCGGCGGGCATACAATCGTGGCCTCAAACAGGTCTACGAGACGGTCAAGATCGCGAATCACGGGGGTGCGGGAAGAGCATGACGACGTATTTATTCACGAGCGAATCGGTGAGCATGGGGCATCCCGACAAGGTGTCGGATCAGGTTTCTGACGGCATTCTCGACGCCCTGCTGGCCCAGGATCCCCATTCGCGCGTCGCCTGCGAAACGCTTTGCACGACCGACCTGCTCGTCCTCGCCGGTGAGATCACGACCACGGCGAAGGTCGATTACGAGGCCGTCGCCCGCCAGGTCATTCGCGACATCGGTTACGCGGGTCTCGACGTCGGTTTCGACGCCAACACCTGCCGCGTCGAGTGCTACCTGCACAGCCAAAGCCCCGACATCGCGATGGGCGTCGATCGGGAAGGCGCCGGCGATCAGGGGCTGATGTTCGGCTATGCCTGCAATCAGACCGAAGAGTTGATGCCGCTGCCGATCGCGCTCGCGCACCGCATCATCAATCGACTCACCGAAGCCCGCCAGCAGGGCGAGGTCGATTGGCTTCGTCCCGACAGCAAGAGCCAGGTCACCGTCGCCTACGACGGCAAGCGGCCCGTCGCCGTCAACTCGATCGTCGTGTCGACGCAGCACGCCGAATCGGTGAGCCAGGACGAGATTCGCTCGTTCGTGATCGATCGCGTCGTTCGCGATTCGATTCCGGCCGAGTTCGTCTCCAAGAAGATCCAGTATCACATCAACCCGACGGGCCAGTTCATCGTCGGCGGCCCGCACGGCGACACCGGCCTCACCGGCCGGAAGATCATCGTCGACACTTACGGCGGCTGGGGCCGTCACGGCGGCGGTGCCTTCAGCGGCAAGGACTCGACCAAGGTCGATCGTTCGGCCGCTTACATGGCTCGCTACGTCGCGAAGAACATCGTCGCCGCCGGCCTCGCCGACGAATGCGAGGTTCAACTCGCCTACGCCATCGGCGTCGCCGAACCAGTGAGCATTCGCTGCGACACGCACGGCACGGGTTTGCTGTCGGAAGACACGCTCGTGGCCCTGATTCGCGAGAACTTCCCGCTGACGCCCTCGGGCATCATTCGCGAACTGGGCCTGCGCCGGCCGATCTTCCAGAAGACCGCTCACGGCGGGCACTTCGGCCGCAGCGACGCCGATTTCAGTTGGGAAGCGACCGACAAGGCGTCGATTCTACGGGAAGCGGCCGGGGCGATCGCCGGCCAACCGCAGTTGACGGCCTGAGCCAAACGTGACACCTTTCGCCTTCGCGGGCCGATACGGATATAGGCCCGACGGGGGTGAAGAGGTGAATCGCGTTTCTAGCCGACTCCGGACGTCGTCGCTCGTTCTCGCCGGCCTTGCGGCGATCGCGGCCGTCGTCTTCTCGCGCCGAGTCGCTGGTGCGATGTCGTCCGACCTTGCCCCGGGCGAAGCCGTCGTGGTCGCGGCAACCTTTGCCGTGATTGCCGCCGCGGCGTTGAAATCGCTTCGGTCCGAGATCAAGTCGAGCAGCCGTTCAGCGTTGCGCATTGCGACTCTGCTGCTCTCGCTCGTCTTCGTTGCGGGACTCTCCGAAAATCCGCTCACGATCATCGCCTGTCTCGGCAGCGTCGCCGCGGTGATCGGATTCAGCGTTGCCGGAACATCGCAGGTCAGTTCATCGTCGAATGAGCTTTCGACACCAGCGCACCCGACGGCCGATCTGGACACGTTGAGCTTCAACGGCGACGCCGCCGCGAGGGTATCCGCGGTCGCCGAGCCTCAAGAGTACGGCATTCGCTTCAACCGCTCCGCCCGCGGCGGCACTGAGCGAGTCGAAGGTTCGATGTCGCTTGAGTTCGCGGCGAACGAAGCGGTGAAGACGCTGCATGTGCCGCTCTGGCCGCCGCTCGACGGCGACCCGGCCGTCGAGTGCAAGCTCGACGGGCTTGACGGTCGTGTTCGCGTTCCGTTGGCGAAAAGGCACGGATTGCGCATCGAAGTGCGGCTGCCGGACGCGGTCGACGAGCCGCTGGCAGGAACACTCAGGTTCGTGGCGACGGCGATCCGCTCGACCTCCGCGGCCGCTTGAGAGTTTCAGCCGACGCTTTCGATCACCAGTGCGACTTCAACGATCGTCGCGTCGCCCTCGACGTCTTCCGTACGCGTCAACTCAATATCGAGTTGATTCCCGTCTCGAAGTTGCGAGGTCACGTCGAATCGCTGCGTCGTTCGAGACAGATTGCCGAGCGAAATTTGGTTCAGAACGGCCTGACCGTCGGCCGACGAGAAGACTTCCAGCCAGACGATCTCTTCAGCGCCCAGATCCGTGGGGCAGCCGAACCGACGCCGAAGTCGTAGGCGACCGATCCGTGCGCCGCAGGCTTCCCTCCAGGTGACGGGAAAACTCAATGTCTGAACGTGGCATTCCGCGTCATCGACGGCCTTTTCCGAAGCCCGGAAGACGTTCCAAGGGCCACGCAGCCGGATGCGATGTTCACGGTGACGATGCGCGTCGCTCACGTGATGGCGATCGGGGTACAAGGCGAGGCGGCAAGCTCGGAAGACTTCCCAATTGAGGTGAACAACGCGGAACCTCGGTAGCCCTGTCCCGGCCCGGCGATTATACTCCGTCGGGCCGCACTATCGCGATCACCGATCGGTTTTCAGCATTTCCCCTCGTTTTTCGCCGTCGGTTGAATCCTGACCGTGGCCGGGCATCTCGCGGAATGGAAGTCTCGACGACGCCGAACGCCCTCGACTCCGCCGGAACGACAGCCCCGCGCAACGTGTCCAGCGACCGTCCCGCCCGCTCGTTCCGATCGTCGCGCCGCACGTCGTCGCTGACCGGAGTGCGGATCGTCGGCTGCGGCTCCTACGCGCCGTCGCGGGTTGTGACCAACGCCCAACTCGAGAACGAGCACGGCTTCGAGCCCGGCTGGATCGAGCAGCGCTCGGGAATCCTCGAACGACGCTACGCCGACGCCGGCGAAGCGACGAGCGACCTGTGCGTCGAAGCCGCGCGGCGGGCGATGGTCGACGCCGGCGTTCGCAGCGATCAGGTGGACCTCGTCGTCGTCGGAACGTTCACGCCCGACCACGCGTGCCCTTCGACCGCCTGCCTGGTGCAGGACCGGTTGAACATCGACGCTCCCGCGTTCGACGTTCAGGCGGCCTGTTCCGGTTTCGTCTATGCGCTCATCACCGCGGCGCAGTATGTGGCGACCGGCAACAGCAAGCTGGCCCTCGTCATCGGCGGCGACGTCAACAGTCGCATCGTCGATCCGAAGGATCAGCGCACGGCTCCGCTATTCGGCGATGGAGCCGGCGCCGTTCTCATTGCGAAAGGAGAAGCCGACCAAGGCCTCGTGTGCTATCAGATGGGTGCCGACGGCGCGGGCGGGCCGCTGCTGGAATGCCCCGTCGGCGGCACACGCCGGCCGTCGAGCCCGAGTGCGATCCTGGCCGGCGATCACTACCTCAAGATGGACGGCCGCAACGTCTTCAAGTGGGCGGTTCGCGTCCTCGCCGAGACCGTCGAGCTCGTGCTGGCGACGGCGGAGGTTTCGCCGCACGACGTGAAGCTCTTCGTGCTGCATCAGGCGAACATCCGCATTCTGCATTCGGCCGCGGACTCACTGGGCGTGCCGCATTCGAAGCTGTGGTGCAACCTCGACCGCTACGGCAATACATCGGCGGCGTCGATACCGCTGGCCTTGGATGAAGCCTACCGTGCCGGCGCGCTACGTCGCGGCGACCTCGTCGTCTTCAGCGGTTTCGGCGCCGGCCTCACGTGGGGCACCGGCGTCTTTCGCTGGTAGGGCGACGCGAAAACGCCGAGAGCAGTCTTCTCAAACGTTCGCAGGCGGCGGAACCGTCGGCAAGTGTGACCGTTCGACAACGGGCTGGTCGCCGGCCGCGATGCCCGCCAGCGGTAAAAGATCATCGTCCTCGACCTCACCGAGCCATACGTCGTCGAAGTCGGTGCCGTCATCCGCACGCCGCAACAAGAAGTAGATGACCGTCGCGGCGGACCAGAAATAGCTCACGGCGAAGCCCACGGCGATCGTCGCGAGGAGAGCGAGCCAGACGCTCACGATGCGTGCGGGCACCGTGATCGCACCGGTCGCGTCGCCGGCATGAACCGGCGCGAAGTAACGCGGCGGACGCGCATGCAGACGATCGACGGCGGCGTCTCCCATGCCTGTGGCAACCATTCTCGACGCGATCGCTTGGACCGTCACCGCGAGAGTATCCACCGCAGCGACGAGCAACATTCCCAGTGTGATCGCGACGAGGCCGCACCACACCGCGAGCCACGGGCGGCTGTAAAGATAGCTGAAAGCCCGGCTGAAGCCGTCGAAAGCATCGGAATCCTCGGTCGCGACGGCGGCGACCATCAACGGCCAGCCGACGGCGAGCGCGATTCCGCTCAGCACGACGAGCAACGCCGCCACGGCGAACAATCCCCACGCCGCCGCGACGATCCACGGACCGATGTAGATGATCTGTCCGATCAAACCGCCGGCCGCACAGCACGCCGACAGGATCAAGATTCCCGCGATCGGCAGCAACGGGGCCGAGAACAGCGACAGAAACCGCCGCAGCGAAAATGTCACCGCGGCCACCAGACCGCCTCGTTCGTCGCGGGCGAATTCCAGCGCCGCGAGGCGCGCGATCGCTCCGCCGAAGATCGACCAGACGGCGAGAGTCCAGAACAACCGCGTCCACAGGTACGCGACTTCGGACCAGGACTTCTCGCCGCCGACGAGCATCCCGCCCATCGCCAGCAGCGGCCGCACCGGCTCGACGACGCGCTGCGAAAGCGAGCGAAGGTGCGAAACGACTTGGAACTGAGACGGTAGGCCGTCGTCGCGGCCGAGAAGCAGCGCCGGTGCGGCGGCGTTCCACGGCGGGGCGGGTGGAGCGTCCGTCGGTGGCGCGAACGGCAACCGCGATAATGCGGCGTCTCCGCACCAGAACACAAGGAGACCGATCGCCGCGAGGAGCAACTTTCTCGGATCGGTCGCGATGCGCAACGACCGAAAAAGTCGCGTCCACGGCAGGTAATGCGCGTAATCGATCGGTCGCTGGCTCGGCACGGTCATCGGCATCGGCGGTCGGACAATGATGCGGGCCGCGATTGTAGCGGTCGCCCGCGAGGCTGTCGCCCGCCCTCGACCGGTTTCGCGCGATGTGTGCCACTGGCTCCGCCAGTGCTGATCAGCGTCGTCGTGCGCACAGAGCACTGGCGGAGCCAGTGGCACGCGATCCTATCATTTGCACCGACGAGCACTAAACCGCAGGCACGAGTTCCCGATCGGCGTGACGCGGCGCACCTTCGTCAGTCCGCGATGCCGGTTCGGTATCGACGACCGACATCGAGCGACCGCGTTGCTTCAACCGCCAGTGCATCAGCAGCGGAATCGCGAACAACGTGATCAACATGCCGCTCGTCAGGCCGCCCACGACGACCCGTGCCATCGGCGCCTGCAACTCGCCGCCCTCGCCCCAGCCGAAGGCGACCGGCAGCATCGCCAGAATCGTGGTCGAGCTGGTCATCACGATCGGCCGGAACCGGCGGACCGCCCCGCGAACCACGAGCGAGTCGGCGGTCAGGTCCGGCTCTTCTCGCTTGAGCAGGTTGTAGTAATCGACGAGCACGATCGCGTTGTTGACGACGATGCCGGCGAGAATGACCAGCCCGATGAACGACTGCACGTTCAAGGTCGTGCCGGTGAGCAGCAAGGTCCGAGATCCACTCCCCATGCCTCGACTTAAAATGATCCGAAAGTTTCAGCTCCTCGAATCGATCCGAGAGCGTGCCATGTCTCGGTACTAATGTCTTCGCTAACGAAACGCACCGCTCCGTCGCCCATCAACATGTTGACTCCACCGCCGTGCCGGCTGGTTGCCGTCATCACGACGCCGAGCCAAGTCAAACGGTTCTTGCAGCTTGGTTTGTTCGGCGGCAGAACGTGATTGTATCGCGTCCAGTTCATGTTGCCTTCAAGCCAAGTCATTCCGCCGTTCGAATCGTGAGCCGCCGCAACGGCAGCCTCCTCTTCCGTCAAACGATTGCAGCGGTCGCGCAGCGTCGCCTCCGTCCAGTCGCCTTCCAAACCAAACAGATCGGATAGGAGATCGACGTTGACGTCGTTATCGTCTCCCGTGCAACGTTCGCTGAATGCGGCGGTATTGGAGAGACCGTCACCCACATCTCCGGGCCGAACCGCCGTGTACTGCCCGAACAGGCCGTTCCCCCGGCGCCCGTCCCAAGTGTTCCCGTTACATGACCGATAACTGTTTGAAGCCCACGGGTGGACGAGGCGATCGAGGTCCGAAGGACAGCGGAACACAGGAATCGCGATCTGTGCGGCGCGATGATTCATGCTCGACGGATCGACGATGCTCGGGTCGTCCGACAGGGACGGATAGAACGGCCGCACCATGAAATCGATCTCCTCGAAGACGTTCGGATAGCCGAGTTCCGGTAAAATCTGCGCGTGCAGTGAGAAGCGTCGATTCTCCGGCGAGTTGATCGTCGCCTGTGTTCCGTCGCCGTCGGCTCCGACTCCGAACGGAAACACGCCGTGTC
>JACCRE010000286.1 GCA_013813775.1 Planctomycetaceae bacterium
CTCGAAGGCGACCTCCTGTGTCGTCGCACCCAACTCGCTGGCCGCCAGCACGTCCCGCCGCATCTCCGAGGAATACGACTGCATCCCTTCCCCCTCCGTTTTTTGATGAACAACGGAAGGTTACCCATCTCGCCTAGATCGCGCTAGAGGCCGGGGTGGTACGCACTAACATGCGAATAGCGCACACAAGAACTCAAGATGGCTCCGGCATTCGGCGCGCGGTTTTTACAAAATTCTCAGCCATCCCTAGGTGGGCCTACCAATGGCGGCTGCGGAAGACTTCGCCGCGCTTGCCCAATTCGCCGACGTGTCGGCCACGAACTCAGAACCGATCGCTCGAAACGCTCACCCCCCAGGACATCTGCGGGCCGTGGTGATGGTGGCGGTGGCGGCTCCAGCGAGGCGGGGGCGGATAGAACGGCCCAGGTCCGTACGGATCGACGATCACGACCGGCGGTGGAGCCGGTGAGACGACGTACGCCGGGGCCGCCGGATAGACCGGCTGCGGCTGGGCGACCACCGGTCCGGGCGACGACTGCATCGCCTGCACGACGAGCGGTGTGACGCCGTTCTGCTGCAAGTAAATGATGTCGTTCGTCGTCAGCGGTCGAATGAGACCGTGATTCCGAACATGCGTCGCGATGACCTGCTCGCTCACTCCGGCCTGGGCCATCGAGATGACGTCGGGAACGGTCACGGCTCCCGTCGGAACAGGGCGGCCGAGGTGTGCCGCGATCTCGGCCCGATTGCGCGCCTCGACGTCGTCAATGGCTCCGCCGACGACGGCACCGGTCATCGTTCCGGCGACACCGCCGATCGCGGCACCGGCGAGCGGATCGCCGACGGCGGCTCCCGCGACCGCGCCTAACCCGGCACCCATCACGCCGCCGAAGAGAGCCCCTCGATCAGCGGCGTAGGGCGAAGCGCATCCGGCGGCGAAGACCGTCAGCAGGAGAAGAAAGCCGCCGACTCTTCGCGTAAGCACCGCGCCGCCCTCGGAAGTTCCGATACAAGGGGCGGGATTATGGTGAATGCCCGCTGGACGTCAATACGGTCTTCGCGCGCGAAGCATCTCGGTAAGAGGATGCGAAAGGAGTGAGAAGCGAGGAGTCGGGAGACAGACGTGGAGAACATCCTGTCGCCGCATGCAACGGCTCATTCTGACTCCTGTCGCCTGACTTCGGTTTTCTTCCGAACGGCTTTACGAACTTGACGCAGCCTCGCGAAGCTTCTTGACCTCGGCCAGTTCATCTCCGGTGCGGCGTACCGTTCCCGGTTGAGGTGCGTCCGGTCGTTCGAGCAACTCCATCGCTTTGTCGAATTCGTCGATCGCTTCGGCGCGCCGGTTCCGGCCGACCAATGCCGCTCCCAGCCCGGCGTGGTTCGCAGGAGTGTTCGGTTCGCGCCGAATGGCTTCGCGGAAGTCTGCCTCGGCTTCGGCGTACTTCTTCATGCGAAGAAAAGCCTCGCCCCGCCAGCCAAAGGCTTCCGGCCTCGTGCCCGACTTGATGACGGGCGTGAGATTCTTCACGGCATCAGTATAATAGCCCTCTTCGACATCGCGCAGGCCGGCCGTGTACGACAGGAGCAGGTAGTTCGTTTCCTTCGCGCCGCGACCCGAGAGCTGGATCGTCAGGAAGACGGATGCGACCACGGCCGTCAATACGACGAGCGGGATTACTACGTAACGGCCCTCGATCCGTTTTGTCTCGGCCGTGGCCACGAACTTGTCCTTCCGAAACCGATTCCGTCTCCCATTCTAGTCGTCGATCGAGCGAGGCACACCGACCGCCTGCTGTGGCAGCCCGCCGAATTGACGCACCGCCTCGTAAGCGGCCGTGTTCACGGTGCTGGCGAGATTGAGGCTGCGCGCTTCGGGTCGCATCGGCAGAAACAGCGTGCGGCTCGGATGCTCATCGAGCATGCGTTGCGGGAGGCCCCGGCTTTCGCTGCCGAACACCAGCACGTCTCCGGGCAGGAAATCGGCCTCCCACAGCCGCTTGGTGCCCGATTCTTCAACGCACCAGATGCGAGGCGACGGCAGTTTCTCGCGCAGCTCGTCCCAGCTCTCGACGGCTTCCCAGTCGAGATGGTGCCAGTAATCCATGCCCGCCCGCTTGAGGTGGCGATCGTCGAGACGAAAGCCCAGCGGACGGATCAGCCACAGCTTCGCACCGACGGCCACGCAGGTGCGACCGATGTTGCCGGTGTTCTGCGGAATGTCGGGCTGGTGCAGAACAATGTGCAGCAACGGCATGGATCTGGTCAGTTCCAACGAGCCGTCCCCTAAACGGCAGGCGGCATCGCGCAGCTTAGACCCCCGGCGGCGGGAATGTAGCTCGACTTCACGTAGTCCATGACCATGCGGTCGGCGTTGAATCGCCAGCCGAGCGTGCGGACGGCGCGCTTCATCATCTTGACCCATTTCTGCGGAATGTCATCGCGATCGCGATCGAAGTAGATCGGGATCACCTCTTCGTTCAACACCCGCACGAGATCTTGAGCGTCCCGCTGATCCTGCACCGCGTAGTCGACGTGGGTCTGCCCGCCGCCGATCGCGAAGCCGTTTTTGCCGTCGTAGCCCTCGGCCCACCAACCGTCGAGCACCGAAAGGTTGAGTCCGCCGTTGAGCACGACCTTCTGTCCGCTCGTGCCCGACGCCTCCAAAGGACGCCTTGGATTGTTGAGCCACACGTCCACGCCCTGGATCAGATGACGACAGACGTTGATATCGTAGTTCTCGACGAAGACGACCCGGCCTAACAGGCTTGTATCGCCGGTCAGGCGGATGATGTTCCGCATGACCTCTTTGCCAAGATCGTCGCGCGGATGCGCTTTGCCGGCGTAAATGACCTGCACGGGGCGATTTTCGTCGCCCAACACGCGGCGAAAGTTTTCAAGGTCGCGCATCACGAGGTCCGCCCGCTTGTAGGGCGCGAACCGTCGGGCAAAACCGATCGTCAGGGCGTTCGGATCGAGCATGGAGCCGATGCGATCGATCTCGGCGTTGTCGGCCCCGTACCGTCGGGCCGAGCGCATCATTCTCTGGCGGACGAACAAGATCAGCCGGTTTTTCAGGGCCTGATGGGTCTCCCACAGCTCGCCGGGCGTCACGTTTTCAAACCCCGCCCACACTTCAGGTTCGCCGGTGCGAAGATACCAGTCGAGGGGCAGCACGCGGTCGTAAAGCACTCTCATTTGGGCCGCCATCCAGCTCGGAACGTGCACGCCGTTCGTCACGTGCCCGATCGGGATCTCTTCTTCAGCCCGCCAAGGCCAGAGCGGCGCCCACATGCGGCGACTCACGACGCCGTGCAGGCTGCTCACGGCGTTCGCACGGCGCGAAAGCTTGAAGGCGAGCACCGTCATGCAAAAACTCTCGCCGTCGTTGTGCGGATCGACGCGACCCAGGCCGAGCAGTCCGCGGTGATCGAGCCCGAGTTGCTCAGCAAGCGGACCGATGTGTTCGTTGATGAGATCGCTGTCGAACCGGTCGTGGCCGGCCGGCACGGGCGTGTGCGTCGTGAAGCAGCCCATCATGGCCGTTTCGCGTAAGGCCTGATCGAACGGCAGCCCGTCCTCTTGCATCTTCATGCGGACCATTTCGAGTCCGGCGAAGGCGCTGTGGCCTTCGTTCATATGGATGACGCCGGGGCGGATTCCAAGGGCCGTCAGCGCCCGCAGCCCGCCTACGCCGAGAACGATCTCCTGGCGGATGCGGGTTCTCGTTCCGCCGCTGTAGAGCCGCGCGGTGAGCGTGCGGTCTTCTTCACCGTTGTCGGGAATGTCGGTGTTGAGCAGAAAGAGTCGGACCCGGCCGACATCGATCCGCCACACGGTCGCATAGATCGTGCCGGTGCGCGTCTGCACGCTGACCTTGACCGGCTTTCCGTCGGTGCCGACGGCGGGTCGCATCGGCAGGTCGGTCGTCTTGGCGTGGATGTAGTCTTCCTGCTGCCAGCCGGTCTCGTCGACTTTCTGAAAGAAGTACCCTTCGTCGTAAAACAGTCCCACGCCGACGAGCGGCACGCCCAGGTCGCTCGCACTCTTCAGATGGTCGCCCGCCAGCACGCCCAGACCGCCCGAATAGACGGGCAGCGATTCGTGCAGCCCGAACTCGGCCGAGAAGTACGCGGTGGGCCGATGTCCGAGCACCGTCGCCTGCGTGTCGCCCCAGGTGTCGTCGCTCTGCATGTACTCCTGCCACTTGCGGTACATGCGATTGACGCTCGAATGCAGCGAGAGCTGGTGAGCGCGATCTTCGAGCTTGTCGGGCGTGTATTCGCGCAACAGCAGCACCGGATTGTGATCGAGTTCCGACCAGCGGGCCGGATCGATTGAACGGAAGATCGCCGCCGCGTCCGGCTGCCAGCTCCACCAGTAGTTTCGCGCGAGGTGCGAGAGCTTCTCGTGGAGCGTCAATTGTTCAGACATCGTGATGCCGTCCCTGGTGAGCGACGTAAGTCGACTGCCGGTTCGCAGGCGATGAGCCTCGCCACGAACTCGGTCAGGAAATCCTCAAAAGATGGTGCGACAGTATAACGACCCGGGCGAATGGGTCGAGACGGACTGCTTCCGAAGTCAAGGGGGTTTTTACGCGGCGAGCGGCGTGCTACGCTGCCGTTGCAATTCTTGCAAGCGTTCTGGGGAGTTCCTGGTGTCGGAGCGTCGAGACAATGTCGCCAACCCCCGCGGACACGGGCCCGCTTGTCCAAGCGCGATTTGATGCCGTTTGCGCGGCTTTCGAACAACGATGGCGAAGTGGCGAACGCCCGGCCATTGAAGAGTTCCTTCATTCGACCACACCTGAGGAACGCACGGATTTACTTTCGCTTCTGATCCGTATCGAGGTGCGTGAAAGGCTGCGGCGTGGCGAACACCCGCGGCCGCAAGAGTACGAGACACGTTTTCCGGGCGACCGCGATACCGTTCTCGGGCTGGACTGGACGACTCTCGCTTCGCCCGAGGAAGTCGCGCGTGCCACCGCCGATTTCAGCACGCTCGTGCTGCCGGCGACTTCACGACGCGAGCGAGTGGGTCGCTTCGAGTTGCTGGATCGGCTGGGCATCGGGGGCTTCGGTGAAGTCTGGCGAGCCTTCGACCCTCACTTGCAACGCGAAGTGGCGCTCAAGATCGGTCACTTCAGCGGCGGCGACAAGGCGCGGGCCGCGTTGCTGCTCCACGAAGCCAAGTCGGCGAGACGACTGCGTCATGCCGGGATCGTGCCGATTCACGACGCCGGCATCGACGGTGAGAGAGCCTACATCGTCTCGGAACTGGTGCGCGGCACGAATCTCGCCGAGAGACTGAAGGCGGGCGCGTTCCCGGTTCGGCGAGCCGCCGATCTCGTGCGGAAGGTGGCCGAAGCGGTCGCGCACGCTCACGATCGCGGCATCATTCACCGGGACATCAAACCCGCCAACGTGCTGCTGGATTCCGACGACGAGCCGCGTCTGACGGACTTCGGCATCGCCCGCCGCGCCGCTGGCGATCAAACGATCTCTCATGTCGGCCAGGCGCTCGGCACGCCGGCGTATATGGCGCCGGAACAGGCGAGCGGCGACGTCGCCGCCGTCGACCATCGTTCCGACGTGTACTCGCTCGGGGTGCTGCTGTACGAGACGCTCGCAGGTCGCCGGGCCTTCCCCGGCGACGCTCGCGAAGCGTTGAAGCGTGTTTTGAGCGGCCCGCCGGAACGCCTGCGACTGCTCTGTAAAGATCTTCCGCGCGATCTCGAGACGATCGTCGAGACGGCGATGGCGCGTGAACGCGGTGCGCGCTATCAAACGGCGGCCGAGCTAGCGAAGGATCTCGATCGCTACCTTGCCGGCGAGCCGATCGTCGCGCGACGCGCCTCGGTCCCCGAGCGAGCCTGGCGGTTCGTCCGGCGGCATCCGCTTTATTTCACGACGCCGCTGCTCGTGGTGGCCGCCCTCGTCGGTCGCGAAGCATTCTGGACCGTTGGGCACAAGGACGACACTAAAGCGAACGCATCGCTGCCTGGATTTCTGAGTGGAGACCAGGCGCTCGAATCCCCGCTCTGGTTTCCGGGTGAGGAAGATCGTCCCGTCGAGATCGCGACCGACCCGCCGGGTGCGAAGGTCTGGCTGTTCCCGATCGACCGACGCAACGGTTGGCCGCGAACGGACGCGAGCGCAAGGATCGACGCCGCCGGAAAGTCACCGACCCGCGTCGAGGTCCCGCCGGGCGAGTATCTGGTCGTCGGCGACCTTGGCGGCGGCCGATTCAATGAGGTGCATCGCTGGGTTCCGCGCCGCAGCGAGGGAATGTCCATCAATGCGGCCCCGGTGAGTTGGAAGACCTTGCCGGACCGCGCCATCGGAGTGAGCTTCAAGATTCCCGAGCCGCCGGAAAACCTGGTGAAGATCGACGAACGAAAGTCCTATCGACCAGTCACGGGCGGTTTGTCCCCAGCGGTCGATATCCCGTCTTTTTATATTTCGGACCGCGTCGTTCTCGCCGGCGATTGTCGGAAGCTGGGCTTCGATCCTCCGTTCGGAGTCGACCGTGACGTGCCCGATTCCGAGCCGCTCACGCTGATCTTCGATCGTGCGGCGGGCATGCTTGAAGTCCTGGGGCTAAGAATGCCCGATGAGTTCGAACTGGAATTCGCCGCGAATGAGGCACTCGCCGCGCCATCAGACGGCAAGCATCGCCTTCCCGTCCGCTTCGACTTGAGGCCCGGTGAGTGGACAAGCTCTTGGGCGGCGCTTCAGCCGGGGCTGGACTTGCCGCCTCTGGCGAAGCTTGGGCCGACGGACCCAAACGTGCGCGTCGTGCGCGGAGTCGATGCTTCGATCCAGGGCCGAGATTCCGTTCTGTCGCGGCCGTTTGTTCCAGGTGAACGCTGCGAACTGCAGCGGCTTGAGCAGAATCCGAATATCGCGGTTCGAGGAGTGCGAAGCCTCCGGCCGCGAAAAAATCCCGGCGATTTCGTGCGGCCGGTCTACTCAGATTGAAGCCGATCGAACGACCGTGTCGCGGACTCCAGCAATGTCGGCCGTGTTCGCGGCAAACGGCGCGGCCTCGGATGTGAACTACGGCTTGAGCTGCTTGTCGGTTCGAACGATGAAGAACTCCGGCGCCGACTGGTTCTTGAGTTGAGCGCAAACGACGTAAAGACGATCGATTTCCTCGCCGTCCGTCGTCGTCATCGGATTGATGCTGACGAGATGGGACACGGGCGGAACATCGGCGGGAGCGGTCACCACCTCCGTGCCTAAGCCATAGTCTTTCTTCGAGCCATCGTCGAATTTGAAGGTCCACGCGACCAGATGCAGCGGAATCTCGACGACGGTGGTGGAGCCGTCGTCATTTTCCTGAATGGCCGGCACCTTCACGACGCCTTCGCACTCGCCAGCGGTGTTGTCCCGCTTTTTGGCCTTCTTAATGTGTGGGTTCTTGCCCGGCTTGTCGTAGTCGAAGCCGAAATCCGCGAGATCTGCCTTCGCCGGAACGTAATGCAGCTTTCCCGACGGAAGCTTGTCGTTTTCCTTCGGGCTTTCGGCTGCGCTTTTCAACAGGAACGGCGTCCTGCGGCAGTTGGGGCTGCTGCATGTCGAATTACAACTTCCGGGAGTCGTCGTGTCAGGAAGATAGTCTCCGACCGGCTGGCCGAGGCAGGCAAAGGTTCCCGTGCAGTCACCGTTGGTGTCTTTGACGCATGCAGCACGCGTGCAATACCAAAAGGATGTTCCCGCCGCGACGGGCACGAACATCTTGTACGCCGGACAGACGCAGTATTGATCCGAAGTTTTCGGTAACGCGGCGTCCTGTTCGGTCTCTGCGTCTTGCGGCCCGTCAGCCGCCCGCATGCCGAGAGTCGCGCAGAAGATTAAGACCGAGCCGACAAAGACAGTCGTTCGCATTCGAATGCCTTTCACTGCCTAAGCATTGACTGCAAGCCTCTCGCGAGGCGATTGCTGAAGCCGTACAGGACTCGGGAATCCGTTCTCTGCAAGACATGGCGTGCCGTGAAATTCGGCTGCGGAGCGAAACAGCTCGATTATGTAGCGACGCAGATAACGGAAACAAGCGCAAAATGCGCAGGCCGCCTATGCTCCAGGCTCAACGATGATTCCGACATCCCTTCGCGACTCGTCTTTTGACACAACTCGACGACGGCTTGGATGGCCAACCTTGGCTGGCAAACACGGCAGGGGTTGGAGCACTGGCTTCAGTCTATTTTCTGCAGGCTGTCGTCCTTCTCTTCCTCTTCGTTTCGCAGGCACTCCACTACCACGCGGATCGCGCCGTAGGAGACATCCTCTCCTAATCGCTCGCGGATCGGCCGGAGCATATCGGTGCCGACTGCTGAGGCCGCTTCGTGGATGCGATCGGCCGTCGCTTGATCCACCCAAGGCGTCGGGTCCATTACACGTTCGGCGCGCAAGTAATCGACGAGGTAGCGCTGCACGGTCGAAACGGATCGGTCGAGCCGAGCCGCCACTTCCTCGACCGAGATGCCAGTGCGAAAGAGGGGAAACGATGCGAGCGCTCCGGCCGAGAGGCCGTTGACCGGCACCGGCGGCGTGGCAGCTTGCGAAACCTCTTCCTTCGCATGCTCATTGCCGAGATGCTGGCGAATGCATACCAGAAAGCGGGGGCCGAACACGTCGGCCTTCGTCTGGCCGACTCCGCGAATTTCCAGAAACGCGTCTCGCGACGACGGCTTCTGGCGCGCGAGATCGCGAAGCGTCGCGTCGTTGAACACGACGTAGGGCGGCACGTTCCGCTCTTCGGCGAACTCCGCCCGCAGGGTTCGCAGCGATTCGAAAAGTTCCCGATCGACACCCGCCCAGCCTTCATCAATAGCGGATGGCCGTCGTCGTTTCGACTTCTCGGGAGCCGGCCGGAGCAGCTTCGGCGACGCATTGCCCTTCAGAAGTAGGTGCCCTTGCGGCGTGACTTGCAGAACGCCGTAGTCTCCGGACTTTCGCAGGTATCCCTGGCCGAGCAACTGATCGATCCAATCCCGAACCGCCTTCTTGGGCTCATGTTTCAAGAGGCCGAACGTGCTGACCCGATGGTGACCGCTCTGCACGATCTTGGCGTCGTTCGAGCCGGTCAACACCATCGCGGCGTACTCGGCGCCGTAACGCTGACCGATGCGGACGACGCACGAGGCGATCTTCTGGGCAAGAATCAGCGCATCGGGAACGAGATCGACTTCGCCGAGGCAGACGTCGCAGGCGTCTCCACATTCACCTTTCTCGAACGGTTGGTCGAAGTGCTCGACGAGCGTTCTATGGCGGCAAGTCGCGCCAGCACAGTAACGGGCGATCTCGTCGAGTGAGGCTTCCGCCGCCGCCCGGGCCTCCGGCTCGGACTCGTTGAGCATTCGCTTCCAGAGCGCGATGTCGGAGCCGGAATAGAACAGGATGCATTCGGCCTCGAGACCGTCGCGACCCGCGCGTCCCGCCTCCTGTTGATAGTGCTCGAGGCTCTTGGGCATCCCCAAATGGACGACGTAACGCACGTTCGACTTATCGATGCCCATGCCGAAGGCGACCGTCGCCACGACCACCTGCGCCTTGTCTTCGAGAAACGCGTCCTGATTGCGATGCCGTTCGATATCCGAAAGCCCAGCGTGATAGGCGACGGCTTTGAGCCCTTTCTCGCGCAGCGCGGTCGCGGTTTCATCGACCTCTCTGCGGCTGATGCAATAGACGATCCCGCTTTCCTGCGGATGGCGATCGACGACCGCTTCGATCTGCTTGAACCGTTCGGTGCGACGCTGCACGCGGTAGGTCAGGTTCGGCCGGTCAAAGTCGCCGACGAGTATCGCCGGTTCCTCGAGGCCGAGTTGGTCGGCGATGTCGCGTCGAACGCGTTCGGTCGCCGTGGCGGTGAAAGCATGCACGCCGACGTCGGCGAAACGCTCCTTCAGCACGCTCAACCGGCGGTACTCGGGACGGAAGTCATGCCCCCATTGGCTGATGCAATGCGCCTCGTCGATTGCGAAGAAGGCGACGTCGACGTCCGCGAGGAAGTCGAGCATCCTGTCGGTGACAAGCCGTTCGGGGGCGACGTACAGCAGCCTGAGTCGTCCGGCGCGGGCGTCGTCGGCGACTTCGCGGCGCTCGTCGGACGTCAATGAGCTGTTGACGCACGAGGCCGCGACGCCGCAGGCGCGCAGCGAATCGACCTGGTCCTTCATCAGCGAGATGAGCGGACTGACGACCACCGCCAGCCGGCCGCTGCAAACCGCCGGCACCTGATAGCACAAACTCTTGCCGCCCCCGGTCGGCAGGACGACGACGCTGTCGCGACGGTCGGTGACATGTCGAATCGCTTCGACCTGCAGGGGACGAAAGCTCTCGTAGCCCCAATGTTCTCTCAAGACGGAGAGAAGCCGGTCCGTCGAAATATCGACTAACATCGGTGACGATTTCCTCACCCTTACGCTCCGCGTGAGAACGGCTTGGGCTGGCAACTTCGGTGGGC
>JACCRE010000289.1 GCA_013813775.1 Planctomycetaceae bacterium
GGATGTACGTGATCGCGGGATCGTGGTTGATCGCCTCGGTGTGGACCGACTTCACGAGGGCGATGTCGTCGACGATCTCGGCCGTGTGCGGAAACAGCTCGCTGACCCACGCCCCCGACTGCCCATATTGCTTGAAGTCGAACACCGACGGCGCGACCGGCAGCCGCGTCTGGCCGCTGGTCATCGTCGTGATCCGCTGCCCCATGCGGATGCTGTCGGGCAGATCCTTGTCGAAGTATTCCTTGAGCTTCGGCTTGTAGTCGAACAGGTCGATCTGGCTGGGCGCGTCGGCCATGAAGAGCCAGATGACCCGCTTCGCCTTTGGCGGATGGTGCAGAGCTCCGAGAGTGCCGTAGGTCTGTTTCGGCGTCGCGGCCGCCGACAGCAGTCCCGGGTTGAGCACCGAAGCGAGCGCCGCGGTGCCGATCCCGGCCGCCGACCGGCCGAAGAAGTACCGCCGGGTCATCTGCAACGCATATTCGTGCCGCGGGTCCATAGTTCGCCTCACGTGGTGAGTTCGATGTTCACGCAATTCAACGTCAGTAGACGACGCCCGGCGGAGCCAGCGTCGGCTGCTCCCTGGCATCCGCTCGAAGGCGAAAGGCAGCGCCCGTCATTCCTTCGTAATCGTCTCGTCGAGGTTCAGGATCAGGTTCGCCGTCATCGTCGTCGCGGCGTGCGCGGCGACGTCGAGCGAGTCGTCTCGCTTCGATTCACCGACGGCGAGCAACGCGGCGGCGCCTTCCCGATCGTTCTGATAGTGGCCCAGGTGGCTTTCGTAGTCTTGGAGCAACACGGCCAGTTCGTTCGGCTCGGGTCGTCGCGCCGTGGCGAGCCGGAAGCCGAACGCCAGACGGTCGGCGGCGTCGCTTCCCCCTTCCGTCATCATGCGTTCGGCGAAGTGCCGGGCCGCCTCGACGAGTTGGACATCGTTCATCAAGGCGAGCGCCTGAAGCGGCGTATTCGTCCGCGGTCGCCGGACAGTGCACGCCTCGCGACTCGGAGCGTCGAACGTCTGCAACATCGGCGGCGGAGACGTTCGCTTCCAATAGGTGTACAGGCCCCGGCGATAGAGCTTCGCGCCGCTGTCTTGCACGTAGTTCACGGTATTGCTGCTCGTGAAGCCGACCGCCTCCCACAGTCCCGGCGGCTGATAGGGCTTCACGCTTTCGCCGCCGATTTGTTCGACGAGCAATCCGCTGGCGGCAAGGGCCGAATCACGGATTACCTCGGCGTCGAGCCGGAATCGCGGGCCGCGGGCCAGCAGCCGGTTCTCGGGATCGGCGGCGATCTTCTCGGGCGTCGCGGCGGCGGACTGCCGATAGGTGGCGCTCGTCAGGATCAGCCGATGGAGGTGCTTGACGTCCCAGCCGCTGTCGACGAACTCGGTGGCGAGCCAGTCGAGCAACTCGGGATGGCTGGGCCAGTCACCCTGCGCGCCGAAGTCCTCGGCCGTCTTCACGAGGCCGTTGCCGAAGTAATGTTGCCAGATGCGGTTGACCGTCACGCGGGCCGTGAGCGGATGTCGCGGATCGACGAGCCACTTCGCGAGAGCCAACCGGTTCGGCGAAGCATCATCAGCCAGCGGCGGCAAAGCGGCGGGCACGCCCGGCTTCACCGGGTCGCCGGGCTTGTCGTACTCGCCGCGCAACAACAGAAACGTCTCACGCATCTTGTCCTCATCAGCCATGACGAGCGTGCTGGGAATCTCGTTGTCGATCTTCGCGAGTTCGCCGGCGAGCGTTTCCTTCCGGGACTCGTACTCCGCAAGCCGGGTGCTGATCTGATCGCTCACGTTCTGCTGGAAGTACGCGAGCAACGCGTCTCGCTGTTCGGACGTGCGATCCTTCTCGGCGACGGCGAGCACGGGGCGAATGGCGTCCGGAAGCTTGTCGACGATAGGAGCCGCAGCCGCTTCCCAGGCGGCGATCGCCTTGGCGGCGGCGAGCCGGGCCGCATTCTGAGTCACGATGCCGGCTTTGTCCCAATGGACGGTGCCGCCGGCCTGCGTGAAGGCGATGCCGTTGATCTTCGTTCCCGGCGGAAGTCCGACGGAGGCGGCCGGAACTTCGAGTCGCGCCCACTGGCCCGGCGAAGGCAGATCGCCGATGCGCAGCTTGCTCGGCGTGCCGTCCTGGCCGAAACCGATGCCGTCAGCCTCGCCCCAATAGGCCCGGTGCTCCCATGTGCCGTCGTTGAATTGCAGCATGATCTGCTTCGGCGTCGCGGCGGCGTCGAGAAAGACGTGCGCGAACAACACGTCGCCTTCGCCGATCGTCAGCGGATCGGCGCCGGTGAAGAAGTGCTGCGCGACCTTATTGCCACGCGACTGTCGGACCGTCGAGACCGTGCCGCTCAAAACCGGATGATCCGGTGCGCCGACCCAGCGCCAGCCCGGCGCGAACTCATCGCCCGAGGCCTCCGGCTTGGCGTTCGGCGGTAAGGCGTCATCGACCCAGACGTACTCCTCTCGTTCCGGCGGCACCGCCGTCACAGAAACCGACTCAACCGGCTCGTAACTTAGTGAGGCGACGAATTCCTTCCAGCCGTTGTCGTTGGCGGCGATCTCGGCTTGCACCGCCGTCTTGCGCTCCTGCTGGATCTCGGTCGGAACCTTGATGACGGGCGGAGTCAGCAAAATGTTGCCGTCCATCGCGGGGTCGGCGGTGCTGTTGTAGTACGCGAAGAGGCTGTAGAACTCCTTCTGCGTGATCGGGTCGTACTTGTGGTCGTGGCAAACGGCGCAGCCGACCGTCAGGCCCATAAAGACCGTGCCCACGGTCTCCGTCCGATCGACCGCGTACCGCACGCGGAACTCTTCGTTGATCGCGCCGCCTTCGCTGGTCGTCACATTGCAGCGATTGAACCCGGTCGCGACCTGTTGCTCGATCGTCGGGTTCGGCAGCAGATCGCCCGCGATCTGCTCGACGGTGAACTCGTCGAACGGCTTGTTCGCGTTGAACGCCTCGATGACCCACTCGCGATACGGAAACATGCTCCGCATGTTGTCGAGATGCAGGCCGTGCGTGTCTCCGTAACGAGCCGCATCGAGCCAGTAGCGGGCCTGGTGCTCTCCGAACCGCGGCGACGCCAGCAATCGGTCCACCGCCCGCTCGTAGGCGTCCTCCGACGGATCAGCGAGGAATCCATCAAGGTCATCGAGCGTCGGCGGAAGGCCCGTCAGGTCGAGCGTCGCCCGCCGCAACTGACGCGCGGGAATGGCTTCATCAGTCGGATTGTGACCCTCGTCGTCCAGACGTTTCCGGATGAACCGGTCGATCGGATTCCGCACCCACGCAATGTCGGAGACGGCCGGCGCCTCGGATCGAACGGGCGGAATGAACGACCAGTGTTGCTTGTATTCCGCCCCCTGTGCGACCCATTTCTTGAAGAGCTCGATCTCGTGGGGCTTGAGCTGCCGTTTGAAGTCGGGCGGCGGCATGCGCATCGACTCGTCGTCCGACGTGATGCGAGCGATCATTTCGCTCTCGTCGGGCTTGCCCCGCACGATGGCCGTCACGCCCGATTCGAGCTTCGAGGTCGCGACGTCTTGCAGATCGAACCGCAGGTCGGTTGTGCGGGCGGCAGTGTCCGGCCCGTGACACACGAAACAGGTGTCCGACAAAATCGGCCGGATATCGCGGTTGAAATCGACCTTCGGCTCGTCCGCCATGACCTGGCTGCCAAGCGGCACAACGGCGACGAGACCCAGCAGGCGGAACAACCGCATATGAATCACTCCGGTATCGGGGGTCACGACGGACCTGGCAGGCAGATGAGTTTTCGAAGCCGGACGGCCCCGTCGGCGGGAACCGGCAGCTTGCCGAAGCGGGCGCACGGCGGCACCACGCATCGACCGTCGCCGATCTCTTCCAGTGTATCCCTACAGAGGGCGTCGAACCACTGGTTGAGTGGCATTTTCAGCGAATCTCGACGCGCTGGCAATCCCCGATCCGTCCCGGCATACTCGGTAAACGAGTTGATGTGGGCCAGTGATGCACCGCATCGCTTGGCCGGCTCTCGAGTTTGCCACTGGCTTCGCCAGTGCCTTCGGGTGAACCCGGAATAAAAGCACTGGCCAAGCCAGCGGCACACAATTCATTCGTTTCACACGACAAGATTTGATTGACTATGGAGTGCTCCCAGATGCCAACTCAAAGCGTCCGGCGATTCGCCGGAGCGATTGCGGCTTCCGCCGCGGCCCTGGTCGCCGCGGCGATCGTGCTGCCCGTCGCCGCGGCCGAGGGCGATCAAACGCCAGTCCCGCAGTGGCTTTGGACGTCAAAATCGGCGAAGTCGAACGAGAAGGCGATCTTCCGCACGACGTTCGACGTCAAAGAGGGCCTCAAGTCGGCGTCTCTCTCGGTCTCGTGCGACAACATCGTCCGCGTCCAACTCAACGATGCCGACGTCGGCCAACACACCACCTGGGAAGAGCCGCTCCGCGAAGAGGTCACGGCCAAGATCAAACCAGGCGAGAACGCCGTCACGCTGCGTTGCACGAATGCCGACGGTGCAGCCGGAGCGCTCTTTCAACTCACCCTGCGTTACGCCGACGGCAGCCGGCAGGACATCGTCAGTGATGGTTCCTGGAAAGCCGCCGAAACACCTCGCGGGCCTTGGAACGAACCGGTCGTGCTGGGAGCCTTGGGAGTGCAGCCGTGGGGCAAGCTTCCCTTCGGGGATGCTCTCGCCGCCCCGGAAGCCACGCCGATCGATGAGATCACGGTGCCGCAGGGCTTTACGATCGACCGACTCTACTCGGTTCCGAAGGGCACCGAAGGCTCGTGGGTCAGTTTGACCGCCGACAACAAAGGGCGGCTGATCGCCTGCGATCAATACGGCGGCCTGTTTCGCGTCGTTCCCGGCGCTCCGGGACACGAAGATCAAACGATCGTCGAGCCGATCGACGTCCCGATCGGCGATGCCCAAGGTTTGCTGTACGCCTTCGACAGTCTGTACGTCGTCGTCAACGGCGAGGCGGCTCAGGGCAGCGGTCTCTACCGGGTTCGCGACACCGACAACGACGACAAGTTCGACAAGGTCGAGTTGTTGAAGAAGTTGAAAGGCGGCGGCGAGCACGGCCCGCACGCGATTCGTCTTGGCCCCGACGGCAACCTGTGGATCATCGCCGGCAACCATACCGATCCGCCGGAACCGGTCACTCAGGATTCTCCGCAACGGAACTACGACGAAGACCATCTGCTGCAGCGCAACCCGGACGGCAACGGTCACGCCACCGGCCGTATGGCTCCCGGCGGCTGGATCGCGAAGACCGACAAGGACGGCAAGGAATGGACGCTGCACTGCGCGGGTTTTCGCAATCCGTATGACTTCGCGTTCAACGAAGACGGCGAGATCTTCGCCTACGACGCCGACATGGAATGGGACACGGGCGTGCCCTGGTATCGGCCGACCCGCGTGAACCATTGCGTTTCGGGTGCAGAATTCGGCTGGCGTTACGGCACCGGCAAATGGCCCGATTACTACGTCGACAGCGTCGGCAGCGTGGTCGATATCGGCCTCGGCAGCCCCACGGGTGTCGAGTTCGGTGCCGGCGCGAAGTTCCCGCACAAGTACCAGCGGGCCTTCTTCATCGAAGACTGGACCTACGGCAAGATTTACGCCGTGCATCTGGAACCGAAAGGCGCGAGCTACACCGCGAGCTTCGAGACCTTCGCCGAGGGCCGCCCGTTCCCCGTCACCGACATCGCCGTCAATCCGAAGGATGGTCACATGTACGTGACGATCGGCGGTCGCCGCATGCAATCGGGCCTGTACCGCATTCGCTACACGGGCGAAGAACCGACGACGGCGGCGCCCAAGATCGTCAATGCAGCCGCGGCGAAGGCTCGTGCCGAGCGGCATACGCTCGAAGCCTTCCACGGCAAGACCGATCCGAAAGCGATCGCGACGGCGTGGCCGTACCTCGGCAGCAACGACCGCGCCTTGCGGTACGCCGCCCGAGTCGCCGTCGAGCAGCAACCACTCGAGGCGTGGCAGGACAAAGCTCTGGCCGAGACGCAAACCAACGCGTTGATTCAGTCCGCGGTCGCACTCTGCCGAGCGGGCACTTCACCGCCGGACGATCAGAAGGCGGCGCTGCGAGCGAAGGTGCTCGACAAGCTCAACACCCTGCCTCTCGATCGCCTGACCGAAGAGCAAACGCTCGACGCCTGCCGGGCGTATCAGCTCGCGTTCATCCGGCTCGGCGGCAAGCCCGATCAGCCGGCCGTCGATGAAATCGTCGCCAAGCTCGACCCGCTCTACCCGGCGCAAAGCGAGTTCGTGAATCGCGAGCTCACGAAGCTGCTCGTGTATCTGGAGGCGCCGAGCGTCATCGAAAAGTCGCTGGATCGCCTCGCGAAGTCGAGCACCCAGCAGGACCAGATGTTCTACGTGTTCACGCTGCGAACGCTCGACAAGCATTGGACGGACGAGCAACGCCGCACGTTCTTCAACTGGATCGCCACGGCGGAAGTCAAAGGCCGCGGCGGAAACAGCTTCGTCAAGTTCCTGCAACAGATTCGTGACGACGCCAAGGAGCGCATGCCCGCCGATCTCGTCGCCTCGCTGGCCGACGTCATCGCCGGCAAGGGCGTGGCGGCGGATGCGGTCGGCCTCGAAACGACCCGTCAGTTCGTCCACAACTGGCAGCTCGCCGACTTCGCGAGCGATCTGGCGAAGGTCGAATCTGGCCGCGACTTCGAGTCGGGCCGACAGGCGTATCACGCGGCCCAGTGCGCCAAATGTCACCGCTTCGCCGGCGACGGCGGCGACACGGGACCCGACGTCACCGGCGTCGGAGCGCGCTTCAGCCCCGAGTACATCCTGGAGTCGCTCGTCGAACCGTCGAAGGCGATCTCGGACCAGTATAAGAACACAATCATCGTCACGAAGAACGGCGAGGTCTTTACGGGCCGCGTCATCAATCAGACCGACGACGCCGTGATGATCCGCACCGATCCGTTCGCCCGCGAGTTGACGGAGGTCGCGAAGTCCGACATCGAGGAGCAACAACTCAGCCCGACGTCGGAGATGCCGCAAGGCCTCATCAACGCGCTGACGAAAGACGAGATCCTCGACCTCGTCGCGTATCTGCGCAGCGCGGGCAATCCGAACGAGAAGGCATTTCGCGGGAAGTAACGCGATAAGTCCTATAGTGCCGTGACCTATCGAAAACGGTGGGCGACATGCCTTCGCCAAGGACGTAGGCATGTCGCGATCGCATGCTTACGGCCATTCGGCCGAAAGCATGCCACCCACCTGTGCCGGCGTTTGCGCCGGCGGAGAGCGAAAGGGATGCGACGAATCTTTGGGCCTTCGGCGCAGCATGTCTCGCGATCTCGTTGCTGATCGTCGGTTGCGATCCGCTCTTCCCCTTCATCCGCGGTTAGCCTGCGTAGGGCAGCAAGTGAGGCAAGGTCGCTTCTGAAGACGCAGGGCGATCTGTGGTCGTGACCCGCGACTGCCGATCGCCCTTCTTTGGTGAACGCTCTAAAGGGGAAGTTGCGCAAGCTTGACCCGCGATTGCATTACTGTTGCAGTGGATGGTCCGCCGCGTTGTGGAGTATCAGGACGTTTGCATGCGACCCCATGCGATAAGACGGTCTTTCTGGCTGCGCCCGTTAATGTTCTCGGCGGGTGCGTTGCTCGGTTTGAGCTTCATCGCAGCCGACGAGACGCCGGAGACCTTGCAGTTCGACGCGTCGCTGCTCGACTGCCGTTGGCATGCCTCGAAGCTTGACGTACCGCGCCTGCCGAATGCCGTGCAAGTCGCGCCGACGGTCATCTCTGGAGGCCTGCCGGAAGGCGAAGCCGGTTTCGCAGAGTTAAAGACGCTCGGCGTAAAGACCGTGATCAGCGTCGACGGCATGAAGCCCGATGTGAAAGGCGCGAGGAAGCACGGCCTGCGGTACGTCCACCTGCCGCACGGCTATGACGGCATTCCAGAGGCTCGCGTGCAGGCACTCGCGAAGGCGGTGCGAGACCTGCCCGGACCGATCTACATTCATTGTCATCACGGCAAGCATCGCAGTCCCGCCGCGGCCGTCGCGGCGTGCGTGACGGCGGGCCTGCTCGATGAAACGTCGGCCAGCGGCATTCTCGAACTCGCCGGGACCGGCAGGAATTACGTCGGCCTGTATCGCGACGCTCGGAATGCTCGCCGGATCGATCCTGCGCAGCTCGACGCGCTCGAAGCCGATTTTCCCGAAGTCGCGAAGCTCCCCCCGATGGCCGAGGCGATGGTCGAGATCGAACACTCGTTCGACCGCATGAAACAAGTCGCCGCGGCGGGCTGGAAGACGCCGAAAGACCATCCCGACGTCGATCCGGCGCACGAGGCGCTGATCCTGCGCGAGCAGTTCACGGAGTTGTTGAGGTCGGACGACGTGAAAGAGCGTCCGGCGAAGTTCCGCGAACTGCTGCGACGCGGCGAACGGCACGGCGAAGCGCTCGAAGCGTCACTTCACGCGACAGGGTCTGCCTCGTCGCTTTCCCGAGCGAAGACCGCCCTCGACGGCATCGCCGCGAACTGCGCCGCGTGTCACAAGGCCTATCGCGACGCGCCGCCTGCAACCAACACGGCCGAGTAGTCGTCTCATGGCCAGTGGCCGAACAAACCGCTTGGAGCGACCTTGCCGAGCGTGCCGATGATACCGGCTGGGCGAATGTTGCCGCGTCGGTTTCCGCGTTGTTCGCAGGCGAGTCGCCCATGTCGAATCTTCTCGCGCGAAGCGCCGCTGCGGTTTCGATCTGGGTCGCCGGAGGTCTGAGCGGGTCTGCCCAGGCTCCGGAAGTCTTCGCGACGACGCCGGTTGTCCAGCCGTCCGCGCTTCCCGCACCCGCAGCCGACGGTGATCGGGCGGTAGAGATCGCGGAACTTCGCGCGCGGCTTGATGATATCGAATCCTCGAACGACAAGCGCACGAAGGCGGAGGCCGACAAGAAGGCCCCCGACGCCTTGAAGCCGACCGTGAAATGGACGGGCCAGCTACAGGCCGACTTCTACGCGTTCGATCAGGACGAGGCGAACCGGGCGAGGTTCGGCGATATTGAGAACGGCGAGGCGTTCCGCCGCGCGCGATTCGGCATCTTCGGCGATTACGGTCCGGCCGAGTATCGCATCGAGATGGACTTCGCCTTGGGCGGCCGGCCGAGCTTTCTCGACGTCTGGACGGGGCTGAACGACGTGCCCTACCTGGGCCGAGTTCGCGTCGGTCACTTCTTCGAGCCGTTCAGCCTCGAGCGTTATACACCGAACCGCTTTACGACGTTCATGGAGCGTTCGCTGTCCGACCAAACTTTCGCCCCCGCCCGCAACATGGGAGTGATGGCCAACGACACGTACCTTGAAGAACGCGGAACGTGGGCCGTCGGCTTCTTCCGGTCCGACAGCGACGTCTTCGGCGACGACGTGGGCGACGACTTTGAAAACGCAGCGACGGGGCGAGTCACTTATCTGCCTTGGTGTGAGTGCGAAGGCACTCAGTACGCCCATCTGGGAATCGGCTACAGCCTTCGCGGAACCAATGACGACCAAGTGCGATTCCGCGCTCAGCCCGAAGCGAGAATCGGCGCGGCCAACCCCAACGTGCCTTTCTTCGTCGATACGGGAAACATTCCGGCCAGCAGCTTTCAACTCGTCGGCCTCGAAGCCGCGCTCGTGAACGGGCCGCTCTCGCTGGTGTCGGAATATTTTCTGACGCCCGTCAACGCCATCGACGGAGACGATCTCCTCTTTCACGGCTGGTACGCCGAAGCGGGTTACTTTCTCACGGGTGAACATCGGCCGTATCGGCGGAAATACGGCATCTTCGACCGCGTGATGCCGCACCGCGAGTTCATCAGAGACTCGAAGGACAAGCGCGTCGAATGCGGCCCCGGCGCCTGGCAGCTCGCGGCTCGCATCTCCGGTCTCGATCTCGACGACGGCCCGGTTCGCGGCGGAAAGATCGTCGACACCACGCTGGGATTGAACTGGTATCTGAACCCGTATTTGCGCGTCACCGCGAACTGGGTGCATGCGTTCGTGGACGATGCTCCAGGCGATGGCGGCGAGTCTGACGCCGACGTCTTCGCGACGCGGGTCAACTTCGACTTCTAGAGCCGGCGGCCGACCACTCGGAATCAGGTCGCGACCTTCAGGGCTTCGACGACGTACTCCGCGGTCGCGCGGTTGGTCGCCAGCGGAATCTGGTGCGCATCGCAGACCCGCATGAGCGCGGAGACGTCCGGTTCGTGCGGCTGAGCCGTCAGCGGGTCGCGAAAGAAGAGCACCGCTTCGATCTTCCCCTCGGCGACGCGCCCACCGATCATCAGGTCGCCGCCCAGCGGTCCGTGCGCGACACGTTCGATCGTGAGGCCCAGCTCATCGGCGAGCAGCTCGCCGGTGTTGCCGGTCGCCACGAGTTCCCGCGTGCGAAAGAACTCGGCGTGCCGGCGCACGAAGTCGAGCATCAGCCCCTTTTGGGCGTCGTGGGCGATCAAGGCGATCATCGGGCAAATCCTAGAAATGGCAAGATTGACAAAGACAATCCTATGGACTAATTTTAGATCACCATCTTAATAAGGTTGCATATGCCCCACAATCGGTTCCAAAATCCATTCCGCCCGGGTGCTGGGCACAAGCCGCCGTATTTGGCTGGTCGCCAGATGGAGACCGATGAATTCAAGAAGCTGCTCGAACAACAGATCATCTTGCAGAATATGGTGCTGACCGGATTGCGCGGGGTCGGCAAGACCGTCCTGCTGGACGACTGGAAGCCCTTGGCCATCAAGGCGGATTGGTTGTGGGTTGGGACTGATCTTTCGGAATCGACAAGCCTGAGCGAAGAACGCGTTGCGATCCGTCTCTTCACTGATCTTGCGGTCGTCACTGCCGGAGTTGTCCTTTCGGATCAGGAAGCTCGGCAGATCGGATTCAACCGACCGCGAGAGAAGCGGCAAGTGACTCTCGATTTTGACACACTTATCGGGATCTACAAGGCGACCCCGGGACTTGTCGCCGACAAGCTGAAGGCTGTGCTGGAAATCGTGTGGTCCTGCCTCCACCGCGACGGCGTGCGAGGCATCGTCTTTGCATACGACGAGGCCCAGAATCTAGCTGACCACGCTGAGAGAAACGAGTTTCCGCTCTCTCTTCTCCTCGACGTCTTTCAGTCCCTTCAGAAGAAGGAAATCCCCTTCATGCTTGTTCTGGTCGGCTTGCCGACGCTTTTTCCTAAGCTGGTGGAGGCCAGAACATTCTCAGAGCGAATGTTTCGCGTCATCTTTCTCGATCGCTTGCTCGAAAAGGACAGTCGCGACGCGATCACGAAGCCGATCGAGCAACATGCGGATTGTCCGGTGAAGATCTCGCCGAGTTCAGTCGGGGTCATCATCCGCGAGTCGGGAGGATACCCTTATTTCATCCAATTCATCTGCCGGGAAGTCTATGACCTCTTCCTCCAGAAGTACGAAGCGGGCGTCAAGGCACCGACGGTCCCCGTGCAGGACATCATTCGCAAACTGGATTCCGATTTTTTCGCCGGACGTTGGGCGCGAGTGACGGACCGTCAGCGAGAGCTGCTTTTCGTCATTGCGAGGCTCGACAACGCCGACGGTGAATTTACGGTGCAAGAGATCTCGCAGAAGTCGAAAGCCAAAGGGACTGCGGAAAAGCCTTTCAGCGCCAGCCACATCAGTCAAATGCTGGCGACGCTCACAACGGCGGGCTTAATCTACAAGAATCGCCACGGCAGGTATTCGTTCGCCGTGCCGCTCTTGAACCGATTCATCACCCGGCAAGAGTCCGAGGAGGTCTAATTCGACAAATCACGGAACCGCCCGACGCCGCATCGCGAGCTTGATGGTGATCACGATCGCCAGCACCGGCACCGCGGCGACCATGATCCAGGGCGCAAGCGCCACGACGGCGATGACCGCGAGTTCGCCGGCTTGTCGCAACGATTGCAAGGAGTTCGTCCAGGCCGTCGCGATGCGCTCGCCGAACGACGGAGCACGCGGCGGCACGTAATCTTTCTGCTCGCGCAGGGTGATCGTGACCGTGCTGAAGTCGGTCTTGTTCGCGAGATACCGCAGCCGCCCCTGAGCCTGTTCGATGTCTCCGCGGACGCGGGCGAGTTCCTGCTCGACTTTGAGCACGTCTTCGAGCTTGCCCGTCCGCTCTTGAAGAAGCGCCACGAAGCGTTCTTCGAGCCGCGTTAGATTGGCGATGCGGGCCTCGACGTCGACGTATTCCATCGTCACGTCTTCGGAGTTCTGCGTCCGCGATTCGACGAAGCCGATGCCGTCGAGCGCCGTCAGAAAGTCGCCGTACTGCTTCACGGGAATGCGAACCGTCCAGCTTCCCGATCGGGCCTCGCCGCTGCTGCGATCGAGCGAGGCGTTCGCGACGTACCCGCCCATCTTCTCGATAAGCTGAGTGAGCTTCGTCGAGGACGCGGCAAAATCGTCGGCGACCACCTGCACGGTGGCGGTGTAGATGATCCGCGGTCGCACGCCCTCGACCGTCGCGGCTGGGGCGGCATCTTCCGACGCGAACCGCACGGCTTCTCCGCCGGCAAAACCGGGCTGCGCCCGGAAGGAACTTGCCTGCGACGCCGGCGGCGACGCGGCTGACCCCGTGCTAGCTTCCCGCGCGGCATATCGCGCCGATTCGACGCCGCAGCCCACGAACAACAGCACCAGACACAGGCAGCCGATGATCCGACGCATGGCGATGACAACGATCAGCGTGATGGAAAGCGAGACGGGCGCCCTTTTGATTCACGACGGCCCTCAAACATTCCCGCAATCTCGCCGATTTCGCGTTTTTGACTGCGGGCGGGTATCGTAGCTCTGTTCCGCACCGAAGGACGCGACCGTGCCGCAGGATGACGTTCGCTATCTGATTTTCGACGTCGAAGCCGTCGGCGACGGTGATCTGATCTCACGGGTGAAGTACCCGAAGAGCGATTTCAGTCCCGATGACGCCCTCGCCGCCTACCGCGCCGAACTCATCGCCGACACCGGCAAGGATGTGCTGCCCCCCACCTTCGTGCTGCCAGTCGCCGTCGCCGCGGCGAAGGTCGCGGCTGATTTTCGGCTCGTCGATCTCGTCACGATCGATGCGCCGCTCTACCGGCCGCATGCCATCGTGCGAGACTTCTGGAAGGGATGGCAAGCGTACGGCCGCCCGACGTTCGTGACCTTCAACGGCCGGGGATACGACCTGCCGGTGATGGAGCTTTCGGCGTTCCGTTACGGGCTGTCGCTGCCGGCGTGGTTCAACATTGAGGACAAGAGCTACGAGCAACGCCGGAACCGCTACAACCCCGGCGCGCACGTCGACCTGATGGACTTGATGTCGAACTTCGGCGCGACGCGACTCATGGGCGGTCTCAATCTGCTCGCCAACCTCATCGGCAAGCCCGGCAAGACCGGCGTCGAAGGCTCGCAGGTGCAAGGCCTGTACGACGCCGGCAAAGGCGCCGAGATCAACGCCTACTGCGCCTGCGACGTCCTCGACACCTATTTCGTCTTCTTGCGGACGCGGGTGCTGATCGGCCGCCTGCCCCTCGATCGCGAAAAGCAGCTCGTCGACGATGCCCACGCCTGGCTGCAAAGCCGCTCCGACGAACCCGCCTTCGCTCACTACCTCGAACACTGGGGCGACTGGGCGCCGCCGGAGGAGTGACCGGGCGAAAGTGCCAACCGCACTCACGTTCCCGCGTCCCCCAGCAAGCGTTTCACCATCGCGAAGTGGGCGGCGAGGGCGTTGGGTGAGGCCGGTCCCGAGGCGTTGATCGTCAGGCCTTCGCGATCGATCCGCACGCGTCCGTCGAAGCCTTTTAGCTCGAGCATGCAGTATTCGAGATCGGTCGGATAGTCGAGCTTCTGAAGCGCTCGCGGCTCCTCGTCTTCCAGGACATCGATCAAACGTGCGACGTCGGCGGGCACGTGGAAGGGCTGTGAGAGCGACAGGAAGCCTTGCGGAAAGGCGGCCGCGAGCTCGGTGCGATTGAAGAACTCGGCGTTCGTCATTTCGGCGAGCGACCGACGAAACACTGCGAGGTCAGCCTCTGTTTCGTGCTGGCGGGCCGTGAGGTGGTACGAGAAGTCGGGAGTCATGATGCTGGCGGCGCCTTCGGTCGGTCCGTCGGCACGCACGTCGCGCCGCTTGTAATTGAGATGCTCTCGGAAGCGGCCGACGGTCTGCTCCAGTTCGTTCGCAAGATCGGGTTCCGCGAGCCGCATCACCCACTCGCACGACGACGCGGAGGTGTCGCTGGGCACCGAATGCACGCCTTTGCGGAAGCCGCCCAGCGACTTCACCGGCACCTCGCGATCGGCGAAGAATCGCACCCCAGCCAACGGCGGTGCCGCGGTCATCTCCGACGCCGCCGGCTCGATCGGCTCGATGAGGACTTCATCGTGGCGACCGGCGAACAGCACGGGCGACTGCTGGCGACCGCTGCGATACGCCCGCGCGAGCGACCTCGGCACTTCCTCGGCAAGATAACTGCGAAGCGACGCGACCGTGACGGTTCCATCATCTGTTTGAGCATGTACCGCCTCGCCGCTGAACACGGCAGAGAGATGCCATGCCCACACCCCCGCCTGCAATTCGCCGCTGACGTGCGATCCATGCCGGCCGTCATCGGACATCAGCAGCACACGCCCCGGCCGCGTCGGCAGCATCGAGGCAATGCTCGTTGCCGATGGTCGCTCATCGACGGATGCGTCGCGGTAGAGATCGAGCAGCCAGATGATCCGCCCGGCGGGACCCTCCCACACCGGCCGCAGGAGATCGCTGAGCGAGACGACGCCGTCGAAGAGATGCAACCGCACTTCGGCGTCATGGCTCGTCGCATGACTTGCAAGAAAGACGACGCCGGTCTCGTTCGCGTCGAGCCGACAGAGAAATGCGAGAGCGTCTCGAACGCTCACTTCAGTCGCTTCGGCATCGGTGAGCGTCGTCACGCCTCCGCGAGGCCGCAGGCCGTCGGCGAAGCGTCGCGCGTCGGCCGCCGCGTAGGGCAGCGATCGTGCCTCACTTGTTCCGAACTTCGACAACCCGACCGCGATCGTGCGCATTCGCCTCAGTATCTTTCAGAACGGTTGCATGCGCCGCGAACGGCGCGACGAATCTGCGGGTCGGCGAAACCGCAAGCGAATTTCCAAAAGGGTCTTAAGATCCGGCGCCGGTGCGGCCCGGCGGTCGATTCGCTTGACCTTTCGTCTTCGTGAGCGAGTCGCCGAGTTGTTCTCGCATCCCGTCCGCGAGCTTGGTCAGGCGTGCGACGACATCGGCATGTTCGTCGGCGACGTTCTGCGTCTCGCCGATGTCTTCGGAGAGATTGTACAGGGCCAGATCGGTGTGCTTCTGCACGTACGGGGCGGGTTTGCCGTCCTTCCCGCCGGGCTTGCCGTCGAGGCTGCGATAATCGTGAGGGAAGTGGAGCTTCCAGTCGCCACTTCGCACGGCGTGCAGTCCGTCGCCCCAGTAGAAGAAGAACGCCTCGTGCGGACTCTTCGCGTTCGCTTCGCCCCTCAGCAGCGGCGTGATGTCTTTGCCGTCGATCGCGTTCGACGGTAGTTCGGCACCGATTAGCGCGGCGACAGTGGGCAGCACGTCGATCGTGCCGCACGGTTCGCTGCACTTCGTTCCCGCAGGAACATGCCCGGGCCACCAGGCGATCGTCGGCTCGCGTTGACCGCCGTCCCAGGCGGTCCCCTTGCCTTCTCGCAGCGGACCCGCGTTGCCGGCGTGATCTCCGTAAGACAGCCACGGGCCGTTGTCGCTCGTGAACAGCACCAGCGTGCTCTGATCGAGCTTGTGACGACGGATCGCATCGAGGATCTGGCCGACCGACCAATCGATCTCCTGCATCACATCGCCATACAGGCCGTGACCGCTTTTGCCTTCGAACTTCTCGCTCGCGAAGATCGGCACGTGCGGCATGCTGTGCGGCACGTAGAGCAGGAACGGCTCCGCCGCATGGCCATCGATGAAATCGACGGCGTGCTCGGTGTACCAGGTCGTCAGGTTTTTCTGATCGGCGGGAGTGACTTTCGCGATCGCCAGCGAATGGCCATCGGCGTGATTTCCCTGCCAGAGCGGGAGATCGGGGTAGCGAGCCTTCCGTTTTCTGGCTTCGGGCGGAAGGGCGACGACCTCCGGATGCAGCGGCCACATGTCGTTGGAGTAGGGCAGCCCGAAGTACTCGTCGAAGCCATGCTCGGTCGGACGGAACCTCTCGGCATCGCCCAGGTGCCACTTGCCGAAGATCGCCGTCGCGTAACCCTGCGACTTCGCGACTTCAGCGAGCGTCGTTTCGTCGGGATTGATGCCGATCTTCGCTCCCGGCCCCAGCGCACCGAGAATACCGACACGATTCGGGTAACACCCCGTCAGCAACGCCGCCCGGCTTGCGCTGCAGACCGCCTGGGCGGCGTAGAAATCGGTGAAGACGCGGCCTTCGGAGGCCATGCGGTCGAGATGCGGAGTCTCGACCTCGGCGCCGAACGGCCCGATGTCGCCGTAGCCCATGTCGTCGCAAAAGATCACGACGACGTTCGGCGGGCGATCGGCGGCGAAGACGCCGACGGGCGACAGCAGCGCAGCGATGAGCAGGATTCGCAACACGACAGGCCTCGTTGTGAGAGCCACGGAACATGTTTCAGACTACCAGCAACGCCGGCGCGCGTCTCGCCTCAACGGGCTGCTGAGATCAAAGACTCGGCGTTCGATGTCACTGATGTCCTAAGCTGCGTATCCGTGGCGGAACTGCTTGCCGCAAAGAGGCACAAAAGACGCAAAACAGCGTTCGTGCCATCGAGGCATAGAACGGGAATCACGCTCCTCTTGCGTCTTTTGTGCCTTTTCGCGGCCACAGGACCTCACCTTCCCCACAATATTCTTAGATCGCCGCTGGCGAAGTTCGCCGAATGCGCTCTGACAAACCTGTTGAGTCGGCGATGTGGGCGCGTCAGAATGCGCGGGCACGCTTGTTCGGCTTCGTCAGCCTGCGCGTCCAACCTTCCACCGACGACGAGGCCATTCGCCATGCCATCGACGCGCACTCCTGAAGGCATGCCGAATTATTGTCCCGTCTGCCGCAATGAGGTGTGGGTCGAGCATTCATGGCCGACGCAGGATGCTCCCTGCCCCCATTGCGGTGTGCTGTTGTGGTTCGATGATGCCGCGGAAGGACTGGAACCCGGCTCGGTCGAGAGGCAGCCCGTCTCCGGCCGCCCCTTGCGGATGCGGCGAAAACGCCGTCCGCTGTTTTCGAAGCTGCGAGGCTGGATGAAGCGTCGTCGCACGCGCAATTGAACGGCGGCTCGTGCGCCTCTCCTACCTGTCGCGAATCGCCGCAGTGTTGGCGGTCGTTGCGGCATTCGTACTCCGTGAACAGGTCGAGTACGCGGCCGCAAAGTTCCCAGAGCGGCCCCGTCGTGCGTGCGGCGCCTTTGCAACCGCTTCAACTGTCATCCGGTGCAGGGGCGGATTTCCCGCAGGACTTGCTATCCTCTGTGCGCTGCGTGGCCACGGATTCGCCGGAGCCCCCGCCCAGAAGCTTTGTCCGAACTGCACTCCTCCCTTCCCTCGACGTATTGATGCTGATCCCGATCCTCTATCTGATTGTTGGACTCGCGCTGCTCTATTTCGGCGGCGAAGGTCTGGTGCGCGGCGCCGCCGGGTTGGCACTGCGGCTGGGCCTCACGCCGCTCGCCGTGGGGCTGACGGTCGTCGCCTTCGGAACGAGTTGTCCGGAACTCGCCGTGAGCCTCAACGCGGCCATCGAGAACAAGGGCGACGTGTCGATGGGCAACGTCGTCGGTTCGAACATCGCGAACATCGGTCTGATTCTCGGCCTGACCGCTCTGATCAAGCCGATCGGCGTCCATATGCAGCTCTTGAGGTTCGACGTGCCTCTGCTGGCGGCCGTGAGCGTCGCCTTCGTGCTCGCGGTTCACGATCGAAGCCTTGGTCGAGCCGAGGGCGCGTTTCTCGTCGCGGGATTGGTCGCCTATGTGCTGATCGTGCTGCGGCTCGCCCGGCAGGAGGGCAAGGCGGTGCAGGCGGAGTACGCCGAAGAGCTGGCAGCCGATGTCCCGCCCGGAGGGAAGCTCTGGATGCAGTTGCTGCTGATCGTCGCCGGTCTCGTGATGCTCGTCGTCGGCGGACGTCTGTTCGTGGATGGCGCCGTGCAGCTCGCCCGCATGCTCGAAATCAGCGAGGCGGTGATCGGGCTCACGATCGTGGCCATCGGCACGAGCCTGCCCGAATTGTCCGCGAGCCTCATCGCCGCCGCCCGCGGTCACAGCGACATCGCCGTCGGAAACGTCGTGGGTTCGAACCTGTTCAACATTCTGAACATCCTCGGCTTCACGGGCCTCATCAAGCCGATCACGTTCCCCGGCATCGACGGCATCGACTTCGCCGTCATGCTGGTGTTCAGCCTCGCGTTGTTTCCGTTGCTCTGGACGGGCCAGAGACTCAACCGCCTCGAAGGCACGCTGCTGCTGCTGGCCTATGCGGCTTACCTCGGATGGCGCGGGGTGGGCGGGCCGGGGGCTGCGTGAACGAAAACACGCTTGCGGCTTCGCGTTGGCGAGACCGAAAGCGTGAGTCCAGGAGCGAACAACGAGTCCAGCGTTCGCCTACTGTCCCATCGCCGCCGTCGGAGCGTTCCCATCGAGTCGCAGCGGGCCCCAACCGTAGGCGTGGAGCTTCCATTCCTCGGCGGGCTTGATGAACTCGAATTGCCACACGATGACGCCGCGGCTGTGGAACTCGGCGTAGCTGTAGCGGGCGATGCTTGAGCCGATCATCTCGGACTTCAGCAGTTCGACCTTCGAGCGCGTGCCGAGACCTTCGCACAATCGCTTGTAAGGCAGCGTGAGCTGATCGGCGAGCGGACCGACGACGCCTTCATCGACGCTGCACTTCCACATTTCCATCTTGAGCGCGTCGAAGTCGTCTTCGGCGATGCAGCCGGCGAGCTTCTCGGCGAGTTCCCGCGGCGCCGCCTGCGGGTCGGCGTCGTCGCCGGTCGAGGAGTAGACCTGACCGGCGGCAAAGGCGAGTGCGAGAGCCGTGAACGTGATTCCGAGTTTCCGCGTCATGCGAGTTCCCCCTTCCGCTGCGCCATAGGGATCGAATCCCTTCGCATGCGAAGGATCACCAGATAAGAATCGCCGGCGTGCGCCGGCCTCCGACCGCGTCCTCTAGCACGTTCAGGCAGACGCGGCTAGAGCGAGTTCGCAAACTTCATGCTCTCGCACGATGCATCTGCGGGGAACGCCCTGTAGGCCTTTCCCCGCCGTGTCATGCGGAAGCGAACTCAAGCCCTGACTTAGAAGATCAGCCGCTCGATCGCCAAAGCCGATTGCGGCGTCTTCGAGGCCTTCCGCAGATGCGATTCCTGTCGAAAAATGGACGCCGTCAAAAACTTTTCGCCGGCTCCGGACGGGCCGGCGATTCGGAATCATCGACCACTTCAATCGCGAGCGTCGCGTCCGAAAACCGACTCTCGTCGAGCACGAACGTGATCGGCGTCGTGCCAGCCGAAAGCTCGACCTTCGTTTCCGAGCTGATCGGAAGTGGCTCGCCGCGAACGTAACCGGCGACGCCTTCGGCATTCGAGACGCGAATCGACGCCGAGCCGGCCTGCGAAGTCGTCAGACCGAAGCGGACGACGCGGAACCTCTGTCCGTTGAAGAAATCCACGGGTGGCGACTCGTTGATCGGCAGCTCCCCTGCGACGTTCGATGTCACGCTGCGCCACGGGAACTTCTCCGGAGTGCGAGCCAACGCGCCGATGCCGTTGCCGCGGACCGCGGCACCGACTTCCGGCGAGGCATCGAGCACCTGCCACGTTCGGACGAGTCGCTTCGCCGGAACCCGGTACTCGTCGTCCTTGCCCAGTCGCGAGAGAAACGCGACCAGATCGACGATCTCGTCTCGACGCAGCTTCGTCGTCAACCCCGTCGGCATCAAGGAGATGGGTGAAATCGCATCTTCGACGACGTCGGCCATCGGAATGCTGATCTCGACGGCGTTGTTGTCGCGGATGACGATCTCGTCGTCGGTCTTCCGCACGAGCACGCCGGAAGCGATCGTGCCGTCCTCGCGGACGACCGTCGTCGTGTGATAGCCCTCCTTGATCTTCTTGCTCGGTTGCAAGAGGGATTCGATGAGATAATCGATCTGTGCGCTGCCGCCGATGCTCGTGACGTCGGGACCGACGATGCCGCCCCCGCCGCCGATGGCGTGGCATTTGACGCATTGCAGATCGTCGCGCCGGTACAGCGATTCGCCTCGTCGAGGATCGCCCGAGGTGCGCACACGCTCGACGAGGGCGAGAAGCTGGTCGGAAGTCAGCTCTTCTTCAAGCGGTGCGAGATTCCCCGCTTCGCGAATCGCATCGGCAAGCTTGTCGGCCTTTCGCGCGGACGTGCTGACGGCACGCAACGCCGCGAGCGCCACTGGTTCCGGCAGCGATTGCCCCTTGAGAGCTTGCGCGAGCGCCTCCGATCCGCCCGGAACGGCCAGGAACGCCGCCGTCAGCGCGGTCGTCTCGGCATCGCTGTTGCCCGCGGACAAAAGAGACGCCGCGGATTTCGCGGCTTGCTTCGCATCGATCCTCGCCAGCATGGCCACGGCTTGTGGTCGAATCGACTTCGCTGCATCGGTCTCAGCGAGCCTCACGAGTGCATCACGGGCGGCGGGGCGACCGTCCGCCACGAGTCCAGCCAAGGCCGCCTGACGAACGTCGCCGGAAGCCGACGACGCCAACCGTTCCAAGGTGCTTGGGCCGCCTTCGAGACGATAGAGGCCCATAAGCTCCGCCGCGGCAGGCAAAGAGGACTTGTCGTCGGCCTCCAGTAGCTTCGCCACGTTCGCGGCCCCTTGCGGAACGACCTTCCGCTCGCGCGCGGCCGTCAGCAGCGCGGCCAGAGCCGCGCCACGCATGGCGGCGTTGCTCAGCGTTTTCTCAGTTGCCAGCCGACTGAGTTCCGCCGGGCCGCCGAAGCGGCCCAGCAGACCGGCGACGGCGTTGCGTTCATCGGGGGAGAGGTCATCGGCGTCCCAAAGGACGATGGCGGGCTGTAAGGCCTCCGAAGAACCGGCTGCCGTCAACGCGAACACGAGCCGGCGGACCGTTCCGATGTAGGTGGGATCTTCTGCCACTTTCGGCAGCCATTCCGATTGCAGCTCGCGAGCCGTCAGCCACAACGCGTAATCGAGATTCTCATCGACCGGCTTGTCGAGCGCCGTCAGCGCCAATCGGGCCGCATCGGCGTCGCCCACGCCCCGCAACGCATTGACCGCTTCGAGCCGGACCTGCGGATGCTCATCGGCGACCGCGTCGGCGAGACGTTTCCTGCTGTCCGCGACCTCCGCCGACCAGTCCGACAAGACCCTCACGCCGGCGGCACGAGCGTGATGGTCCTTCGATGACAGAACCGCCGACAGCAGCGGCTCGTCGATGACATCGACGGACTGCAACGCCCACAACGCTTCCAGCCGATCGCGTTCGAACGAAGCTTCAGATTGATTGAGAGCCGTCACGAACTCGCGAATCGCCGGCTCCATCATCTTCCTGCCTCGCTCGCCGATGAGTTGGCGTGCGACATCGCGTTCCCATCGCTCCGGCGACTTCAGAGCAGCCACCAGTTCGCTCGCCGACGCCTCGGTTAATTGCGGCTTCTTGAGCGAGGGCGTGCCCTTCGCGGAAACGCGCCAGATGCGGCCGTGAATCTTGTCGCGGCGCGGGTCGCGGAAATCGACCTCGCCGTGCTGGATGATCGGGTTGTACCAGTCCACGACGTAGATCGCTCCGTCCGGACCCATCGAGACGTCGATCGGTCGAAACGCGACGTGATCCGTCCAGACGAGATCGTTCAACTGCCGCGCGACATAGCCGCTTTGCGATTCCTCGACGGCGAAGCGGTTCACACGATGGCCGCGAAAATCGTTCGTCACGAACGTGCCGCGATAGTCTTCCGGAAGATGCCGTCCCGACAGGATCCCTAGCCCGCAATGCTTCGGCTGCCCCGGCGACATGCCGTGCAGGATGCGTTCGGCACCGACGGCCGTCACGAAGGCGGAACCTGGAAAGACGTAGTTGACGCCCTCGCCGTAGGCGCCGTCGGTGGCGAATTCCTGCCCCCAGTCATCGAACCTGTGACCCCAGGCATTCACGAAGCCGCGGACCCACACGTCGAGTTCCAGCGTCTCCGGGCGGAACTTCCAGATCCCGCCGCCGTCGAGTTGCTTCAGCCCCCACGGGGTCTCGATGTTCGAGTGGATGTAGATCGATTGATTGAAGTAGACGTACCCGCCGGGACCGCGGCGAAGCGTGTGCAAAATGTGGTGCGTGTCTTCGGTGCCGAATCCGGAGAGCACGACCCGGCTCTTGTCGGCCTTGCCGTCGCCGTCGGTGTCTTCCATGAACAGCAACTCGGTGGAGTTGGCGACGTACGCTCCGTTGCCGGCCGGAAGGACGCCGGTCGGTATCAGCAGGCCGTCGGCGAAGACGGTCGTCTTGTCGGCCTTGCCATCTCCCGTCGTGTCTTCGAGAACGACGATCTTGTCGTTCGCGACCTCGCCCGGCTCGAGCTGCGGATAGACGCTGCTCGTCGCGACCCACAGCCGGCCTCGCGCATCCCAGTTCGAGTGAATCGGTTTCGCAATGTCGGGATCGGACGCGAACAGGTTGATCTCGAACCCTTCAGCGACCTTGAGCTGCTCCAATTGCTTCATCGGATCGGGATCGGGAATGTCCGTCAGATCCCGCTGGGCGAAGGCGGTCGAGGCCGCGAGCATGACTGATGCGGCAAACGAGAATCGCGATGTATTCATCGAGACAAAGGCTCGGAAAGAGTGATGAGACGTCAATTGGTTTGGCCGCGACCGCAGGCAGCGTGCCGCTTCCGGACGGGTCGCAGATCAACGAGGAGTCATTTCATCGCGGCTTTGCGACGCTCGAAGATCTCGCGATCCTTCTCGGCGACGAGCGGCTCGAAGGCGTAGATCTCCGCGGCGTTGTTGCCCTGCTCGTGCTTGCGGAAGCCGCGCAGGTACGTTTCATTTTCCGGCCGATGGCGATGGAAGAACAGCATGTTCTTTTCGACGATCGCCTGGCGCAGCCGCTCTTCGGATTCGCTCAACGCCTCCGCGACATCCGTGCTCGCATTCGTTGACTCCGCGACACCTTCGACGATCTCGTTCGCTGCGATGCGATAGCCCCGAGGCGTGAGATGCAGCCCGTTGTCAGTCAAAGGCTCCGTGTCGTTGCCGCCGCCGACCATTTTGTGCATCGGCGTGAAGAGATCGACGAATCCCAGGCTGTATTTGCCAGCCAGTTCACGAACGGCCTCGGACTGCTTGGTGATTTCTTGATTCACGCGCTTGGCGACGGCCGGAGCCGGAGAAGAACCCGGTTCGAGCGGCGGCGCAGAGACCAGCAGGATTCGCTCGGTCCTCTTCCGCAGATCTTCGAGCAATCGAGAGTAACCCTCGATGAAACCTGCTCGCCGGGCTTCGCCGTCGAAGGCTTCATTCGTGCCGTAGCAGACGACGATGACCGTCGGCTTCACGGCGTCGAGATGGTCGAGCAGGTGCTTGTAACCCTCTTCGGTCGATCCGAAATAACGCCGCGCTCGACCATCGACCGTGTCGCCCGACCAGCCGAGGTTGCGAAACGACACGTCGGCGTTGGGGGCCGAGAGCGTCAGGGCCAGTTCGATGTACCCGTCGCGTTGATCGCGCTCGAGAAATGTGTTGCCGACGAACGCGACGACGTCGCCGTCGCGCAGCGGAAACGGCTCCGCTGCCGAAGCGGCAATTCCCGTGAAGATCAACACGCACGCAATCACAGTCAGCCGGGTCATGATTCCTCCAACACGAACGCATTCGATCATACGGGAGGGTCCGTCGATGCGAAACGGACTGGGGAGGCGGGGGATCGGGAGAGGCGGGCGATCCCCCGAATCACAAAACGCCGTCGGCTACGGTTCCTCGACGACGTGCGTCATGACGACTTCCAGATCGTCGAGAGTCGTCGTCTTCCCGGAAGGCCAGGTGATTTCGATCTTCTCGATACCGGGGCCGCTCTCGGACTTGCCGAAGCCGAACGTCAGCGTCTTTTCCGACTGGGAGAGATAACCCCGCGTCGGCATGACCGTTTGGGACTGCGTGATGCCGTCGGCGGTGATCGTCGCTTTTGCGCCGATCGCGTCGCGGTTGGATTCTTTGCCGATGAGCTTCAGTCGAAGCCACTGACGGCCTTCCGGCAGATCATTCCGCAGCAAGCGCGCGGGTCGGCCGACCGCCGTCATCACGATGTCGAGATCGCCGTCACCGTCGAAGTCGGCGTAGGCGGCTCCGCGGCCGACGGTCGGCTCGAAGAATTCCTCGCCGACCTGCTTTTCGGTGAGCGGGCAAAACTCCGTCGCTTGATCCTCGCCGCAATTCCAGAAAATCTGCGGAGCCTGTTCGTAATGCTGGCTGGGCTGAACGCGATTGATGTCTTCTTCGAGATGTCCGTTTGTTGCAAACAAATCGGGACGCCCGTCGAGATCGAAGTCGGCGAGCAGCACGCCGAACGTCAATTCGAGCCGCGTTTGCGGACCCAGACCGTTCGAGACCGCCTCATCGGTGAAGTTCGTCTCGCCTTTTCGCGTCACGTAGAACGCGGTCATCTCGTTGGCGAAGTTCCCGATTGCCACCCCGACCGCCGTGCCGCCGCGAAACGTCGCCGTGTCGATGCCCATCGCACCGCGGGCGTTGCCGGCGACGTCGAAGGCGATGCCCGATTGCGCGCCGACTTCGGTGAATCGTCCGTTCCCATTGTTCTCGAACAGCAGGTTCTGCACGGTGTCGTTCGCGACGACGATGTCGAGATCGCCGTCGCTGTCGAAGTCGGCGAACGTCACGCCTAAAGATTTCGCCATCGGACGGTTCAGGTCGGGATTGCGCACTTGCAGGCCCGCGGCCTCGGTCACGTCTTCGAAGACGCCGTCACCTTTGTTGCGATAGAGCAGAGGAAAGGTGCCCTCGAAGTTCTGGGGTCTGCCGTAGGCTCTCGTGTCGCTGCCGAGAAGACGGAAGTTCTGTGCGAGGTCGTATTCCCGCGACCAGACGACGTAATTGCACACGAACAGGTCGAGCCGGCCATCATTGTCGTAATCGAACCAGCCGCAACTCGTGCCCCAGGCGTCGGCCGGCCCGGCGACGCCCGCCTGCTGTGTGATATCGACGAACTTGCCGCCATCGTTCCGCAGCAAACGATTCGGCCCGACGGCGGTGAGATAGACGTCGGGATCGCCGTCGTTGTCGAAGTCGCCGATCGCGCAACCCATTCCGTAGAGGCCGACGTCGAGCCCGGCTTCTTTCGTCGCGGCGGTGAACTTGCCGGTGCCGTCGTTCGCGAACAGCGCACAGGTCGCGGGCGTTTCGTGAGGTGTCGCATCGCCCCGCCAGACCTGCGAATTCACGAAGAGGATGTCGGAGTCTCCATCGGAGTCGTAGTCGAGCACGCCGACCCCGCCGCCCATTGTTTCCGGAAGCAATTTCTGGCCCGTCGCACCATTTTCATGCACGAAGGTGACGCCGGCCTCGGCCGTGACGTCGCGAAAGGGCATCGCAGGCGGCTCGACCGTCGGAGCCGTGCGTTTCGCCGGCAGCGAGACTTGTGCTGGCGGCGTGACCGCGACGGGCTGCGGGCGGTTCAGCCACCAACCGAACAGGCCGCCGGCGGTCGCGCAGATCACGATCACCAGCAACGAGACACGAAACGCCCTGCCGATGAGCGCATCATCGCCCGGCACGTCTTCGACGGATGTCGCGGGAGGCCGGGCCGCCGGACGGTGCCGGCTGCGGTCGAGCGGATTCGGACGCGTCATCGCTTCACCTCATCGCCACGGACGGCGGACCGCGTCGCGGCGAGTCCGAACGCTTCGGGTCTTTGCAGATCGTAGATCACGACGGCTTCGGCGGCGTGATTGGCGGCCGGGTACTTCTCGCGGGCGAGACGTACGGCACGGTCGGCGGCATTGTCATCGGTCTTATAACGATCGTGAAGCTTCGCATGTTCGTCAGCGAGTCGCTCATCGCCCAGTTCGATGTAGAGCCGGGAGAGATTGTAGTGGGCGCTGGCGTTCTCGCTGTCGAGCTTCAAAGTCTTTTCAAACTGCTCGACGGCTTTCCGCAGCAACGCTGCGCGTTCCTCCGCCCTCGCCGCTCCGCGAATCTGACGGGCCTGGTCGAACAAAGTCTGCCCCAACAGGTTGATGACTTCGTAGTCGAGCGAGAAGTCGAAGCCGCGCTCGACCATTTCAGCGGTTCTGGTCTCAAGCACGCCTCGCAAATCCTGCTCCGCCTCGTCGAGCCGGCCTTGTTCGCGGTTGATGACGCCCGACAGCCAGCCCATCGTCCAGGGTGGTGCGGCGGGGTCTTTGAACTCGGCGGCTCTCGCGAGCGCGGCGGTCGCCTCATCGAGACGCCCTTCCGCATGCAGCACCCGCGCGAGGTTCAACGGCCCGTCGTAACGGTTGAGCTTCTCGACCTGCTCGAAGGCTTCGGCGGCCTGCCGTAGTTCGGCCTTCCCCTTGAGGAACTGACCGATGCCGTAGTCATTCCAGCGCTGCCACTCGGGGATGTCTCGGGGTGGGTTGTCGACTTGAAGATCGATCCCTTCGATCGGGAAGGTCACCGAGTCGGAAGCGAGCGTCGTGATCGGAAGCTGGTTGATGTATTCCTTACCGGGCTCGCGACCGCGGAGAGGAAGATCGCCGGGCTTCGTCTTGTCCGACACGAATCGCATGTATTCGGAATCGAACTTGCGATATTGCAGCTTCGCCTCGACGGTGATCGGCTCCGAAACATCCTCGGGCACCGTGAAGCCGTAGTGGACCGTCTGACCGGCCCCCGGCGGGATCTGGTGATTGTAGAGAACCGTGAAGATGTCTTGAGGATTGCGGCGGTTGATGCGGTTTCCCTCGCGGTCGATCACGAAGTTGTTGACGAAGTGCGACCAGGGATCGACGTTTCTCTCATCGTTCATGCCGCCGCTTCGGCCGAGGATGTGATCGCCGCTGCGGACGACAATATCGAGCCAGACTTCGTTACTGTCGGTGGTGCCCTGCGTGAAGGGGTGACCGAGTTTCAGTGTGCGAATGACTGTTTCGAAGAGATACGTCCCGCCGGGCTTCAGTGCGGGGACTTCCGGCCGAAGCGGCGCGATTAGCTTGCCGTCGATCGTGCCCCCTTCGCGCACGCCGAAGAGATCGACGCGCATCGTGCCTTTAAGGAAGTCCTGGTGCGCTTCGACGACGTTTTCTTTTCCCTTCAGCCAGGCGATGCCCGTGTTGGCGGCGGGGAACAGATGGTTGTGGACCTGCAAGGTTCCGTTGGAATCCTTGTAAGGCTTGGCCCCGAAGTCGTCGGATGCCACGCGCGGCATGTGGCACTCGTTGCAGTTCGCCTGGGCTTTCTCGGGATAGTAGAAGCTGCGAGCGCCGTGGCCCGACACGCCGCTGAGCAAATAGGTGTCGTAGTGGTTCTGTCCACGGAGAAACTCGCGGTAGTGATTCAACTCGAACGGAAGGTGGACTTTATGGCAGGCTGAGCAGAACTCCGCCGACGTGTGAAAGTCCTTGAGGAACGTCTTTTTGTGCATCGCCGGTTTGGCTTTGACAAGCTGGCGGTTCACCCACTGCAAGGCCGCGTTGTCGCTGTAGGCGAAGGGATAGTGCTCCGGCTCCTCGATCGTAAAGTCGGCGTTCCCCTTCGTGCTGTTGACGTGCGTGATCGAGTGGCAGACGGTGCAGGTGATGCCGGCTTGCGCGGTGGGATGATTCACGTCGTCGAACTTCGGGTCGTCGAACGCGCCCGAGAAGAACGGCACCGGATCGTGGCAGCCGGCGCACCAGCGGCTGGCCTGCACGTTACCGTCACGTTTGAGAGAGACCTCGCGAGTCTCACGCACGCTCGCAAGATAAGCGGGATTGTTGAAGCTGCTGAAACGATGCACGCTCGCCGACCAGCCTGCGTGCACGTCGGCATGGCAGCTCTTGCAGTATTCGTCGTCCATCAGCTTCGACGCCGGAATGAAGTTTCCAGTGGCGGTGAGCGCGAGCGACGGTTGGAAATACTTGGCGCCGCCTTTGGGACCGACGACGTTCCATTGCCGCGGATCTTCGCTGTGCATCAGCACCATGCCCGCCACCAAAGCCGCCACGGCGCCTCCGTAGGCGAAGCCGAGTCGCCAACGAATGCGTCGCCCCGCGAGGCGGTGCAGCCAGTAGAGCCATAGACAGACGAGCGGCGTGGCGACGTGCAGCCAATACACGATGCTGCGGGCCGCGGGCTGTCTCAGAGAGATGACTCCCTCGAGCCGCACGAGCATGAAGCCCGTTACGAGCATCACGAGCGACGTCGCGAACAAGGCATAGCCCACGCGAACCGCCCTGCGGTTCTTGCGGTGGCGGGCCGTCCACAGATGCACGACGCCAAAGAGCACGAACGGCAAAAGAAAGACCAGTCCAAGAGCGAGATGCCCCAGGAACATGAGCTGGTAGAACCAGTTCTGATACACGTGCTGGGTCATCGCTTCGAGAGCGGTGACGCTCGCGAGATAGACGCTGTTCGCGCCCAGCAGTGCGGCGAGGCCGAAGACGACCAGCAACAGAACCTTGAGCCGCGGCCCGACTGCGGGCACGTAAGCTTGCCTCGGCGCAGCGGAATGCTCACCCGACATTGGAATGACCCTGCAAGAAGGAATGACGAACCGGCGGTGGACGCAGGCATGCGGGCCTGTTGATCCACACTTTGAGAGGACGCGGTCACGCGGGAACCGGCGTCAGGCGAGAACTCGCTCCCCAGCCAGGCGGCGTGCCGGAATCCGCGAAGGGTCAGTCGCGGGGCGGTCGGTCAGGCACGAAGGGAATGAAGCAGGTCTTGCCAAGGCGCTCGTCCCACAGAAACCGATCCACGTCTTGGATGCCGGCGACAGGAGACGAGCCGACATGAGCCGACCGGTCGGAGGTCGTCTCCGGTGCGGCGGGCGGCACGAAGGGCATGTCGGAACCGTTCCGTTGGCAATCGGGACCGGAACAAGGACGCGGCGACTCGTCGGCCCTCGTCAACGGGTCTGCCGTCTGGTCGGCGGCATGATTCAGCCAGTCGCCGCATGCGGCACTGGCGAATGTCGGCGCGAATGCGACGGAGCCGTAGACAAAAACCGCGAGAAAGAGACCCGCCGCCCGCGCGAAGCTTGAAGTTGTGATCGGAAACGACATCATCCGGCAGGAGCCACCGGCGAGAGCCGACACGTTCGGGGACTTCGAACGCATCTTCAGAAGATTTCAACCAAAAATGTCTCGCGATTCTAGTTCGCGAGGCGAAATGGACGGCCTCGTCCTGCAATGATCATCCAGTCGGCATCCGCTGCCAAGCCCTGAAATCGTTGGACCTGCCCGTGCGCCCAGAAAATGGTGACCGAATCGAACTCGACCACACGAACGCCGCCGCCGTGAGCTCGAACATCCGCGCACCAGCGCGTTGCCGGATTGTCGCTGTTGAAGTATTGAAAGTCGATGCTGGTCGCGGCGACATGGAAGCGAATCGGCGGACGATCCAACGGTCGTTTCACGTCGGGCTGCGTTGAAACGCGGCTTTCGCCTGACGTACGTAGCCTGGAGGCGAGTCTCTCGACGGGATCGCGTCCGGTCGAGGTTGGGCCGCTCAGATGATAGAAGAGGGCCGACGACGCGAGCGCGACGACCACAAGCGGGATCGCGATAACGAGCGATGGGCGTTTCATCGCTGTGAATGCATCGCCTTATCGCCTCGAACGATTGATTCACACGCATGATTCACACGCAACCGTCGGCTGACTTCGTAAGGTATAACGGCTGCGCTTCGCGACACTCATGGTCGGCCCGTGGTTAACTCCTTTGATCCAGCATCTCAAACTCCGCCGAGGCCCGCGCCGACGTGGTGCTTACGAGCCGGTATCCTGATCGGCTATGTCGCATTCGCTATCGCGCTCACTTGGCCTTTGGCGACTTCAGTCGGTACTCACCTTCCCCTCGGCACCGAACAAGCGGCCTCGGTGCCGGCGCTCAACGCATGGACGGTCTGGTGGAATGCGGATCGGGCGCGATATGGGTTTTCGGAGTACTGGCACGCGCCGATCTTCTCGCCGTCACGGTATGCGCTGGCATTCTCCGAAGCGCAACCGACCTCGTTGATCGTCGCCCTGATCGTTTACGCGGCTGGACCGGCGGCGGGGTACAACATCTATCTGCTCGCGGTGCTCACGCTGAACGGCGTCGTTACGTTTCGTCTGTTGAAGCGAACCGGGCTGGCGATCGTGCCGGCTTTGCTTGGCGGAGTGCTCGTTGAGACGCTGCCGATGGTGCATTGGCAACTCGGCGTGCTGCAACTCACCGCGATCTGCGGCGTCGTGTGGACCATCGACCGGCTTGTCGTCCTGCGTGACGCGCCGACGATTGCGAACGCCGCTTTGCTCGGAGTCGCTGCGTTTCTCTGCTACGCGGCCTGCAACTACTTCGGCTTGTTTCTCTCGGTTCTGTTGCCGCTGACGTTTTTGCCGCTTGTCTTCGGCCGCTGGCTCGATTGGCGATTCTGGCTCTTCGTGGCGGCATCGGCAGTCGTCGCCGGAATGCTGTCACTGCCCATCCTGTGGGCCCAGTTCGAGGCGAAACGAGAGTACGAGTGGCATCGAGACGAATCGTTGATCGTGTCACTGTCGGCACAACCGCGCGACTATCTCACGACGCCGTGGCGGCCGCGAATCGAGGGTCCGGATTTCAAAGATCCCAAGCGTCCGTTATGGATGCTCGGCGGAGGGCCGTTCAAGCTGTTCCTGGCGACTGCCGGCATCGTCGCCGGGCTTTGCATGCGCGGCCGACGGCGATGGACCTTATTCGTCATCCTGTTCGGAGCGGCCGCATTCGGACTCTCCCTCGGCCCTGCCTTCGAAATTCGGCAATGGTCGCCCTACAAGGCAGTCATGGCGTTGCATCCTGGTCTCGCGCTCGCAAGAAGTCCGTTTCGCTTCGCGTTCTTCGTGCAATTGGCGACGGCGATGCTGGCCGCGAACGCGATCGACGGGCTTTGGAAGGCGGCCTTCGCTCTTGGTCGCCGGTTGAGCCGCGGTTCGAAGTCCGTTTCCAGAGCCGCGACCGT
>JACCRE010000305.1 GCA_013813775.1 Planctomycetaceae bacterium
CGCGTCTTGGATCAGGAACGGACTCTTGCCCGCTCTCTCTGGAGGCGGCGCCATCAAGCCCTCGCCCAAGCTTGTCACTACAGGACCCGCGGTAGCCCCAAGAGGGAAATACAACTGTAATACTAGAGCACCGTTGCGCTACGGCGGAACCAGGCTCACCACTCTGCCGGCGTCAACCTATAAAATGAGTCCAACAAGTCATACAGCCGCGGCAGCTTGAGTTGCAGCAGACGAGGGCGTTCGACGTAGCTTTCGGTGGAGACGGCGAAGAACTCGGCGGGGTTCGTCAGGCCGTATGGATCGATCGGAATGCCGAAGCCCTGGTGGTATTGTCGGCGGAGTTCTTCCAACTCGCTTTGCAGCGTCGCCGTCCACTCCTCTTCGGCCGAAATGCTTCCCAACGGCGGAGTGCCTTCGACGGCGCCGTCGGCCATGTCGAGCGCGTGCGCGAACTCGTGATAGACGACGTTCTTTCCGTCGACGGGATTCGCACCGCCGCGCAGCACGTCGGTCCAGGCGAGCGCGATGACTCCGCCGGTCAGCGAGTTCGCCGTCGACCATGCCTCGCCGAGATGCCATTCCTCGTCTTCGGTCACGACATGCCCGTTGCGACGCTGCCGCATCTGCCGGGTGATCGTTTCGGGAAACAGCAGCACTCGCGAGACGCTCGGAAATAACGCCTCGTCGTCATCGAAGGCGAGCGTCAACGTGCAGGCCATCGCTGAGATGATGGTCCGCATTTCGTCGTTGACGTCGAAGCCGTTGATGCCTTCCCAGTACTTCTCGGCGGCGAAGATCCGCAGCCGGTCACGCAGCCGCGGCTGATGAGCGGCGGGAAGGGCGGCAAACTGCGGAAAGCCTCCCGAGAGATGGTCTTCCCACGCCGGCGGAAACGGCTCGGCGAGAAGCTTCGCCCTCCGCCGGCGTTTCAGGAAAGAGAAAACCATGCGGAACGGACGGCTGCCGAGGCGCAGCGATCACAGCAGGCGGATAGTGGTGCCCCGAGAAGATCCCTTGGACTGGCTGCACCTAAAACTGCGGCACCCATCGGGCAAAACATCGCCCCGACGCGAAAGAAGGAAAATGCACTCGGAGGGATTCGAACCCCCAACCCTCGGTTCCGAAGACCGATGCTCTATCCGATTGAGCTACGAGTGCTTTTGCTGATTCTATAAGGCTTTGCTTCGTTTTTCCCGCCGCAACCCGAAAGCTCTTTACGCCCGGAGCTCTCTACGGGGGGTAGAAGCGGCCCCCGCCGGCTGGAACGCGACGGGAGCCTGAGACACCTGACCCTATTGAGAAGCGAGGTGGCCCGTGGAGAAAGATTCTAGCCGATCGACGCCGGACCGACCACTACGCCCGGTACGCCCACCGCGAAAATCGAAAACGTCGCACAAGCCCCGCGCCGACTTTCCTCTACACAAAGGGGGCGGGATACTGGTGCAAGAAGGTTCGCGGTCGTGTCTTCTATTTTGGCAGGTCGCCGACGATTCCAAGGGCGTGGCCGCGATCGACCTCTGACTTGAGCAGAAAGACGATCTGCTCCCCGGTCGCGAGCCGCGCGAGAAGACGGACGAGCTAACCGTCGCCGACCTGGCGAACCGCTTCCTCGCGCACGAGGAAGCGATCTGGGACAGCGGCGAGTTGAGCCCCCGGACTTTCGAGACGTACTACGCGACGTGTGCGGCCGTCGTTGAGGCGTTCGGCAAGGGGCGGGCGGTGGCCGACCTTGTGCCGGATGACTTCCGGAAGCTCCGCGCGAAGCTGGCGAAAAAGCGAGGGGTCGTCGCCCTCCGAAACGAGATGCAACGAGTGCGGACGCTGTTCAAGTTCGCGTTCGATGAGGGATTGATCGTCGTCCCGATCCGCTTCGGGCAGGCGTTCGCGAAGCCGAAGCTGGACGCCGTTCGACGGGCGCGCGAGGCGCTTCGCGCCGAACACGGCGACCGGATGTCCGAGGCCGATGAGCTGCGGCTGATTCTCGACTACCTTGACGGGAAGAAAGTCGCGCTCTCTCGGCTCGATGACGAGACGGGCGAACCGGTGACGGTCGCCGGGAGGCGGAATCCGGCGCTGCGGGCGATGGTCTTGCTCGCCGCCGAGTTGAGAGGCGAATCACGAGCGAAGTGGAATGACCTGCTGGTGGTTTTGGCACCAGTTGTAATGAGAGTCAGGATTGTAGGGTGAGCGTGTGGGGCTGGAGCGCAGGCTGAGGCGCAGCCGGAGCGGAAGACCTGCTTCACCTCGTACTTGCTGGATCTCTTCATCGAGGCCTCCGTGGATATCCACGATGAACTCAAGCATGCCATTCCAGATCATCACATCAAGCGCAATGATCCACTATGAATCGGAATCGTGACTGGGTTGGGCGGAACGACGGTATCATGAATGCATGTTTCTTCGCCCGACGCTTCGGGCGATGTGCGACTCCTCTGCCCGCGGTTCTGAACGCGAAAACAACGGCGGCAGCCCCCCGTGTCGGCGGATGCGGATGATCGGAACCCCCGATCATTCCGTGTGGGGCTGCCGCCGGGCCGTTACGACCGACGATGAACCTACCCGCCGGGGGTGACAACGTTCTGACACCCCTACGGGAACTTGTGACGAGGATTCGGAAATTCGTCGTCTGCCGGCGTCGTTGCAGGGGAGGCCCGCTGAGCTACGATGGGCGTTCTACGACTTCCGACGCTCGTACAAGGGCCACGCGCATGACTTCTCGAGCGCTCACGTTCGCCACGCTGCTTGCCTCCCTTTGGTCATCGGCCTTTGCCGCCGATGACTACACGTTCGGCCCCGATTCGCAGGTGCAAGAGGGCGTGCCGCAGGGTCTTATCGAAGAAGGCACGTTCGACAGCCCGAACGTCTATAAGGGCACAACACGGAAGTATTGGGTCTACATCCCCCAGCAGTACGACGGCTCAAATCCGGCCTGCGTGATAGTCGTTCAGGACGGCGGCAACTACCTCAAGAAAGACGGCCAGTGCCGCGCGACGACCGTCTTCGACAATCTCATCGCCAAGGGTGACATGCCGGTGACGGTCGGCATCTTCGTCGATCCCGGCGTCTATCCGTCAGAACGAGAAGGCCGCGAGCCGCGCCGCAATCGCAGCGTCGAGTACGACACGCTGAGCGACGCCTACGCCACGTTCATCATCGACGAAGTGCTGCCGCACGTCAGCGAGACTTACGACCTCAAGCTCACCGACGACCCCGAACAGCGTGCGATCTGCGGGATCAGCAGCGGCGGCATCTGTGCCTTCACCGTCGCCTGGGAGCGCCCCGACGCCTTCCGCAAAGTCGTGAGCCACGTCGGCAGCTTCACGAACATCCGCGGCGGCGACGTCTACCCCGGCATCATCCGCAAGGCCGAGAAGCGGCCGATTCGCGTCTTCCTGCAGGACGGCGAGAACGACCTGGACAACGCCCACGGCAACTGGCCCCTCGCGAATCAACAGATGGCCAAAGCCCTCGCCTTCGCCGCCTATGATTACAAATTCGAGTACGGCGACGGCGGCCACAACATGAAACACGGCGGCGCGATCTTCCCGGACACGCTGCGGTGGCTGTGGCGGGATTGGAAAGAGGCTGACTAAGGGGAAAGGTAAGGGGAACTGCCGTGTCGAGCGAGCTTGGTCAGCGACTCAAAGCCCGATGGATCGCGGAGGAGCTGCAGCCGCGACCAGGTGTCTCTGTGGATGACCTGGATGCCTTCGAGACGACGCACGGCATCAGACTCCCGGACGACCTTCGTAACTACCTCAGGATCGTCAACGGGACTGGCAAATACTCTGAAATGGATCAGTCATACCACTGCTGGTGGTCGCTCGAAGAATGGAAGTCGGTCGAAGAGAAATGGCCGCGGGAAGGACTCATAGATGGCGCGAACACGACTTATCTCTTCGCGGATCACTCGATTGAGTGCCCGACCTATGGCATCCGGTTGGCCGCAACGAATGAAGCGAACGAGATCATCGCGATCTTCTCCGATAAACGACCTTTCGATGTTTACGTCGTCGCGGATTCGTTCACGGAGCTGATGGAGCGGTATCTTCGGAATGAAATGCTCCACTGATATCATTGCTGACAGCAGCGTCTGCGGTCGCTCTGTTGTGCGGCAATACCGCGCCAGCCCGACAGGTCAGGCTGCTGCCTGACGCAACGGAGATCACATGGAGTGTCAGGCGGGAGCCTGACCTACTGGACCGTCGAGACTCGCAGATCATGTCATTCAAGCTCTCCAATCTCACCCTGCCCGTCGAAGAGCCTGAAGAGGCCGTCGCTTCGGCGATCGCCAATCGGCTGGGACTGCCGAAAGCCGATCTCGGTCGCTGGCGGATCGTGCGGAAAAGTCTCGACGCGCGGCAGCGCAACGACCTGAAGTACGTCTACACGGCGACCGTCGAGCTGCCGGAAGGCGTCGCGCCGAAACGCAAGCAGGATCTCGCGCCGTATTCACCAGACACGTTCTACGATCCGCCGCCGGGTAAGGAACCGATGGACGAGCGGCCGGTCGTCGTCGGCTCGGGACCGGCGGGATTGCTCGCGGCCTATTATCTCGCGAAGAAGGGCTATCGGCCGCTCGTCATCGAGCGTGGTAAGCCCGTGAAGGAACGGGTGCCGGCGATCCGCGACTTCGACGCCGGCGGCGAGTTCGACCGCGAGAACAACTACCTGTTCGGCGAAGGCGGAGCGGGAGCCTTCAGCGACGGCAAGCTCACCTACCGGGTCTCCGGCCCCGACGTCGATTACGCCCTCGAACGCTTCGTCGAATGCGGCGGCCGGCCGAGCCTCGTCTATGAACAGCGACCGCACCTCGGCAGCAACAAGCTGCCCATGATCTGCCGCAACTTCCGCCGGAGGATCGACGCCCTCGGCGGCGAGTACTGGTTCGACACCCGCTTCGACCGGCTCAACATCCGCGACAACCGCGTCGTGGGGATCGTCACCTCGAAGGGCTACATTCCGACGCGGCACGTCATCCTCGCGATCGGTCACAGCGCCCGCGACACGTATGAAACGCTGCTGGAGCAGGGTGTGCCGATCGTCCAGAAGGCCTTCCAACTCGGCCTGCGGATCGAACAGCCGCAAGAGCAGATCAACCGCCACAAGTATGGCCGCGAACGCTACATCGACATCTTGGGAGCCGCCGACTACTCGCTGATCGCGAACGCGAAGGAATCGAACGGCGGGAAGGACGTGTTCACGTTCTGCATGTGCGCCGGCGGGTGGATCATTCCCAGCGTCAGTGAACCCGGCCTGTTCTGCACGAACGGCATGAGCAACAGCCGCCACGAGACGCCCTTCGCGAACAGCGGGCTCGTCGTCACGCTCGACCCGAGCGAGTTCGGCAGCGATCATCCGCTGGCGGGAGTGCATGTTCAACAAGAGTACGAACGCAAGGCATTTGAACTCGCCGGCGGGAAATATCACACGCCGATTCAGCAGGCGGGCGATTTCGTGGCGGGCCTGTCTCCGCGCGACTCGACGGTGCTGAACTGCTCCTATCAACGCGGCTCGCGTCCGCTCGATTTATCGCAAGTCCTGCCCCCCGTAATCGCGAAAGCGATCCGGGCGGGTCTGCCGGTGATGGACGAGAAGTACCGCGGCGATCTGCTGCGGAATGCGATCCTCGTCGGCCCCGAGATGCGCGGCAGCAGTCCCGTCCGCATCGACCGCGACCCTCTTCGCAGAACCTGCCCGAACCTCGGCGGCCTCTATCCCGTCGGCGAAGGCGCGGGCTACGCCGGAGGGATCGTGACGGCTGCGATCGATGGATTGCGGACGGCGCGAACGATCGTGGAGCGGTTCGCGCCGGTGGCGTGAGAGGGTTCGGTCTACGCCAACGATCTGTTCAAGATCGCGACGACGAGTACGGTGCCGATCAGCGCCGCCAAGAGAGCAACGAAGAGGATCGCAGGCACGTCCTGCGTCGGCGGAGGCTGTAGGGCCCGACGAAGAGTCCCACCGGTATGCCCATGCAGCCTTGCAACAGACCGACGGCGCCAATGACGTAGAGGAGCGGCTTCGCCGGATTAGCTGAAGTCATGCTTCTACCGTGTGTGTTGCGTGCCACTGGCTCGGCGCCCGGCTCCCCTCAGCTCGGCAGGCGTCTCCCTCTGCTATTCTGACTCCTGTCTTCTGTCTCCTCAATCCTCCTTCTACTGTTTTTGCCGTTGACATCTACGGCTTAACCAGTAAATTCGTCGTCGGCCTTCTCAGCAAGGACGACGCATGCCGCGACCGAAGCATCCGCACCCGACACCCGGCGAGTTGGAGGTGCTGCAGATTCTGTGGGACGCCGGCCCCGCCACCGTTCGCGACGTGCTCGACGTACTGCAAGCGAACGAACGCGGCCGGGCTTACACGAGCGTGATGAGCCTGCTGAACGTGATGGCCGAGAAGGGCCTCGTGAAACGCACGCCGCAGGGCCGGGCGTTTCTGTACGTGCCCGTGATGAAGAAGGACGCCGCGCTGGGCCGGATGGTCCGCGACTTGTGTCGACGCGCCTTCGAAGGCTCCGCGAGTACTCTCGTGACGCGTCTGCTCGACGAGACGAACCCGTCCGATGCAGAACTCAAGGCCATCCGCGACGCGATCCGCGATTACGAACGGAGGCAACCATGATGCTCGTTCGTTTTTTCCACCATCGCACTCCCCTCTCCCTCGGGAGTGGGGCCGGGGG
>JACCRE010000292.1 GCA_013813775.1 Planctomycetaceae bacterium
ACGAGATTGCGCTCAGCGAAGTGCGAGGCGTCGTCTCGGGCGCCTCCATGGGGGGGGTGTCGATCGGCAAGGGCCGGTGTCGCCGCGTCGCACAGGCGGAGGAGCGCGCTCCTCTCTTTCCTTCGGGGAAGAGAAACGAGGAGTCAGGAGTCAGGAGTCAGGAGTCAGAATGAAAGCAAGTTGATGGAGGAGAGCTGACAGCGAAAAGCGAACAACCAACCGCTTTCAGAGACGCGGCCGGGGTTCGGCTCGCTCGACAGTGGCAGACTTGCGCTCCGCATGTCCGGAGTCGCCGAGGCACGGCCATGGACAGATTCTTCGCTCACAAGGGCGTCAGGCTGATCGAGTCTCGGCCGTGGTCGGGAAATGCGACGCGGTCGTGGTTCACCCTCGCGAAGGCATTGTCGCGCGACGAGATCGCCGCGTTGCTGGCGGAGTTGCCGGCCGGGGCGAGCGTGCAGTTCTTCGATATCGAGCATCCGGAAATCAGCGACCCGGGAGCGTTCGTGACCATCACACGGCGGCCCGAGGAGTGGACGGCCGAGTGATCGAATTACGGATGGGGTTCCGACGCGATCCCTCTCACGTTCGACGAGGCGACCGACTACTTCTGGAAGTGCTACCGCACCGACTGGGGGAAGGCGTTCGGCACGGCCTCCTCCCGCCGGCTCATGGCACACTGCGGCCCTGTCTCGGGCCTTCGCGAGAACGTCGTCCGCGAGACGGATCATCGTTATCGACGATACCTCACCGAGCGGCTCTCCCCTTAGACTTCTAAAAACTTTGAGAGTCGAGCCGGTGGCCCCGGTCGGGGCTGGGGTATGTCCGCAGGGCCTGAAATTGCCATCGCCCGGTGTGAAGCGAGTGAATTGGGGCGCATGGGAGCGGAAGCATGCCCGAATTTACAACCGTATTGGTGGGACTGTCGGCCTTTTTCGCAGGGATCTTCTGCGGAACCGCCGTCGTCGGCCCGAAGATTGTCTCTGCGGTGACGGGCATCCTCGGCCAGATGAGCCACGACCTCAATCCGCGTCGCGACGTGCCGATGGTCTAAAAGAGCTTCGGAAACTGCCGCAGGAGGCTCGTCGGGTGCGAATCGTGTCACTCGCCGTTCGACGGCGGGCCCGCATGGCGGCCGGCGGAGCGACGGTCGAAAAACTCGTCCACGGCACGGCGCACGACCTCGGCGACGGAGAGGCCTTTTTCGGCGGCGTATTCACGCAACGCCGCAAGCTGAGGCTTTCCGAGCGAGACGAGAAAACGGGACTTGCCGCCCGCAGGCCGGTCGTCCTCTTCGAGAAGGTCGTCGGGTTCAGTCGTGCTTTCGTCGGGCATGCCCGCGGGCATCCTGCCGCTCCATAAACGTTCGAGAGACGCAACCGTTCTTCATCAAACACCTCTCCCAGCCGTGGAGTTCCGCTGAATCGCAAGGGGTTGCGTCATCCAGCGGGCGATTCTTCGACCGGTGCCTCGCAAGCGTCGTCGCAGTTCAAGCGTTTGCGACGTTGTGAGAATGCACCGCCGGACCGGATTTGCGCACGAGAGGACGAAGTTTCGCGAGAATTCTTGTCTCTTCTATCCAGGATCGCACGGTCGGGTGCAGGCGACATGCGAGGGCGGTCGCGAGAGTTCTCAGCGTTTCCGTTGCCCCAGTCGTCACGATCCGAAGGCGGATGACGATGCCGACGGCGACGAGGCTCTTTAGGCGTAGCCGCAGGGCCGGTTCGGCCGATGCGCGGAACGGGCGGAGGCTCGGCCGCCCCTTCACTTCGTTCGGCACCGGAAGGGTCGCGCCCGATGATCGTTTGGCTCGCCTCGTACCCACGGTCGGGCAACACGTTTCTGAGAGTTGTGCTGAGCGCCGTCTTCGGCCTCGACACCTATACGCTCTACGATGAGCGGCCTGACATCGATCCGTCGCTCGGCGATGTGCCCCCGCTGCCTCCTTCGGGGGCGGAACCGGTGGTCGGTCATCCGTTCGACGTCGCCCGCTTCGCTGGTCGGTCTCAACTGCATGTCCTGAAGACGCACGGGCCTCCGACGGACGGACGCCCCGCGATCTACGTCGTTCGCGATGGACGCGAAGCGACGGCGTCGTACTTCCATTACCATCGCGACGTGCTTCGCAAGCCCGTCACGGTGCGCGACGTCATTCGCGGTCGCGTCGGCTTCGGTTCCTGGGGGCGGCACGTCGCTCAGTGGGATCCTCGCCACCGGCCCAACACGCTGTTGCTGCGCTTCGAGGAACTCACCGCGAATCCGATCGCGCAAGTCGAGCGGATCGGTGCGTTTCTGGGCGTGTCGCCCGTCCTCCGACGCGTGCCGAGCTTTGAAGACCTGCATCGCACCGCACCGAACTTTTTCCGCAGCGGACGGACCGACAGTTGGAAGACGCTGATGTCCGACGAAGATCACGCGCTGCTGTGGGAACTGCACGGTGACGAGATGCGTGCCTTCGGGTACGGTGGCATGCCTTCAGTGGCTGGAACCGCGTTGTCATCGCTCCTCCGTCGGCAGCGCCGCATCGCGCAACGCCTTTCGGAAGCCGCCCGCGACGTCACCGACGCCGGTCTTGTGAACGCACGCCGCATTATCGCGAGCGTTTCCTCACCGGTGGCGCCGCCGCGGCGAGCGGCGTAGCCGATTCTTCCGTACGCCGCGCACCAACGAACAAAATCGCCATCAGTCCGAAGTCGGGCTGATGGCGTTCAGGACTGAAGACTCCGTCCGTCTCGTTCGACCTTACCACCGCAGCCCGAGAAAGCTGAACCGAGGCTGCTGATAGGTCGGGTAGCGCGGGGCCGTCGGCGGGCAGTTTCCGGTCGTGCAGGCGGCCGCCGGAACTTGCGGACGATAGCCCGTGGTGTGGATCTGCGAAGGCACTTGCGGACAGACTCCGCCGGGGCAGTTCATCGAAGCCTGCGAACCGTAATACTGCCGGCTGCCATAGGCGTTCCGCACCGGAGCGTATCCGGCGACGGTGGTGCGACTCGGCAGCGGCTTCGCGTATCCAAAGCGATCGTTGACGCCGTACTGTCCATAGCCGGGCTGCGTGCCGCAGACTCCGCTCGCGCAGCCGGCGTGGCCGCACTCACCGTTTCGGCATGCTCCCGTCGGGCAGTTCCCGCCCGGGCAACCGGCCATCGTGCCGCAGAAGCCGTCGGGGCAGGCTCCGAAATCCGTCGGCCCCGCGGCATTCGCCGTGGAAGCCGCACCGACGCAAGCCATCGCCGCCATCATCAGCGTGTTCGTGAAGGTCTTCATCGCCGCGCTCCTCGTTGGGTGTTGTCTGGGTTTCAGCCCGTCTCTGCCCCACGAGGAAAGCACCCGTCATGCCGTTCGGTTCGCCGATGGTCTGAAGAGGCAAAGTGAAATCGGAGTGACGTCAGCGGTATCGAAACGAAGGCACATCGGCAAAGAAAAAGCTACCGGAGGAGTGTCTGAGGTTTGTAAGAATGGACATTCGCGGGCCTTTCTCGGTGCAGCGGGAGAACTGATGCGACGGATCGAGTCCTCGCACCTGTGGATCGGCCACGTCGGCGACGGTCGCAACTACCGGCGATTGTTTGACGAGGGCATATCGGTCATCGTGCGACTTGCGATCGAGGAAGAACCGCTCACTGCCCCTCGCGAGTTCACGGTGTTGCGGTTTCCGCTTCATGACGGAGGCAACACGCCGGACGTGCTACGCTTTGCGGTCGAGGCGGTTGCGCACATCGTTCGGTCAGAACTTCCGTCGCTCGTCTGTTGCAGTGCCGGCATGAGCCGATCGCCGGCGGTAACCGCCGCGGCGATCTCGCTGGTCGATGGCCGGAATCTCTCGCAGTGTCTCGAACATGTGACACGAGGCGGCGCAGCGGACGTCTCACCCTCTCTATGGCAGGAGCTTTGTGATCTCAAACGGCACTGATCCGTCAACGAGCGATTGCTGATGTCGGTATGGCATGCGATCTACGGTCGTCGCGACAAGGCCTCTCAGGTCGAGGGGCTGAGCGACGACCTGCGCCTCGCCTTGCAAACGGCGCTGATCGGCCAGATCACGCCCGCGATGCGATTGATCTCGGTCGAGCAGGACGAGGCCGCCGTTCGAGTCGTCGTGTTCTTCGACAAGGCGCTTGCCGACGAAGACCGCACCGAGTTCGAAGACGAAGTCGCCTCGTGCGTGGGGCTGAAGGTCGGCGACCCGCCGGCTGGTCCCGCGGTCGCCTGCTTTTTCGTGCGCTGCGACGAACCGCAGCGCGTCCCCGTGCGGGGCGAGATCGTCTTCTCGCGCAAAGGCGTGTCGGCGTTCTAGCGAAGCTTGAACCGAGCGTGCCAGGCTCTCGGTCGAGGTCTCTTCCCTGAGAACAATCTTCCCGAGAACATGGCCAGCAGCCGATGCCCACGACCTATTCCCGCTCAGACCGATAGACCTCGACGTAGCAGGCGAAGATGTCGGTTTCGTCGCCATACTTCCGCACGAAACCGGCACCGAGTTCTCGCGGGACGTCCCGCTCCAGGTCGTAGCGGCTGGCGATGAGGTAGTCGTAAGGATGACCGCCGACGTCGAATGAGAACGGTGTCGTCTGCGCCGTCAGCGTTCGGCGACCTTCGGCATACACCTCAAAGACATGGGCCGGATCGACCACGTAGCGTGCATCCGGCGGCATGTCTTTCAACACGCCGCGAATGAAGCGACGGCTGTCGTAGTCGGGGTCCGACCAATGCGTGATGTACGCCGCCGTCGCCCGCAAGCCGGAACCGGGCACCATGACCAGTGCCAGCAGAACACTTCCGCACCACGCCGCCAAAGTTGTGCGCGATGTCAGTTTGCAGAGCTGATCAAAGAGGATCATCGCCGCTCGACCCACGCATAAGAAAAGAAACGCGCCTGGATAGCACCAATAGCCTTTCGTGGGATGTGATCCCTGGCAGGCGATCAGCAAATACGAACTGCTCCAGGCCAACACGACGACGAGAGTATGCCCGCTCCACTTCTGCCTCACTCGTTTGGGGAAATCATGCACAGTTGCGATGAGCAGACCGAAGCCCACCAGGATGAGTTGCCATGGTCCGGCGTGTTCCAGAAGCAGGTTGCTGTGATACCGCAACGGCTCCCATGGCAGGATCAAACGCTGAAGCAGTCCGGGTCCGGAACGATCGAGCACGTTGTTGAAAAACTGCACGCGAAACTCATCGGGATGCATCAGGATCAGCGGCAACCAGAGCGCAAACACAGCGAGTGACGTTCCGACGACGATCACCGAGTTTCCGATACGGCCTCGCCACGTCGGACTGCCGATCAACACCCAGATGCCGATCTGCAATGCGTAAACGATGGCGGAGGGATGTGTGAGCATTCCCAAGCCGATCAATGCGCCCGCTCCCACGAGCACTCGGATTCGTCCGGAATGATGCCAGGACCACGTGCAGGCGATCGCCCCGATTCCGATCGCTCCGCAAAGCATGTCGGGGCGGGCGAACAGGCACGGGAAGAAGAACACCCGAGACACCGAGTAGAGTCCGGCCGCCAGTAGCGCGGTGTTCTCGTCACGAAACACCCGGCGGCCGATCCAGTACACGAGCCAGACGGCGACCAAGCCGGCGACCGACGACGCAATTCGCGCTGCGGCGTAACTCGCCCCGAAAACCGAATAAAACGCCGCCTGCCAATAGAAGTAAGCGGGCGGAAGCGTGAAGAGGACGATGTCGGATTTGTAGAACGCGCTCGATTCATCGCGCGACGGCATATAGGGAACGCGCGGGATGCCGTCTTCCAGAATCGTGAGCCCCGGCACCGCGAAGTAGCTCTCGTCCAACTCTCCGGACTGATGGAGGATCACCGGCAGCCGAAACGCCAGAAACAGCGCAGCGAAAGCGATCAGCGCGAGCCACGACCTGAGAGGAGTCGGCCCCAACACCTCTTGCGAAGGCGACAATGATTGAGTCGTCACTGATTCCTTCGCAACCATCGGCGGTCGAGGCTCCAGAAGTACCATCGCAAGTAGTGGGGCATCCACGCGAACAGCCGGAAGCGGCTATCACCGCCGGAACGATCTCGCCACACCGTCGGCAACTCTTCGACGCGCCCGCCGCGAAAATGTGCCTTCGCGGTGAATTCGAGCGCGAGGCAGAAGCCCGCGGTGCTCTCGATGGGCGTCTCGTCGAGAAAGTGTTTGCGATAAGCCTTGAAGCTGTTCGTCGGATCGTGCGTGGGCAGGCCCGCCAGCCAATGCAGGCTCACGCCGGCCATTCGACTGAGCAGCCGCTTGAGCCAAGGCCCGCCGATCTGGCGCCCACCCCGCATATAGCGGCTTGCGCAAACGACGTCGGCGCCTTGTTCGATCCGTCGAACCATGGCGTCAACGCACGAGAGGTCGTCGGACAGATCCGCCATCGTCACCACGATCACCGGGGCGCGTGCGGCCCGCATGCCGGCTTCGATCGCATAACGCACGCCTTTGCCCATGTCATTCCGGATGAGCCGCACGTTCGACGGCCGCTGCGATTCCGGAAGGGCCGCAAAGGCAGGCAGCGTCGTGTCTTCTTCAAAGTCATAGCACAACAGCAGTTCGTAGTTTGGGGCGAGACGCTCCTTTGCCTGCCTGCAAAACGCTCCGATGTTCGCGGCCTCGTTGAACACTGGAACGACGACGGAACACCGAGGCCGTTCGACAGGCTCCGTCAAGCCATCAGCGGTCGCGGTGCCGTCAGCGGGTTCGGTCATCGCGTCCTCAGATCCGTCCCGCCGCGATTTCCTGACGGACCCAGGGCACGACTTCTTCCAGCATCTCGCGGAGGCTCGTTCTCGCCTCGAAGCCGAGCAGTCGTTGCGCCTTGCGAACATCGGGCGTTCGCTGCTGCACGTCGTGCCGGTAGGGCTCGTCGCTCACGTACCGAAACGGCCTCGACTCGCCGTGAATCATGCGCCAGATCAGCTCCGCCAATTCCAGCACGGTCGTGGTGACAGGCGTCGACAGGTTGAAGTCTTCGTTGAGGGCTTCGGGACGCGTCATCGCCAGCCCGATCCCGCGCGCGAGGTCTCCGCCGTAGGTGTAACATCGAAGCTGCTGCCCCGTGCCGAGAATGTGCAGCGGGTCTTGCCCGCGCAGCGTCTTCTGCACGAGATCGGGCACGACGTGGCTCATCGCCAGCTTCAGGTTGCCGCTGGGAATGTCGCGATCGCCCAGCGCGCGCCGCTCACCGACGCCGACGCAGTTGAACGGCCGGCAGATCGTGTAGGGCACGCCGTACTGCTCGTGCAATCCCTGGACGAAATACTCGCCCGCGAGCTTCTGAAAGCCGTAGGTGCTGGATGGCGGCGGGCACGACCGTTGATGCCCTTCCGACGTCGGGAACACCGTCGCGTTCTCGTACACCATGCTGCTGCTCAGCAGCGTGACCTTCTGCAACGTCCCCCGCGGAAAGACCGCCTTCGCGGCGTCGCAGGCGGCGGCGACGAGACGTTCATTCTCGGCGATCAAGTCATACGCGTACTCATGGAAATAGGCGATGCCGCCGATCTTCGCGGCTCCCACCACGAAGTGCTCACAGCCATCCAGAAGGCGTATCAGCAGGTCGACGTCTTTCGCGCCCCCTTCGACGAACTCGTAGCGCTCGTGGTTTTGATAGCTTTTCTCGACCGGGCCGTACTTCGAGAAGTTGTCGATGCCGACGACGGAGTGTCCTCGATCGAGCAGTTCCTGCACGAGATAGCCGCCGATGAACCCCGCCGATCCGGTCACGAGCACTTTCATCGTGCGCCTCCCGAACAGGGTTCATCGGCCGTCGCCGCAGAAGACCCTTCCCACACATCGATGGCCGTCGTTTCCGGTCGGAACTGAAGTTCCCGGTAGACGAGGTGCGGCGCGCCGATAAACACGACGTCGGCCTCGTTCATCACCTGCTCGAGGGGCACGAGACGGTCGTCGCGAACATACGGGTCGGTGCACAAGACCTGTCGAGCCTCGAGGATCAACAGCTTGCGTAAGCGATAACTCAAGGAATCGCGTGCATCATCGCTTTCCGCCTTGAACGCCATGCCGAGGATGCCCACGGTCTTGTCTGCCAGGTTCGTCTTTCGCTTGGCGACACCGACCAGAAACGCGGGCAGCCCTTCGTTCACCAGCATCGCATCGTGCCCGAGACTGAAACGGTTGTTGCTGAAGGCCGCAAGTTGCATCGTGTCTTTCAACAGGCACGGTCCGGCGGCCAGACCCGCCCCCGGCATGCCGGCCATGCGCGGATAGTTATGCCGGCAGGCGTGCAAAATCCGCGAGAAATCGGCTCCGTGCTCGGTCGCCAGCATATAAAACTGATTGACGATCGCGAACGTGATGTACCGAAACGAGTTCGTAAACAGTTTGGCGAACTCCGCTTCCAACGGTGCGAGAGCAATCACTTCCGGTGCGATGCGGCGGAATAAGTCGGCAGAGCGCCGTTCGGCGTCGGCCGTGGTGCCGCTCACGAGTTGGGGCAGCTCACTGAGTTCGCGGATTGCGAACCTCTGCGCGATCCGTTCGGGACAGAACGCCAACTTCGGACGCCGCCCGAGGCCGGCCAGATACTTGCCGAGCCATTCCGTCGTGCCGGGGTAAACGGTCGATCTCAAAATGATGAGTTGATCGTCCGACAGCCACGACAGCGCTTCGTCGGCCCATGCTTTGATGACGCGGGTATCCGGGCTCAGGAATTGATCGACGGGCGTGCCGATGGTCACGATCACCACCGGCACGCCGGCAATGTCGCTCATGCGAGAACTTTGCGAGAGGCGACTCGATCGAAGTGCCTCCTCGAGCAGTCTCGCACCTCCCTCTTCATCGAAGGGCATGCGCCCGTCGCGAATCGCGGCCAACGCCGTTTCGTCGCGATCGACGATATGAACATTCAGCCCCTGTTGAGCGAAGACGAGCGCCAACGGCAAACCGACATGACCGGCACCTCCGACGATTGCGAGATCCGGCATCATCTGATCGGTATTCACCAGGAAGGCTCGAGGGACTGCTCTGCCCGCACTTGATGCCAACGGGTGAGAGCTTCGCAAGGATAGTCCACTGCACCTTCAGTCACCACCGAATTGCCACAAACGCAATGCGGACGCGCAGAACGGGCCTGACCGCTCTCATCCGCGACGGGATTTCGCACGGCGACACTGTGACGGAAAATGGTGGCGTGAGATCGCACGAGAGCCGTCCCACGTCTGCTCACGACACTGTCAGCTTCCCGAAGGCGCGAAGGTCGAATGTCCAGGTGACGCCGAGCAGGGAAATTGGCACGAGGCTCTGGTGAAGGATCGCACTGTGACGCCGGCGGAGCTTGCCGCCAGCCGCAGCGACGATCCAGCCTTCCTCGACCGTCTCAGTCTCCGCGATCGCCGTGTGGCCGAGACGCCCATCGGCCGATGATACGCGCGGTCAAGCAAGGCATAGGACGCCCGCCGATCGTCCGTGGGGTCGCATGCATGGACACGCTCAGGGCTCCTCGAACGCGAGCAGCCCAAGGTCGAGCGGCTCGCGCGACCCGTCGTCGGGAACGGAGACCCGGCGCTTGGCCGAACCGCCGCGGGCCCGGTCATCGATCCGCGCCGTTAGCACGTACTCTCCGGGCGGCACGTCGTCGATTCGGAAGGTGCCGTCGCGGTCAACGGTCGCTGTGAAGGACGGGCTCGACTCGTCGAACCGCTGCAGCGCCGCGTTCGCCGTGAGCCAGGCCCGCCCGGCGTCCGACTTCAGCCAGTCGGCCCGCCACGCCGCCCGCTTCGCAGCGTCGCCGGCGATGCCGGCCGGCTCCGTCAGTCGCCCCACCTCGCGATTCAGCCGCACGACCGCATGGCTCCAGCGGAACTCCGCGACGGCGGGTGGCTCCAGCCTCCCCGTCACCGGCCGGCCGTCGCCACCGAGATCGATCCGAGTCGTCAAGCCCGCAGGGAAGGCAGCCGGGATACTCGCCGCCGACGTCACTTCCGTGGCCCCTTCGTTGACCATGAACGTGATCCGGCGTCCGATCCGGCCGCCGCCGGGCACCACCCGTTCGAAGGCGAACCGGCCGTCGGCCCCGGTCGTCACGTCGTGATGCGTGAAGATACTTGGCACGTCCTCGCCGTAGGAATGCAGGGTGTTCGTGTCGAGCGTGATCGATACCCCCAAGGCCGGCTCCTCCCCGACCCGAAACGTCCCTTCGACGCGAGCCCAGGGGGTCAGACGCATCATCTCTGGTGTCGGTCCCGTCGCCGAATCGAAGTGGGCGTACCCGGCGGGGTGCGTGACCACGACCTGAAACGGCCCCCCCTTGGAGGGGAACCGGAACCGCCCGGCGTCGTCCGTGTCCATCCGCGCCGCGTAGGTCGACCCGTCGTCGATGTCGCCGTTCTTGACGCTGATCTGCGACCCCGCCATGCCGAGGGCGACCTTCGCCCCGGCCGCCGGCTTGCCGTCGGCGGTCAATACAACCGCGGCGACATCGGGGGCACGTTCCAGCTCGAAATCCACCGTCACGTTCCCTTCGCCGCTCTTGATGTCACGCGACGTCGCGGCGGCGTAACCGTTCGCTTCGACGCGGATCAGGTGTGCGAAATAGTCGTGCGTCCGGCGGACACGGTAATCGCCGTCGCGTCCGTCCACGGCGCCGTTCTCGACCCAGTTCATGTGCGTCTCGCTCGACCGAATGCCGGGCACGACCTGGAACGAATCGATCGGCTTTTTCGTCTCCTTATCGACGACCCGGCCCGTGATCACGAGCGCGGGAGGAACCCGGAACCTCGGCCCGGGCGACGAGCGATTGCTTCGCGAGTTGCATTCCCTCGGGACGGCAGATGTCGGCCTGGAACTCGTCGAGCGGGGCGAAGAAGCGGCTCGACCTTAACCTCGAGTCGGGAGTGACGTTCCGCGCCCTCGTCCGCAACAGCGAAACCGGCGAACCGGTCGACGGGATCGTTCTCTGGAACTGGCGGCAGCCGGGGATCGAAGGGACTTCGGGTGCAAACGGCGTGCTGGAGATCAAAGGGATGGCCGATGGAGAGATCGAATTCAACGTCACTGCCGCCGGGGCGGATCGCCGGCGAAGCGACGTAGCTGGCGAATTCGCCCGCTGGTGGAGCCCGCAGGCTGCGAACGAGCACCAACGGCTGGAGGAGAAGGGCGGCTTCCGCAGAAACTTCGACGACCTCACGTTTCGGCTCAGCGGCGACGTCGTCGAAGTCGACGTCTTCGTCGAACCGGCCGTGACGATCGCCGGGCGGGTGCTCGATCCTGACGGGAAGCCGGTGGCCGGTGTCACCCTCGCCCCGGCGAAGACCGGCAGCGGGAACTCGCTCACCGGCGATACCCGCTTCAGTTACGAGACGAACGCCGACGGCCGGTTCGAGATGAAGCTGCCCGCCAGCGGAGATGCGGAGTACAACCTCATCGCGCACGACGGCAAATACGGACAATGGCGGACGTGGGCGAACGGTGTCGGCCAACCGTTTCGGACGACGCCAGGTCAGCGGGTCGTGGATGTCGAACTCGTTCTGACCCGGCCGGCGACCGTCCGGGGGCAGGTGACTGACTCGCTCGGCCAGCCACGGCGCAACGTCGAGGTCCGCGCCGCTTCGACCGACAAACGGGACAATCGGTACTATGTGCCGACCACGCGGACCGATGCCAACGGGAATTATGAACTCAAGTTCGTCAGCCCTGGCATGCACTACGTCCAAGTCGCGCCGTTCTGGCTCGCGGCGGATCAGGCGCCGAACGGGACGACTCAAGTGGTGGAAGTCGAGGAGGGCGTAACGGTCGAAGGCATCGACTTCACGACGGACTGATTTATCGCGCGCCGAGTTGTGCGGATCTTCGGCCGTCCGACATGTGAGGTTGAAAGAAAGTCCTTGCTCCCCGCCTGTCGCGGCCGGCATAATCGCCACTCCGCTGTGATCGGGTGTTCCCCTTTCGGAGGCTGCCGGCGTGAACGACATCCGCGAAGAGTCCCTCGCCTCAGACGACGTGCGGCAGATCGACGGCCTCCGCGATGCGCACGCCCGGCTGAAGGCCGAGTTAGGTCGGGTCATCGTCGGGCAGACGGAGGTGGTGGACCGGCTGGCGATGTGCCTGTTCGCGCGGGGGCACGGCTTGCTGATGGGGGTGCCGGGACTCGCGAAGACGCTTCTCGTGAGCAAGCTCGCCGAAACGCTGTCGCTGCGGTTCAGCCGGATCCAGTTCACGCCCGATCTGATGCCGATGGACATCACCGGCACGGACATCCTGCAAGACGCGGCGGACGGCCGACGGGGATTCGAGTTCGTCCGGGGGCCGATCTTCGCGAACGTGGTGCTGGCCGATGAGATCAACCGCGCTCCCCCGAAGACGCAGGCGGCGATGCTCGAGGCGATGCAGGAGCACAAGGTGACGGTGCTCGGCCGACCTTACACGCTCTCGCCCCCCTTCCTCGTGCTCGCGACGCAGAACCCGGTCGAACAGGAGGGGACCTATCCGCTGCCGGAGGCGCAGTTGGACCGCTTCATGTTCCTGATCGAACTGGACTACCCGTCGGAAGAGGAAGAGGTGCAGATCGCGCGGCGGACGACGGGCGACGACTTGCCGGCGCTGAACCCGCTGTTGCGCTCGGACGAGATCGTGCAGTTCCAGCAACTGGTGCGGCGGGTGCCGGTGCCGGACCACATCTATCAGACGGCGGTGAAGCTGGCGCGCCGGACGCGGCCGCAGGAGGGCGTCGCACCGGAGTGGCTCAAGCCGCTCGTCGCTTGGGGCGCGGGACCGCGGGCGGTGCAGTACCTGATCCTCGGGGGCAAGGCGCGGGCGGCGCTCCAAGGGCAATACATGGTCCGCCTCGAAGACCTGCGCGACGTGGCGGTGCCGGTGCTCACACACAGGATCGTGACCACCTTCGCGGCGCAAAGCGAAGGGATCGACGCACGCAAGATCGTCGAGCGGCTCGTGGAGGAGACGCTCGGGGATCGGGCGTAGGGCCAGGTCCCACGCAAGGAGGACGGAAATCCGAAGCACGAAATCCGAAACGAGTCCGAGGCACGACTGACGAAGCCTGCTTTGCTCTTCGCGTCTTGAACTTTGCGACTTTGTGCTTGTTTGGAGTTCGGAGCTTCGGGTTTTCGAGCTTGATCACGGCAGGCGCTGGCCTGCCCTAGGAAAACCACATGGCGGCGGACCCGCGGAGCCGTGATTTTCTCGACCCGCACGCACTCGCGCGACTGTCGGCGGTGCCGCTGTTCGCGCGGCGGCCGATGCTCGGGAACGTCTCGGGAATTCACGCGAGCCCGCACCGCGGGGCGAGCGTCGAGTTCGCCGAGTACCGGAAGTACGTCCCGGGCGACGACCTGCGGCGGCTCGACTGGCGGGCGTTCGGCCGATCGGACCGGTACTACGTCAAGGAGTTCGAGGCCGACACGAACCTGCGGTGCTGCCTCGTGCTCGATACGAGCGGCTCGATGGAGTTCGGCTCGACCGGCGTGACGAAGATCGAATACGCCCGCCGGCTCGCCGGGTCGCTCGCCTACATCGCCGTTCAGCAGGGGGACGCGGTGGGCTTGGCGTGCGTCGCCGAAAAGATCGTGCGCACGGTGCCGCCGAAGCGGACGCCCTCGCACCTCCGCGGACTGTACGACGTGCTCGAACAGGCGCGGCCGAAGGGGGGCACGCGGCTCGTTTCGAGGCTGCACGAGCTGGCCGAGACGATCCGGCAGCGGGCGCTCGTCGTGATCATTTCCGATCTCTTCGTCGACCCGGCGGGGTTGAAGAAAGCGTTCGAGCACCTGAAGTTCCGTAAGCACGACGTGGCGGCGTTCCACCTGCTCGATCCGCTCGAACTGGGCTTTCGGTTTCAGCGGCCGATGCGGTTCCTCGACATGGAGGGGGGGCCGGCGATCTTCGCGGAGCCGAGCGACATCGCCGACCGTTATCAGAAAGCGCTGCAGGCGTACCTGGAAGAGATGAAGGCGGTGACGCTGGCGTCGGCGGTGGACTACCACCGCGTGAGCATCGACGAGGACTTCGAGAAGGTCCTGCTGCGGTTCTTGGCGGCGCGGGCGAGAGCCGGTCGACGCGGATAGGAGACGGTCGCGATGAGCTTTCTGCAGCCATGGATGTTGTTCGCGCTGCCGCTCATCGCGCTGCCGGTGATCATTCACCTGATCAATCAGCGTCGGTACCGGACGATCAAATGGGCGGCGATGATGTTCCTGTTGACCGCGAACCGGATGTCGCGCGGCTATGCGCGAATCCGGCAGTGGCTGATCCTCGCCGCCCGGACGCTCGCGATCGCGGGGCTGCTGTTCGCGGTCAGCCGGCCGCTGGCGAGCGGCTGGATGCGACTCGCCGGCGGATCGGTCGACACGACGATCGTCATCATGGACCGCTCGCCCAGCATGCGAGAGACCGGGGCGAACGGCGGGGCGTCGAAGCTCGAAATGGGGAGGGACCAGATCGTCGATTCGCTGAAGCTGCTCGGCTCGAACCGCTGGCTGCTGATCGACGGGCGGGACGGCGATCCGGTCGAGGTCGAGTCGCCCGACGCGCTGGCGTCACTCGTCTCGGCGGAAGGGGTGGGCGCGTCGTCCGACCTGCCTGCGATGCTGCAGACCGCATACGAGTACGTCCGCGACCAGCGACCGAGCCGCACGGACGTCTGGATCTGCTCGGACGTGCGGCGGCACGATTGGGCGCCCGGCAGCGGCCGCTGGCAGGCGGTACGAGACGCCTTCCTCGCGCTGCCGCAGCCGGTGCGATTCCACCTGCTCGCGTTCCCGGACGTCGCGACGGCGAACCGGTCGGTCCGGATCACGGATGTCCGCCGGGCGGAGACGTCTTCCGGGGCGGAACTGCGACTCGCGTTGCGAGTCGAGCAGGCAGGCGGGAGCGACGGCAAGTCCACCGTTCCCGTCCAGATCGAGGTCGACGGGGCGCGCTCGGAGATCCCGGTCGAGATCAGCGGGACGACGGGCGAGGTGAAGAACCATGCGATCCCGCTCGACGGTCGGACGCAGGGTTGGGGAAAGGTGTCGATCCCTGCCGACGCCAACGCGGCCGATAACGAGTTCTATTTCGTCTATCAAAAGCCGGCTGCCCGGAAAACGCTCGTCGTGGCCGAGGATCCCGAAGCCGTAAGACCGCTCGCGATCGCCGCGGCAGTGTCACCGGAACCGTCGACCGAGTCGGCTGTCGAAACGATCGGGCCGGACCAGATCGCAGGGGTCGCGTGGGAGGAGATCTCCCTTGTGTTGTGGCAAGCGGAACTTCCGCAAGGCGAGGCAGCGGATCGGATGCGATCGTTTCTGAGCCGCAGCGGGAAAGCGATCTTCTTTCCGCCCGCGTCGCCGGCAGGCGGCGAGTTCGCGGGGCTCCGCTGGGGAAACTGGCGCGCGACGGAACTGGAAAGGCCCGTCACCGGTTGGACGAGAGATCAAGACCTGCTGGCCGGGACGCGCGGCGGGTCGGCATTGCCGGTCGGCGACTTGGAGATCGCTCGGCATTGCGAGTTAGTGGGAGAACAGGCCTCGCTCGCGACTCTCGCGGGAGGAGCGCCGCTGTTGTGCAAACCGGCGGTGTTCGCCGATGACGCGGCCGCCGATGCGATGGCCGCGGCTTCGAACGCCTACTTTTGTGCGACGACGGCGAGCCCGACCGACTCGTCGCTCGCACGAGGCGGGGTCGTGCTGTACGTCATGGTGCAGCGGGCGCTCACGGCTGGCGCAGCGGGGCTCGAGACCGCGCGGCGGTTCGACGCCGGGGCGGCGCCGGCCGCGTCGACGGCGGAGTGGCAACTCCTCGCCGGAAGCGAAGACGCGGTCCCCTCCGAATACCCGATTCGCGCCGGAGTCTACCGGCACGGCGCCAAGTTGTACGCGGTCAACCGGGGCGAGCTCGAAGACCGGACTGCGACGGTTGGTGACGCGCAGGTCGCCGGGCTGTTCAACCGGCTCGCGTTCGACCGGGTGGACGGTTCTGCCGGGGGCGGGTCGGCATTGCTGTCGGAGGTCTGGCGGCTGTTCCTCGCGGCGATGGTCGCAGCGCTGCTGATCGAGGCGGCGCTCTGTCTGCCGCGGAAGATGGTGCCCGCGGCGGGCTCGGCGGCATCCTTCTTCCCGGGAACCCCGGTCCGGGAGGCTGCGGCATGAATACCGTGACGAAGCTCGTGTTCATGACGACGCCCGTCGTCGCGGCGGTGTCGGCTGCGGTGATCGTCGCGGCGGCGGTGCTGGGATTCTGGTCCTGGCATCGCAGTGGATACGTGCGGGCGCACGGGATTCAGGAACTGATCCGGGTCGGAATCGTTGCGGTCGTCGCACTCCTGTTCAACCAGCCGGAGTGGGTCGAGGAGTACCGGCCGGACGAGAAACCGACGATCGCAGTCTATTGGGACCAGTCGCGGAGCATGGAGACCCGCGACGTGCAGTTCTCGACCGGAAACCAAGGGTCGATCGCGACGTCAACGACCCGCGCGGCGGCCATCGAGCCGCTCACGAAACGCGAGGCCTGGACGCGGGTCGGCGACCGGCTGCAAGTCGTCGTCGAGCCGATCCCGGCCCCGCAGTCGGGCGAGGGGACCGATTTACACGCGATACTCGCGGCGGCGCCCGAGCGGGTGTCGAACCTCCTCGGGGTGGTGCTGGTTTCCGACGGAGATTGGAACGCGGGGAGCCCGCCGGGGGAGGCTGCATCACGGCTGCGGATGCGGAACGTACCGGTCTTCACGGTGCTGGCGGGAAGTTCCGAGCCGCTCCCGGACGTCGAACTCACGAGCGTCGATCTGCCGACGTTCGGGGTCTCCGGGAAGGTCGTACGGGTCCCGTTCACGATCGAGAGCACGCTTCCACGGGATCACGTGACGACCGTGACGCTCAAGACATCCGATGGAGAGACGCTCACGAAAGACGTCCGCATCGCGGCGATGGGGCGGACGAGCGACGCCTTCTCGTGGAAGCCGAGTGCGGCGGGCGACCTGACCGCGACGGTGGAAGTCCCGCGACACGCGGACGAGCTGGTCCCGGACAACAACACGAAGTCGGCCCCCATCGCGATCCGGCCCGAGCGGCTGCGTGTGCTGCTTGTCGAGTCGTACCCGCGGTGGGAGTACCGGTATCTGCGGAACGCACTCACGCGAGATCCGGGCGTCGAACTGTCGTGCCTGCTCTTCCATCCCGAGCTCTCGAAGCCGGGCGGCGGGGCGAAGAACTACATCAAGGAGTTCCCGCCGGGAATCGAGGAACTTTCGGCGTACGACGTCGTCTTTCTGGGGGACGTCGGCGTGGAATCAGGGCAGTTGACGGCGGAGCAGTGCCGGATGGTCAAGGGACTCGTCGAGCACCAGGCGAGCGGCCTCGTCTTCATGCCGGGCTGGCAGGGGCGGCAGTTCAGCCTGCTCGAAACGGAGCTCGCGGCGCTGTATCCGGTCCAGCTCGACACGGCGCAACCCGGGGGCTGGGGATCGCGAACGGCCAGCCAGTTCGAACTGACCGAGCGCGGGCGAGACAGCCTGCTGACGAGGCTCGCCGACACGGCGGATGAAAACGTCGCCGTGTGGGAGGAGCTTCCCGGCTTTCAGTGGTACGCGCCCGTCGTGCGGGCCAAGGCGGGGACCGAAGTCCTCGCCGTGCACGCCGACGCGTCGAACGAGTACGGCCGGCTTCCGCTGCTCGCGACGCGAACGTTCGGCGTTGGCAAGGTGCTCTTCATGGGGACCGACGGGGCGTGGCGGTGGCGGAAGGGGGTCGAAGACCTCTACCACTATCGTTTCTGGGGCCAGGTCGTCCGCTGGATGGCGTATCAGCGAAACATGGCCAAGGGCGAGACGATGCGGCTTTTCTACACGCCCGACCAGCCGAAACTGCGGAGAACGATGTCGCTGCACGCACACGTGATGGAACGCGGTGGGGAGCCGCTGTCGAAGGGTGACGTCGTCGCCCGCATCACGGCTCCGTCGGGGAAGGTCGAGACGGTGCGGCTGGTCCCCGAAGGCGAGGAGTGGGGCGTGTTTCACGGCCGGCACGTGCCCTCCGAGCCGGGCCGGCATCAGGTGACGCTCGCCTGCAAGCAGACCTCCGCGACGCTCGACGCGCAGTTCTTCGTACCGGGGGAGACCGCGGAGCCGATCGGCAAACCCGCGCGGCCGGAGGTGCTCCAGGAGATCGCACGAATGACGAAGGGGCGTGCCGTCACGGTGAGCGAGACGAACATCGACGGCATCATCCGCTCGCTCGCTGAACTGCCGCTGCCGCCCCCGTCGATCCGGCGGCTTCAGTTGTGGAGTCACCCGCTCGCGGCGGGGGCCGTGATCGTCTTGCTCGGCGGGTTCTGGGTCTTGAGAAAGGCGATCGGGTTGATTTAGACGCGAGTACACACGTCTCGTCACGCTACAGTGGACCTAGGGCGGAGACCGAGGGGATACAACCCCGCGGCACCAACCCACCTCGGCTCTCACCTGACGGGGCAAGTAGATCGGGCAGTCAGCGAAAGGAGACGATGATGCAGGTCAGTCGAAACGGCCGTCTGGACATTCCCGACTCGTTGCGGCGGAAGTTCCTCGATTTCCGCCGGCGCCTGCGATTCGTGAAGCTCACCGAGGCAGGCTGCGAGGTGATCGCCGGCGTGCTCGGCGGGTATCTGCTGACGTACCTGCTCGACCGCTTGTTCGACACGCCCGCAGCGGTCCGATGGGGAATCTTCGCCGCCGCGGTGCTCGCCTGCGGACTCGTGCCGGCCGCCCTGCACCGCTGGGTCTGGCGGCGTCGCCGGCTCGACCAGTTGGCCCGGCTGTTGGCCCGTAAGCACCCGTCGGTCGGCGATCAGCTCCTCGGAATCATCGAGCTGTCGCAGAACGAGTCGGAGCAGGCGCGATCGCCCGTCCTCGTCGAAGCGGCGATCCGGCAGGTCGCCGAGACGGCCGAGCGGCGCGACTTCGACGACGCCGTGCCGAAGCCGCGGCACAAGCAGCGGCTCGCGACGGCGATTGCCCTCGGCGCCGTCGCGGCGGCGCTGCTCGCGTTGACGACTCCGGCCGCGACGAACGCAGGGGCGCGGTTCCTCGCCCCCTGGGCCGGCACGCCGCGGTACACGTTCGCGGCCGTCGAGCCGATGCCCGTGACGATGATCGTTCCGCACGGGGAACCGTTCGCCGTTTCGGTCCGACTCGCAGGCGACAGCGCTTGGAAGCCGCGACGGGCGGAGATCCATCTGTCCGGACAGAACCCAATCACGGCTCCACTGCTCGACGGCAGGTATCGGTTCGAACTACCGGCCCAGATCGGCCGCACGGCGTTTGAGCTGAAGGTCGGGGATTACTCCGGCGGAACAGCCGTCGAACCGATGCTCCGGCCGGAGCTGAGCGGGCTCACGGCTACGGTCGAACTGCCGGGATATCTCGGCCGGCCCGTTGCCGTGAAGAAGGACGTGCGCGGCGGAGCGGTGACGGCGGTCCACGGAAGCCGGGCCACGTTCGTCGCGACCGTTTCGCGAGACCTCGAACGGGCGGCGGTCGACGGCCGGCCGCGGCAGCCGGACGGCTCGCGGTTCGCGACCGACGGAGTGGTGATCGACGGAGAGCGGACGATGGAGCTGACCTGGCGGGACCGGTTCGGACTCGCGGGGGGGCAGCCGTTCGCCATCGCGGTGACCGCGGCCGAGGACGAGGCACCGTCGCTCGTGTGCGAGAACCTGCCGCGACAGAAGGTGCTGCTCGACAGCGAGGCCGTTGCCTTCGAGGTTCGCGCCCGCGACGACTTCGGCGTGAAGCAAGTGGGCATCGAGTGGGAAGGACTCGACGTGAGTCTTCCCGAACTCGCGAAGGGGGAGCGGGTCATCGGGGCGGGCGGGCCCGAGGCGGAGTCGCTCGACCTCGCGGCGACGTTCGCGGCGACGCATCTGGGAATCAAGCCGCAACCGGTGGCGATGCGGGTCTACGTCGAAGACTTCCGGCCGGGCCGGGAGCGGGTCTACTCGCCGGTCTGCTATTTCGACGTGCTCGACGCGGAGCAGCACGCGATTTGGATCACCGCGCAGCTCGGGCGATGGCACCGGATGTCTCTCGAAGTGCGGGACCGCGAGCTGCAGCTGCACGAAATCAATCGGGAGCTGCGGGCGCTGCCGCTCGAGGAGCTCGACGACCCGCAGACGCGTCGGCGAATCGAGACGCAGTCGGCGGCGGAGCGATCCAACGCACGGCGGCTGACAAACCTCACGCGGGTGGGTGACGACCTGCTGAAGCAGGCGATGCGAAATCCGGAGATCGGCGTCGGGCACCTGGAGCGCTGGGCCGAGATGATGGCGCTGCTCAAGGACATCGCAGGCACCCGCATGCCATCGGTCGCGGACCTGCTCAAGGACGCGGCGACCGCCGAAAAAGTTGCCGCGAACGTACCGGCGAACGGCGGCCCGAAAGTGGGTCAGATCCGGGCCAGCGGGGCGGGCGAGCCGAAGAAGGCCAATCCGAACGCGAAACCGCCGGCGGCAGTGCCGACGATCGCCGACGTCGAATCGACGATGCTTCAGCCGAAGGAGGGCGAGCCCAAGCCGCCCAGCGAAAGCAAAGGGTCGCAGCCGCGGTTGACGC
>JACCRE010000332.1 GCA_013813775.1 Planctomycetaceae bacterium
CGTCGATCGTGAGCTCCATCGACGAGAACTCGCGGCTCGTCTTGTCGAGCTCGTGGTGCTTCGACTCGCGGCCGTCGGCGTAGAGCGTGACGTTCAGCTCGTCGCGCAGCACCAGGCTGCGGCTGCCGATAGAGAAGGTGCCGGTCTGGTCGTAGCGATTGAGGCCGTTGCCGGCCTTCGTCGCCGCCCCCGCCTTGTACCCGCTCGACTCGACGAGATCGGTGATGACCGATGAGAAGCCGGTCGTCGCGCCGTCGGCGGCGAGGTCGCTTTCGAGGTGCGTGGTCACGATCAGGGCGTGCGTGCCGGTCTCGGTCGAGTCCTCCAGACCGCCGAACCAACTGCCGCCCGTCACGGCCTGGCCCGTGCCGCTCACGCCGCCCCGCACGGCCTGCCCCGCCGCGGCGCCGCTGAGCATCTCGTAGGCGAAGACCTCCCGATCGACGGCGTCCTGCACCGACTCCGCCGTGACCGTGCCGTCGGAGGAATAGGTCACGAGGCTCGAGGCCGTGAGGCTGCTGGAAGTGACGCCGGGCAATGCCGCCGGCTCGGTTTCGGAGACGCCGTCCCAGGCCGTGCCGCCGAGACTCGGAGGCGCGCCCTCGCTGGGCATGACGACGGTTTGATAGACGTTGCTGACGGCCCGTTCGTCCTCGGCCGCTGACCCGCCGCCGCTGCTGCCGCCGCCGCCGCTGGTGGCGGACTTCCAGTAGTTGTCGGGGTCGGTCGCGGCCTCGGTCGAGCGCTTCGAGTAGTCCGACCACTCGGCGAAGGCGAAGCCGCCGTCGTCGGTCGCCGTGAACAGGCTCGTCTCGGTGCCGGTCGTGACGTATCGCCGACCGTCGCGGAACGTGACCGAGCCGCTGCCGGACCCGCTGCCGGGAGTGGGCGGCTCCTCGGTCGTGGGCGTGCCGGTCGCGGTGAGGTTGGCGTTGGCGGTCGAAGCCGCCTCGCTGTGATTCTGCCGCCGGTTCAACGAGCCGGTCTTCGTGTTGACGATGTACTCTTCGTCGCTGGCGTCGACGGTCGTCGTCTCGGTGCGGTCGAAGCTCTTGGTGTCGCTCGAGCGATTGCTTGTGGAGCCGCTGAGCAGCGTCTCGACGACGTGATCGTCGGCGAAGACCTGCTCGGTGGTCGCGACGTCGGACGACCAGGTTTCGACGCCGCCGGTTTCGGCGAAGCTGCTCTCGTCGGTCTTGGTCTTGGTGACGCCGGCCGTGCGGGTGTCGGTTTCGGTGGAGGACGAAGCGGCCGACGACGCGAAGGTCCGCCGGCCGGATTCGACGTCGCTCGCCGCGTCGAACGATTCGATCGTGACCGTCACGGCCGGATCGGCGTTCGGGTCGTTGGGATCGGGCACGACGATCACGTCGATGTCGCTGTTGCCGCCCGCCGTGGACTTCCAGGTCGAATCGCCTTGATCGGAGGAGGACGAGCTCGAATCGCGGATGATGATGAGTCCGACGACGCTCAGGTCGTCGAGGTCGTAAATCGATTCCGTCTCGGACGACCAGACGTCGCTGCCGCTCGCGGAGTCGTCGTAATTGTCGGTGCTCGTCGAGGAGCTGGCCCCGCTGGCGAGATTGGTCGTCGCCGTCCCCGTGCCGTCGCCGGAGCTTTGCCACTGCGACGTCGAGGACGACGACGAGGTCGCCGTGGACTTCGTGTACTCGCGCTTGCCGGCGGTCGCGGTGTCGGTGACTTCGGTGACCGTCTTCGACGAGGCGTTGCCGCTGTCGTCGCCGCTCGAGCCTTCGAGATAGCTCGACGTGTCGGTGACGATGCCGCCGTTGACCGACTGCTGCGATTCGTCGTGAGAGCTGTACGTGTCGCTGCCGGTCCCGCTTTGGCTCGACTCGGCCGTCACGTCGACGACTTTGCCGGCCGTCGCCTCGCTGATGAGACGCACGTACGTCGTGCTGTTGAAGGCATAGGCTCCGCCGCCCGACTCGTCGTAGTCGTAGAAGGCCTGAACCGCGGGGAGTTCCGCGCTGGGCCTGTCGAGACTGGCCGGAGGCTCGACGGTGGCCGACTCGGTTTCGCCCGACCAGTGCCGATGTTCGCTGTTCTGGGAGTGATAGATGGCGGTTCGAGTGAACGTTGCGGCGCTCGCCACGACAGTGACGTCGGTCGTGTCGACGTTGCTCGAATCGCCCGACGCACCGTCGGCGTAGAGGTAGCGGATCGCGACGAGGGCGACGTCGTTGGCGTCCGTCTCGCGTCGCCCGGTGACGTCGAACGAGTAGCTGTCGGTCGACTTGTCGTGCGACTTCGCCGTGCGGAGGACGTGCGTGGTCGTCGTGACGCCGTCGGCGTCGGTCGAGGTCGTCGTCTCGTCCCAGTTGATGACCTGCGTCTGGTTGTACTTGTCGAGGCTCGTCGCGCCGAAGACATAGGTCTCGATGATCGGATCGACGCCGTTGTCGATGCGGTCGGCGTCGAGGCTGCGCGAAGAATTGCCGCTGGACGTCGTCCGGGTGATCGCGGACGACCCGCCGGCCGTCGTCGCGGCGACCGTCACGACGACGGTGTAGATTTCGCCCCGCGACGTCTCGATGTCGTACTCTTCAGTGATCTCCGGTTCGCCCGGCGTACCGCTTCCGTTGCCGCTGCCGCTGCCGCCCCCGCTCATGGGCGTGAAGGTCGTGCGGCTCAGCGAGACCGTCTCGGAAAGATCGCCGATCCGGTCCTCGGAGACGAGCGAGGCGACGGTCACGCCGTCGGTGGTCGTCGATTCCGCGCGATCACGACGATAGGTGGCGAGTTCGGACCGCGACTCGGAGAGGCTCTTTGTTTCAGTGACTCCGGTCGCCGTCGCCAGGTACGAATACAGAAACTCGTACTGGTGCACGCCATCCTGGATCAAGGACGTGACGGTTCCGTCATCGCCCAGGAACCCGATGACGACGTAGAAGGTTTCCGTAAGAAATTCGCGGTACGACCACTCGTCGGCCGAAGTGGTCGTCGATGATCGCTCCAGCGTAAAGCTGGTCGTCGTCGTAACGGTGAAGACGCCTCCGTCCGCGGCATAGGTGTCGGTGGTCGTCCCGCCGCCTCCTGTCGTCTCCGGATTCGACAACTGCGTGGGCGTGAATCCGGCGAAGTAGACGTTGGTATCGACCGTCACTCGGTAAGCCTGCGGCACGGTGCCCAGTCCCGGCAGGACCAAGCTGGGCTCGCGAATCGGAGAATGGAAGAACTTGCCGTCTGGCACCCCGCTCCCCGAGCTTGGCGCTCCGGAACCAGTCTCCGACCCGCCGCCGGCGCTACTGCTCACCGTCGACGGTGTGAGGACGTGGACGACGCCAGTCGAAGTGCGCGACCCGTCGCTGACCTGCACCGTCAGGTCGTAAAGCCGCAAGCCGGCCGGCGGCGTTCCAGCGAGTTGGATCGCTCCCGTCTGGGAATTGATGGAGAACAGCCCGTCGTCATTACCCGCCGTGATCGCGTAGACCAAGGCGGCGTTTTCCGGATCGGCAGCCGTCACCTGCCCGATCGACGAGCCGACGGTGTCGCTCGCACTGACTCGCAGCACCTGCCCGAGCGAGATTTCGGGAGCCTCGTTCGCGGAGTCCGTGACCGCGATAGTGACGACGGCGTCGGAGAAGTTTCCGGCCGCGTCCCGCACCCGCACGGTCAGGAGATACTCGTCTTCGACCTCGTAATTGAGTCGCCGGCCCAGGGAGATCGTCCCGTTGGTCCTGCCGATCGCGAACCGTCCCTGCGGATCTCCACCGACGATCTGGAAACTAATCGCGGCGTTTTCAGGATCGGAGGCGATGACGCTGCCGACGGCAGTCCCGACCAGAGAATCCTCGGCGACCGAGAACGACTGATTCGCCGGAACTAGCGGTGGCCGGTTCCGGTCGAGAATCGTGACGGTCGCGATCACGTCCGCGACGTTTCCATTCGCGTCGACGGCGCGCACGGTCAATGCGTGCTGACCCGCGGCGTCATACCCGAGCGCCGTCGCGAGCGAGATCGCTCCCGTCGCGGCATCGATCGTGAACAGGCCGGCACCGTTGCCGGCGATGAGGGAGTAACTGACCGCTGTCCCTTCCGGATCACGAGCCGTCACACGCCCGATCGCTGTCCCCGCCGTCGCCCCTTCGGTAGCCGAAAATGCGTAAGGTGAACTCGGGAAGGTGGGAGCCTCATTGACGTCGGTGACCGTGATCGTCAGGTTCGTCTGACCCCATCGCCCTCCGGCGTCGGTGGCTTTCACGACCAGATGATAGGCAGAGCGAGATTCACGGTTGAGCGGTGCCGTAGTGGTCAACACGCCCGTGGCGGAGTTGAGCGTGAAGAACCCGTCGTCGTTCCCGCCGAAGATCGAGTAAGTGAGCGCTCCGCCCTCGGGATCAGTCGCCTGCACCGTACCCACCACAGTCCCGGCGACGGCGTTCTCCGACACTGTGAATGCCGTGCTCGGCGCCAGCTCCGGCGGATCATTGAGACCCGTCACAGTCACGGAGACGGTCGCGGTCGCGGTGCCGCCATTTCCGTCGGAGACCACGACCGTGAAAGAGTCCGTCCCGGAGAACTGCGGTGCCGGGGTATAGATCACCGCGCCGCTCGCGCTGACGGTCGCGGTGCCGTGAAGCGCTTGCGAACCGAGCACGAACGACAAGGAGTCTCCATCGACGTCGGCGGCTGTGAGCTGTGCTTCCTTGGCGACGCCCTCGTCGGTCGACAAGGACCGGTTCGCCAGCACCGGATTTTCATTGACGTCCGTGACCGTCACCGTGATCGCGGTTTCAGTCCACAGGCCCAGGCGTGCCGTTTCCGTCGCGCGGATCGTCAGCGTATAGCTCGGCGTCGACTCACGATCGAGCGGGGCCGTCGTCGTGATCACACCGGTCGTAGAGTTGATCGCGAACAGTCCCGACGAGTTGCCGGCGACGATCGAGTAAGCGACCGGCAGGCCGTCCGGGTCGTGGCCGACGACCGTTCCGACGGCAGCTCCCGCCGATTGGTTCTCGGCGACGGCGAAGCTCGAACCGGCGTCGAAGGTCGGCGGCGAATCGACGCGCGTCGCGCCGCCGGCGATCCAGCCGCCGGATGTGAACGCCGTGCCCCAGGCGGTCTTCGGCCACGACAGGGTTCCCCCCGACGAACCGTCGTAGGCCCTGTAGTCGGTCGCCACGCCGCTGCCCGCCGCGACGACCAGCACGTCGGCGCGGCCGTCGGCATTGACGTCGCCCGCCCCGACCCGCACCGCCACGCCGGACGAATGCGCGGTGATCGTCCGCAGCAGCGTGCCGGTTGCGCTGTAGATGCGGACGTCGGGTCCGGCTCCCGTGCCGGTCTGGCTCGTGAAGATCTCGGCGTAGCCGTCTCCGTCGATGTCGCCCGCGGCCACGTTGACGCCGTAGCCGGAGGCTTGCGAGTAGACGTCGAAGGAGCTGCGCAGCACACCGGTCAGCGGGTTCGAGACCCGTACGGATGCCGCATTGCCTGTGGCAGTCAGCCCGGCCACGACCTCGACCTTCTTGTCGCCGTCGAAGACATCAGCCACCGCGATCGACAGGCTGCCGACGAGAGTGTCGGCGAAGGCATAATAGGAATTCAGCAGGCCGCCGGTCATGCCGTTGAAGATGCGCACGGCCGGCGACGTGGCTCCGGTCCGCACGGCGGCCACCTCGGATTTGCCGTCTCCGTCGACATCGCCGACGGCGATCGCCACTCCGCCGGTGAAGCCTGAGGCGAAGGCTTCGAACGAGTTGAGCAGCGAGAGCGTCGGACCGTCGGCGAGCTTCGTGCCGTCGAAGACCTTCACGAGCGGACTGTGACCGCTTCCTGCAGCCGTGACGACGTCGGCCACTCCGTCGCCGTTGACGTCGCCGAACGCCACGCGAATCGCACCCGTATAGCCGGAGTAGGGGCTGAAGGTCGCGCGGACGGCTCCGCTCACCGCGTCGATGACGGTGACCTGTCCGCCGGACGCCTGTCCGGCGACGAACGCCGGTCGGCGAGGCAAGCCGTCGACTTCAATCACGCCGCCGGCGACGTAGATCCCTCCGGTGTAACCGAGACCTGAGCCGAGTCCGCCGGCAAGCTGCGCTCCCACATTGGAATCGTAAGCGTCGTAGGCGCGCCATGCCGGATCCGACGTCGCGCCGTTGTTCCCGACGCCGGCGAGCACGTCGGCCTGTCCGTCGCCGTTGACGTCCACGGAACCCACGCGGACGCCGCCGGTCCAGCCAGTGCTGAAGACCGCGAATGAACTGACTTGCGTCACCGCGCTCGACGAGACGTTGACGCTGAAAACGCGGACCTTGGGACTGCCGCCGCCGCCGGGCCCGACGATGACTTCGTCACCACCCACGCCGTCGATGTTCCCGGCCGCGACGTACACGCCTTTCTGGTACGCCGGGTCCGCCTGCCCCGTCTCCGGGTCGGTCGCCGCATAAGCGTTCCACGCCGCGAGAATCGCGCCGTTCGTCGGATCATAAACCCGCACCGCAGAGTACGGCGCCGGCAGACCGACGATCGCTTCGACGTCGCCGTCACCATCAACATCCCCGACAGCCAGCCGCACGCCGCCCGTGTAATTAGTCGAATACACGGAAATCGTTGTCGCCGCGGCACGATTCACTGCCAGACCCGAGGCTGACTCGAAGACCTTGATCTCGGCCGCCCGTCCCACTTCCGGTCCGACGAAGACCTCCGCCTTGCCGTCGCCATTCGTATCGCCGGCCGCGACGACGAGCCCGCCCGCGTAGCTCGTCTCGAACGCGTCGAACTGGTCAAACAGTGCTCCGGTGCGACCGTCGAAAACCTTAACCCGCGGCCCCGGATAGGTGCCTGTTCCCGTCGTCGCGCCAGGAGCGGCGATGATGTCGCCATAGCCATCGCCAGTGATGTCGGCGACCGCGATCCGTGCCTCCCCTGAGTAGTTGGCGAAAGGGTCGATCGAATAGCGCAGCTGGCCTGTGGTAGCGTCGAGCACTCGGATCTCGCTGGTGCCGCCCGATCCCTGGCCGGCCACAACCACGGGCAAGGTCGCCGAAAGCAAACGCCGCTGTTCGAGCCGTTCGACCGCCGCGGGAAGTCCGGCTGTCCGACGCCGCCGGAGCGGCCGTGTGGCTCGTGCGCTGCGGCCGCGCCGACGAGAATTCATCCACCGTGAGGTCAGGGACTGCAGCCAGAACGAGAGAACCATACCGGACCCGCCTTGGAAGGTGCGTTTGGGAGCCTTCTCGGAAATCGACTGCACAGAGCGTTCAAACAGTGACCAAGCGGACAAAATGACCAGATGAACCCACTCCGTCAAGTTCTTTTTTCCTATAGGGACAATTCTTAAGTGAAAACTTGCTTCAGCAGTAAGAAGGCTGGCGGAACCAGGTTGGATGAGGGAGCGCGTTCGAGGTTGACGACGTGGATTCCGGGCTTCATTCTGCACTGCTGCACGCCCGTGGAGATAGGCGATCGAGAGATGGACGCGTTGTACTTCCTCAAGCACAGCCAGCTCGACGATGTCGAACTGCGCTACTCGTTGCGGAGCATCGAACGCCACCTGCCGTGGATTCGCCGGGTCATCATCTTCGGTGACAGGCCGGATTTTCTCGCAGGATCCGAAAGCGGAGTGATTCATGTCCCGCACAGGGCGATCGCCTGGATTGGCAATTACAGGACGCCGGTGAGCAATTTCTTCTTGTTGTTCTACCTCTCGGCCCTGCTGCCGGAGGTCAGCGACGAGTACGTGTTTTTCAGCGACGACTTTGTGCTGCTTGAGGATCTCTCGCCGGAGCGGGCACGGCAGATGCGATACCTTGAAGATCTCTCACAGATCGGAATCCGCGGCCGGGGGCTCTGGAAGGAGGGGCTCTGGCGAACCTACGACACGCTCACTCGTTTGGGATTTGGAGGTCTAAATTTCGAAACCCACGTACCCACCGTCTACCACAAAAGGTGGGTGCTCGACGCGTTCAAGGACTTGCGTGATTACGTAACTGAAGACCGTTGGTACGGGCTGACCGGCCCGACGGCCATTCTCAATCACGCTCACAAGATGCAGAACTTTCCGCTGGTCAACATTCGTCAAGAGAACTCGCGAGCGGGCTTTTACGGTCAACCGCCCGCGCATCGGGAGATCGTCGAACGGACGAACGGACGACTGTTCTTGAGCTATGATGACGAAGCCTTTGGAGCAGACCTGCCCGGCTTCCTTCGCGACAGATTTCCCGAACCATGTCGGTACGAGCGCGAGTATGCGATGAAGTTCGACAACTTTGTCAGCATCTTGCCCTAACTCGCCGTCGCAATTAGTAGCGTTCTCTTACGAACCGCTCGGCCACACACCGGTGGATCAAGTGGAGCCATCCAATCACCGGAGTTTGGGAGTACCGGAATACCGGTCGTTGGATAAAGCCAAGCAAAGTTGATAGCTCCGCCAAAGGATGGCTAAAAGCGACGCCGTGGTTGCGACGCCGAGACTAAGCCGTGCCGCAGCCATCGAGGAGGATGGATTCAACGCCTGACGGCGTCATCGAACGTTTCACCCCTCTGAGCCTCACCAGTTGGTCCCTGATGTGGGCCAGTGCTCAACGCCTGACGGCGTCATCGAACGTTTCACCGGGTCCGCTGGGAGCAGATCAACCGCGCGACCCCCGTGCTCAACGCCTGACGGCGTCATCGAACGTTTCACGATCGCAGGACTCCGACCCTGTGACCATGCTTAGAAGCTCTGACAAAACCATTAATAACCTCCGAAGACCCTTCGGCATGCGATTTGCGCCATGGCGGAAAAACGTCTCCCTCACCCGAGGAGCCTTCCGTCATGGCCAGCAATCGGATGCCCGAAGAGTTCTATGACGTCGTCAGCCAGCACCTGCCGCCCGAAGAGCCTGTAAGCTCGCGAGGCGGCCGGCCCCGCACACCGCGCATCGGATCGTGATGAACGTGCTCTGGTTCGTGCTGACGACCGGCTGTCGCTGGGAGGACGTGCCGCCCGAGATGGGCTGTTCCGGCCGCACGGCCCATCGCCGCCTGCGGAAGTGAGAGGAGCTCGGCCTCTGGACAGGGCCGGCGCACCAAAATCTGCGAGAAACTGGCGATTTCCCGATGAAAGTGACGTTCGACGTGAGTCCCAAAAGTCGGTCGCACGCGACGGCAAGCGCGACTTGCTGTAAACAGCTTGGGTTTCA
>JACCRE010000354.1 GCA_013813775.1 Planctomycetaceae bacterium
CCCCCCCGACCCCTCTCCCGAGGGAGAGGGGAGTGCGTCCGAACGCATAAGAACCCATAGCGGCCTTAGCGTCTTGCCGGTTTTTTCTGTTCCCACGCGACTCGAGCCTACCGATGAAGTTGCGCGCTCCGGACGACGAGGGCTGGATCATCGGATAGAATTGCGACAGGGCCGCACGGTCCGATCGGGGCAACGAGCGGCTATGTCGGACGTGACGGTTTTCTGCTTCTTCGCCAGTTACCTCCTCGCGCTCGCGTTCGAGGTCGTGCGGGCCATGCGCGGGCTGTCATGGCTCCGCTGGCTGGCCTTGCCGTCAGCGGCGGCCGGACTCGTCGCGCATACGCTCTTTCTATGGGAAAGAGGGCGAGCGACGAATCTTCCGCCTTTGCTCAGCTCGACGCAGGACTGGCTGCTGGTCGTTGCCTGGGTGGCCTGCGTGTTGTATCTGTTCGTCGTGGCCTACGACCAGAAGGCGGGGATCGGTCTGTTCGCCCTGCCGGCGGTGCTGCTGCTGGTTTCGGTGAGCTATTTCGCCAGCGACTCGCCGTCGGCCGTGATGCGCGGCGGCAACGGCACTCCGGAAGATCGAGCCTTGCACGGCTGGCTGATGCTGCACGCCGCGTTGCTCGGCCTCGGCATCGCCGCGGTGGTCGCGGGCATCGTGTCGAGCCTCATGTACCTCGTGCAGCATCGCCGGTTGCGACACAAGCAGGCCCGGCCCGCCGGCATGAAGCTCATCAGCCTCGAACGCCTCGAACGCTGGAACCGTCTCAGCGTGCTGGTCGCCGTGCCGCTGTTGAGCCTCGGATTCGGCGTCGGCTTCCTGCTCTTCTATCTGGCAGGCCGGCAGGGCGAGCAGACCTCACTCTGGGATCCGGTGGTCATCGCCAGCAGCCTCGCCTGGGTCGTGATGGTCGCCGTGCTCGGGCGGACGATGCGTTCCGAGCATCCGGCCGGCAAGTCGGTCGCCCTGCGAACGCTGATCGCCTTCGGGTTCCTGCTGGCGACGATGCTGGGGCTGCAACTCGCCACGGGGGGCGGCGGACACGCCGTGAAGGACTGGCAGGGCCGCAAGGTCGAGTTGGATCGAGCCGGAAAGGGCGAGACGGCCGACCCATGAACTTTCACGTCGTCTACTGCAATCACCAGACGGCCGACCTCGAGATCCGCGAGCGGCTGGCGTTCCCGACCGAAGAGCATTTCGGCCGTGCGTATGAACGCTGGCGGAGCGTCTACCCGCAGTCGGAACTCGTGGTGCTTTCGACGTGCAACCGGGTCGAGCTGTACGCTGCCCGCCCCGACGACGAGACGGCTCCCTCGACCGAAGAGATCATTCGCTTTCTCTCCGAGTTCCACGATCTCCCGCAGGACCAGTTCGCCGGACGGCTGCTGGAGCGGCACGGCCCCGACGCCGTCAAGCACCTGTTCGAAGTGGCGTGCAGCCTCGACAGCATGGTGCTCGGCGAGCCGCAGATCGTGGCGCAGGTCAAAGAGGCGTATGAGCGAGCCTACCGCTACGAAGCCTGCGGACCGTTGACGAACGCGCTGTTCCAGATGGCGTTTCGCGTCTCGGGCCGCGTGCGGACCGAAACCGCGCTGGCGGGGGGGCGGGTGTCGATCGCCAGCGTCGCCGTCGGCGAATTCGGTCGGAGCATCTTCGACCGCTTCGACGACAAGACGGTGCTCGTGATCGGGGCCGGGGCGATGGCCGAGGAGACGGTGCGCTATCTCGCCGAAGAAGGCGTGACGCGGTTCGTCGTCGTGAACCGCAATGTCGAACGGGCCTCCGACCTCGCCGCGGCCTGGGGGGGCACGGCCCGCCCGTTCGAGGAACTCGATTCAGCGATCGCGCGGGCCGACGTGATCGTGAGCGCGACCGGTTCGAGCGGACACGTCGTCACGGCGGATCAATTTCGGCGGGCGCGCAAAAAGTCAGCGGGCAAGCCGATCTTCATTCTCGATCTGGGCGCTCCCCGCGACTTCGATCCCGCGATCGCCGGCATCGATCAGAACACGTTTCTGTACGACATCGACGACCTCAAGGCGACCTGCGACGCCAACCGTCTCGCGCGACAGAAGGAGGTCGAGAAGGCTCATCGGATCATCGATGAGGAGACCGGCCGCTTCGTCCACGAGATCTATCACCGCGCGACGGGGCCGATCGTCAAGCGGCTCCGCGACGAATGGCACGCCATTCGGCAGCAGGAAGTCGATCAACTCTTCGCCCGGCTGCCGCACCTTCCCGACCGCGACCGCCAGGCGATCGAACGTTCGATCGAACGCATCGTCAACAAACTGCTCCACCCACCGCTGGAAGCCCTCAAGGACGAAGCCAAAGCCGGCCCCCCGATCGGTTTGATGGACGCGCTCAAGCGACTGTTCGGGCTGCATGATTAGGGCCAGGCAGTGACCTTAGAAGCCTCGGATTTCCATGAGTATCGAACAAAACAACGGACGGTACCTTCTGTACTTGGACATCCCTGGATTCAGCGACCTTGGGTCGCATCGAAATATCACTCGACCGTCTCGTTCCTCCAATCAGTCTTCGGAGAAGAGAAGTACCGCTGGGCATGCTCAGTGGCTGGAGTGGAACGGGATTGAAAAACGATAGTGCTGTAGGTGTGGCCCCCGCCTGACGCCGAACGACCCGCGGCGCGACATCGCCGCAATCCAGCATCGTCAGCGGGAGCCTGACCTGCACTCTGGTTCGGCTCCGCTTCGCGGCTACACTACACAGGATCGTATCACCGAGGAGGTTGATGATGTCCAGCGACGTTTATCCGGCCGCTGGCGAACATCGCGCCGACCGCTCTCGCAAGCCTCCGACTGAAGGACGCGTGCGGCGATTGCGGTTCACGCGCGACATGTATCACGAGATGGCGAAGGCCGGAATCCTGCGGCAGGACAGGCGCTATCAACTGCTCGACGGGATCATCTTCGTCATGCCCGCGATGAGCCACCCGCACTGGTTGGCGCTGAACTCGTTGAACGCGCTCCTCATCAAGCGGTTGCCCGACGGCTGGTGTTCCACCTGCCAAAGCCCGGTCGTGACGGATGAGTTCGGCGAGCCGGAACCTGATCTCGCGATTCTTCGCGGTGCGCTGCGCGACTACAGTGTGAAGCCGACGGCCGCCGACACGGCGATCGTGATCGAGGTCAGCGACACGACGGCCGGGTTCGACCGCCGGCGCAAGCTTGTCGCCTATGCGGAAGCCGGCATCCCTGAGTATTGGCTGATCAACCTCGTCGACCGGGCCGTTGAAGTTCGCACCGATCCCCGCCCTCGCGACGGAAACACGGCGGGCGCCTACGCTTCTCTCCGCACCTACCGCGGCGACGAACAGGTGCCTTTGCGACTCGACGGGCAAACGATCGCCGAGTTCCCGGTGACGGAGTTGATGCCGGTGTGAGGAACGTTCCGTAGGTCAGGCTCCCGCCTGACGCCGAACTGAGTGACCACGAAACACACGAAAGGAGGAACCACGGAAGACACGGAATAAACGGAACGGAATCGAGTTCTCGTTTGGTTCAACGCTTCATCTGGATGACGGCTTTGGACCGGAGCCTTTCGTGTCCTTCGTGCCTTTCATGGTTCATTTCCCGTCTGTTCCGTGCCTTCCGTGGTCCTCATCCAGCAGCTGACTACACCCGCAGTTCGTCCTTCTGTTCCGTCAACGCCGTTGCGTACCGCTTCCGCACCGGCGCTATGACATCCCGCACAAACGCATCCACCTGCTCCGGCGCTCGCCCCACGAACCGTTGCGCATCGAGTGCTCCTAACAGATCGACTTTGGCGAACGCGGCGTCGCCTTGGAGGCGTTCCATCAGGTCGTTCGGGCGGCCTTCCTCTTTGACTTCCTTCGCCGCGGCGAGGCTGTGGACACGGATGCGTTCGTGGAGGTCCTGGCGGTCGCCGCCGGCGCGGACGCCGGCCATCAGGATCTCTTCGGTCGCCATGAAGGGCAGCTCGGCGGCGAGATTCGACTCGATCACCTTCGGGTAGACGACGAGGCCGCTGGCGACGTTGCGGTAGATCACGAGCGAGGCGTCGATGGCCAGGAACGACTGCGGCAGCGTCAGCCGGCGGTT
>JACCRE010000356.1 GCA_013813775.1 Planctomycetaceae bacterium
GTGCACAGCGGAGTGGTGGACGTCGCCATCGATGCGACTGCCGAAGGCACTCGCGGGCGACGCGTTGCCGTGAACCTGATCTACAACCCGGCTTCGGTCACGGCCGTTTCCGCGAAGCGAGAGATCGAGGACCGCCTGCGGGCGTACAACGAAGCCTGGTATGCGGCACGGTTGCAGGAATTCGGCAGATCCGGACGGCCGCCGGTGACGCTCTCAACGACTCGCATCGAGTCGAAGGACGGTGCCGCGACGACGATCGCCTCGGTGCTGCCGTTCGTGCTGTTGCTGATGACGGCGACGGGAGCGGTCTACCCGGCGATCGATCTCACGGCGGGCGAGCGCGAACGGGGCACGCTGGAATCGCTGGTTGCGGCCCCCGTCTCTCGACCACTCATCCTCTTCGCGAAGTACGTCGCGGTGTTTACGGTCGCGGTGCTGACCGCGGGCATGAACCTGATCGCGATGACGGTCACGGCGTTCTCATTGGGCCTCGATCGGCTGCTGTTCGACGGCGGCATGAACGTGAGCGCGATTTCGCCGGTGGTCGCGCTCGTGCTGGTGCTTGCCGCGTTCTTTTCGGCGATCCTGCTGCTGGTGACGAGCTTCGCGCGCAGCTTCAAAGAGGCGCAAGCCTATCTGATCCCCGTGATGCTCGTCTCGCTCGCTCCCGGCGTCGTGAGCCTGATGCCTGAATTGAAGCTCACGGCTCCGCTGGCCGTCACGCCGCTGATCGGCATCGTATTGCTCGCCCGCGATCTGCTGACGGGACATGCGAGCGGCCTGATGATCGCCGCGTGCGTCGGCTCGACGCTGCTCTACGCCGCGGTCGCGCTGCTGCTCGCGGCACGAATCTTCGGAACCGACGCCGTGCTCTACGGCAGCGAAGGCACCTGGACCGACCTCTTCCGCAGGCCGTCGGAACCACAGCCGGCCCCGCCGATCACGGTCGCCGCGGCCTGTCTTGCCGCGGTGTTTCCCGCGTTTCTCTTGTTGGGACCATTGGCGAGCCGCTGGGAAGGTCTCGGCTTCAGCGCACGGCTCGGCTTTTCGGCCCTGCTGACGGTGTTGCTGTTTTTCGTCTTTCCGACGATCGCCGCGATCGTCGCCCGCATCGATTTTCGCGCGACGTTTCGACTCGGTGCGCCGTCGCTGCTGGGTTTGGTCGGTGCGACGTTGCTGGGCCTCTCGCTGTGGACCTTCGCGTATGAGCTGGAGATCCTGATCCTTTCCGAAAGCCGCATAAAGACACTGCGCGACCTTTTCGAGCCGGTGCGAGCGCAACTCGATGCCGTCCCGTTATGGGTGAAGCTCGTCACGCTCGCCGTGGTGCCTGCGGTGTGTGAAGAGTGGTTCTTCCGCGGCTTTCTGCTGTCGTCGCTGCGAACGAAGCTCGCCGCCTGGCAGGCGGTGCTCATCACCGGCACCCTGTTTGGGGCCTTTCACGTCGTCGTGCGGGATGGGCTGTTCCTGGAGCGGTTCGTGCCCACGGCGTTCCTGGGACTGATTCTTGGAGCGGCCTGCGTGCGCACCGGCAGCCTCTGGCCGGGCATGTTGTTGCACTCACTGCACAACGGTCTGTTGCTCTCGCTGGCCGAGTACGAGAAGGAGCTCTCCGCCCTCGGCTGGGACGGCGGCGAACGCACCCATCTGCCCTGGACCTGGCTCGCGGTCGCCGCGGGACTGACGCTCGCCGGCGCGGTGTTCGTCGCGCTTTGTCAGACACGCCTTTCGGAGCCACGACCGTCAGGGAGCGTTTCCGGGCCGTCTCCAATCGCTCCCTAACGGTCGCGGCTCTGTTTGCGATCACACGCCCCGGCGCGGCTTTCACCGCATCCTCCAACGCTGGAAACCGCTTCAAGACGGATGCCCTGTACGGGAAAAGTCTTTATGCTTGTGGTTATGTTCGATCGCTCATCGTTCCCAAAGATCAGCAGCTCATCTGCAATGAGTTCCGCTGTGCGCGTCTTCCTCACCATGGTGCTTCCGCTCATGCTGCTGGGCTGCGGTTCGGGCGTCAAAGCCGATCCGAAAGCGAGTGCCGCGGCGGAGTGGACCTTGCGACGCGGCGGAGCCGTACGGGTTGCCGATCAGCCGGGAATGGTGCGGCAGATCGATCGCCTGCCCGGCGGAGGCTTTGGACTCGAAGAAATCGACCTCAACGATGCCGACCCGAATCAACCGCCGATTCGCGACGACGAACTGCGAGCGCTCGAAGGTCTCACGAATCTGCGCAAGCTCGGCCTGTACGGCGCGAACGTCACCGACAAAGGCGCCGAGACGATCGCGACCCTGAAGTCGCTGCGCGAACTCGAACTCTCGCAAACGCAGATCACCGACACGGGGCTGGAAACGCTCGCGAAGCTGCCGAACCTCGAGAAACTCTTCATCCGCAACGTCGGCGACAAAGTCACCGACGACGGCGTGAAGCAGTTTGAACGCAGAACGGGTGCCGAGGTCTTTCGCTGAAGGCTCCACGTCAAGCCCCCTCTCTCGGGCGAGAGAGAGACTGGAATCATAAGACGCTTCACAAGCTGAAACGTCTTGAACCGCAGTGAGGTCGCTCAGTGCTCCGCCGGCTTCTGCCAGGGCACTTCGCCGCCGCGCTGGATGTGCTTCATCAGGGCGTTGCCAAGTTCGACGGCGATTTGGGGACGCTCGGCGAGCAGATCGTGCGTCTCCTGCGGATCTTTTGCGAGGTCGTAAAGTTCCGCCTTGCCGAACGGGTCGTTCCAGACGAGCTTCCGGTCGCCCTTCTGCAACGCTTCGATCGTCTTGCCGCCGAACGATCCGCCTTCGCGACGGACGAAATACCACTCGTCGCGCAGCGGCGCCTGTTCCTCGCCGAGCAACGTGGGCAGGAAGCTGCGGCCGTCGAGCGAGTCGTCTTCGACGCGCGCATCGGCGGCGGCAAGCAGCGTCGGATAGAGGTCCATCGTCATCGCTCGAAAACTCGTCACCGCGCCGGCGTCGATGCGATCCGGCCAGACGATCGCCGTCGGCACCTTCAGCCCGCCTTCATAGACCGTGCCCTTGCCGGCGCGCAGCGGCCCGTTGTTCGCACCGGGGCCGAGATCGCCGCCGTTGTCGCTGGTGAAGACGACGATCGTGTTCTTCGCGAACTTCGTCGCCTCCAGAGACTTCATGACCTTGCCGACGCCGTCGTCGAGATGCTCGATGAGGGCGACGAGCTTCGCCCGCTTCTCGCTGATGCCCGGTTCACGTTCGCGAACCTTCGCGAGCCATTCCGGGGGAGGCTGGATCGGCGTGTGCGGGGCGTTGTACGCAAGATAAAGGAAAAACGGCTTCGCCGTCGTTCGCGACTCGACATATTCGCACGCCCACGTCGTGAAGAGATCGGTCGCGTGCCCCTGCGGATCGATTTCTTCGGTGTTCCGCCGCATGTAATTGACGCCATGCCGGCGATGGTGGAAATAATCGTCCATCATGTCGCCGAGGAAGCCGCGGAAGAGATCGAAGCCGCGTTCGTTCGGCCTGTTCGGCGACTCCAGCCCCAGGTGCCACTTGCCGACGATCGCCGTGTCGTAACCGGCGTCGCGGAATCGATCGGCAAGCGTCGTCGTGCGGTCGAGATAGCCCCAACTGTTCTCGGCATGCGTGCGGATCACGCCGGGCACGCCCGCGCGGTCGGGGTACTTGCCGGTCATCAGCGCCGCTCGCGTCGGCGAGCAGACCGGGCAGTTCGCGTAGAAGTTCACGAACCTCATGCCCCGAGGTGTTTCCAGTGCTCGGCCGGGAAGTCGTAGAACGTCAGCAGCACGTCGCGGTCCTTCGCCAGACACTCGGTCGCCTTGGGGTACTTCGCCTGGTAGCTCTCCAGGAAGGCGTCGAAGGCCTTCT
>JACCRE010000380.1 GCA_013813775.1 Planctomycetaceae bacterium
CAGCAGGACCTCCTCGCGGAGTTCGAGAAGATCGCCGACGAGCTCAACACCGTTCTGGCGAACCTCGAAGGCTCGACGCTCGTGAAACGGCTCAAGGCCGCGTCGCGCAAGCAGCAGCAGGTGGCGACGAAGCTCGGTTCGCTGGCGGGAGACGTGTTCGGCGCGCCGGCGAGGGCGACGTCGGCGCAGTCGGAAGTCTTCGGCGAACTGACGGCGGTCGAGGAGAAGAGTAGCCTGGACGCGTCGAACATCATGGACGACATGGCGGCCTTCTTCGACCGCAGCCGCTACGCGCGATTCAAAGTCGTGCTCGACGACATGCGGGAGCAGGACGTGACGGCCGGGCTGCGTGACCTCGGCGACGAACTCGGCAAGGAAAGCGGGCTGTCGATCGCGCAGGCGGAATACTGGAGCGAGACGTTCGACCGCTGGGCCGAGGACCTCGTCGAGGTGACCAAGTGCGGGGCGTGCCCGGGCTGCAAGTCGAAGGGGAGCCTGCCGCCATCGATCGTGCTCGAAGTCCTGCAGGTGCTCGAGGCGGAGGTGAATCTCCGCGAGGAGACGCGGGTCGCCGAGCAGGCCCGGGCCGCGATCCCCGCGGAGCGGCACGCGGAGACGGGCACGCGGCTTTCACGCACGCAGGATGGGCTGCGGGACCGGATCGATAGCGTCGTGGTGCGGATCCGCGAAATTCCAGAGGGGGAACAGGACTTCGCCAAAGAGATCGCTCTGCTCACTCGGGTCTCGCAGGTGATGGACGAGGCGACCCGAATCCTTGCGACGCCGGACACCGGAAGCCGTGCGATCGCCGCCGAGACCGAAGCGATCGAGCTGCTGCTCCAGTCGAAGCGGTTCAATCCGAATGGCGGCGGCGGGGGGGGGGCGGCGCGAACCCAGGCGGCGGCGGGGGCGGCGCGACGAGCGACTCGGCGCTCGCGCTCGTCGGCGGCGGCGTGAACGAGAAGGGGGCGCGAGAGGAGACGCGGACGACGCAGGCGACGGGGTCGGCAGGGCGGGTCCTGCCCGAGGAGTTCCGCGCTGGCCTCGACGAGTACTTCAATCGGTTGGAAAGCCGCTGATGGGCGGTGACGCATGATCGGAGGGGTGACGCATGATCGGAGGAGTGACGATGAGCGTTCTCCGGCGGCGTGTCCGACGGCGGGTGATCTCCGTGGTCCTGTCCGGCGTCCTTCTCATGGCCGGGGGGACGGCGCGAGGCCAGGACTTCTTTAAGAATCTCATCCAGGCGTTCGGATTCGGCGGCGGGGCCGAGGCGGAGGCGGTGGAGGTCGTCATCGACGTCGCGCCCGGTTTCGCGGGAGACGAGGGGCCGTTCGTCCCGCAGATCAAGACGCTGCTCGGGACTGAACTGCACTTCGTGCGGAAGGTCTGCAAGCCCGACGACGCCCAGATGGAGGCGATCCGCAAGGCCGGGCTGGCGGAGGTCGAAACGATCGCGAAGCGATTCGCGGCGGCCCAGCAGCAGAACCGGCGCGACGGTTGGCCCGACGCCCGCATGGGCCTGTCGCAGGCCCTGCGGAGGAAGATCGTCGACGTGATGCCGACGGAGGCGGCGAAACGCTACGACGACGAACTCACCGCCCGCAAGGAGGCGCGGACCGAGGCTGCGGCGGAGATGATGACGACCCTCGTCGATGGCAAGGTGTCTCTCCTGCCGAAGCAATACGAAGAGGTCACCGCGGCAGTGCTCGCGAACTGGCAAGACGCATGGGCTCGCGACCTTCAGTTGTTCCTTTACGAAGACTTCGCACCGGTGCCGGACTTGCAGGCGATCAACGGAGTGCTGACCGAACGGCAGCGGAACCTTTGGCGCGGCGGGCACCAGCGCGGGAGGATCTTCTTTGGGTGGGAACACGAGCTCGGGCTCGATTGGGGCGGTCAGATCGAGCTCGGGCGGGATCTGCTCGTGAAGAAGCCCGATCCGGAAGCGGTCGAGGCGCAGAAGCCGCAGGCGGGGGAAGCCTCTGAGACGGTGGGAGAGCAAGTTCGATGACCCGGATCGACGTACTACGCGAGTCGCGGCTGCGGAGGACGATCGCCGCCCTATTGCTTGCGCTGCTCGCCCCCGAGACTTTGCCCGGCCAGGACGCGGTCGAAGCGGTCGCCGAGGAGGCCGAAGAGGCCCTGGTGGATGGGGTCAACAACGTCAACATGATTCTTCTGAACCCTGAGCAGGTGGCCCATTGGGTGTTCGGAAACCAAAACATGATCCAAAGGGGAGGCATCCAGTCCTACCGCGGAACGATCGCCGACGGGCTCCGGCTTCAACTCGACCTGATCGAGACGACCACATCCCTGACGGAACCGCAGCGGACGAAGCTGGAACTGGCAGGTCGGGGGGACGTCGATCGGTTCATGGACCGCTACGAGGCGTTCGCGCGGGAATGCCCGGGCGGGGCGGTCACTCAGGACAAGTACGTGGAGTTGAACCGGAAGGCTCAGCCGCTCGCGCGGCGGTATCGCGCCGGGTTGCACGGCGAGGGGTCTCTCTTCCGCAAGGTGCTGCGCTCGACGCTCGAGGCCGAGCAACTCGCCCGGGTCGAGGCGTCGCAGGCCGAGCGGAACCGAATGCGGTACCAGACGCTCGTCAAGGCGACGGTCGCGATGATCGACCAGAAGATCCCGCTGACGGCGGACCAACGGAAGCGGCTCATCGACGTCACGATGTCGGAGACGACGCCCCCGGACGCGGTCGTCGAGGGGCATTACAAGTATTACGCAGTGCTGTTTCAGATGTCGCAGATCCGCGAAGACCGAATCCAGCCGATCTTCGCCGACGACGAGTGGCCCGCCTTCAAAGTCTTGATGCAGCAGGGGCAAATGGCGCGGGGCATGATCTTCCGCGCCGGGGCCGGAGAGTTCGACGAGTGACGCTCATGGGCGTCCGGCGCGCGGGCCGCCTCCCGCGTTCGAGGGTCGTGATGAAGCGAAACATTCCAGTTGCGGCGATGACGGCGGCGGCTCTCGTGATCGTCGTGGGCGTTCGCGAGGCATCCGCGCAATTGCCGGAAATCCGGACGGGGGACGCGATCCCGCGGGACGTGCGGGAGCTTTACGACCGCGGACTCGAATATCTCGTGAAGTCTCAGTCGGAGCGGGGGGATTGGCCCGGGGGACAGAGCGGCCCGGGAGTGACCGGCATGGCGGTCATGTGCTTCCTGGCGTCGGGCGAGGATCCGAACTTCGGAGTCTACTCGAGCAACATCCGGCGGGGTCTGCGCAACATCATCTCACAGCAGGACGCGAACACCGGCTACTTCGGCAACAGCATGTATCACCACGGGTTCGCGATGCTGGCGCTTGCGGAGGCCTACGGGACGGTCGATGACCGTAACCTGTGGACCGGTGCGAGCGGCTCGAATCAGCGGACGATCGGGCAGGCTTTGGAATTGGCCGTGCGGGCGGCGATCACGTCGCAGAAGCGGAACTCGTATGGGGCCTGGCGGTACTCGCCGTCGGGGAACGACGCCGACACTTCGGTGGCCGGGGCGGTGCTCATGGGTCTGCTGGCGGCTCGGAACGCCGGAATCGAGGTGCCGGACGAGTCGATCGACAAGGCGATCTCCTACTTCGTCAAGATGACCGCGCCGTCCGGTCAGGTCGCGTACTCGGGCGGGATCGGGGGGTTCGACGAGTCGATGGCTCGGATCTCGATCGGAACGCTGGTCTATGCGATCGCCGGCCGAAAGGACCTGGAGCAGTACAAGGCCACGCTCGGCTACCTGACGCAGCGGGTTGACGGCGGGGGCGGCCCGGGGCACGGCAGCGTCGAATATCAGCAGTACTACCAGGCGCAGGCCTTGTTCCAAGGGGACTTCGACGCGTGGGAGAAGTGGAACGAGAATCTCCTCCGGCGGCTCAAGTCGATCCAGCGGCCAGACGGGAGCTTCAATGGGTCGTACGGTACACAGGTCGCGACGCCTCTGTGCCTGCTTGCCGTCGCGGTCAACTATCGGTTCCTGCCGATCTACGAGCGGTGACGACCCGTTCGGGTCTTATTTCGACGGGTGCCGCTGCGTCAGGGAGAATGCCGATGAGATTCGCCGCCCAAACCGTCTCAGCCGTCCTCGTCGTTGCGGCCACTTGCGCGGCAACGGCGGACGAGGCCGCCCGCGGGCCCGCGACGCTCACCCTCGCCGACGGAGGCACCGTCACGGGCGAACTGCTCGGTTCGGAGGAGCCGGAGATTCTCCGCTGGCAGGGAACCTCGTTCACCGTGCCGTTCGAGTTCGTCGCACCCGCGGTGTCGTCGGTCTCCTTTCCGGCGATCCATCCGACGGTGAAGCCGGCGGGGGATTTCTCATTCGAGTTGGCCGGCGGTGACGTGCTGACCGGCTGGATCCGCGGCTGGTCCGACGAGACGGTCACAGTCGAGTCCCCCCACTTCGGAACGCTCTCGATCCGCCGCCGGGCGATGCGGAGGATGTACCGCATCGACGAGAACCCGTCGCTCGTCTACACCGGGCCTGCGGGGCTGGCCGGCTGGATGGCCAATGGCTCTGGCTGGCGTGAGGACGGACCGCGCCTGCAAACAGACAAGGATGATGCAAATCTGACGGGGGAATTCGAGATTCCCGACCGCGCCGTCGTGGAGTTTGAAGTGACGTGGGAACGAGTCCCCGATTTCGTGTTCGCGATCGGTGTCGACGGGCGGTCGACGTCGGATTCCAGGCTCGACGGCTGGCGCTTCGAGACGTGGGGCGACAAGGAACGAACCCTCGCGCTGGTCTGCGAACGCCCCGAAGAAGCCGATGTCGCCGAGGTCGGTATTCTGCCTGCCTCCACCACGTCCACGAGCCCGAACCCGCCGCGCCGGCTCGACGTGTCGGGCGTCGATCCGTTCCGAGGAGCGGGAGGAGATGACGGCGTCAATCGGACGTACTTTCAGCCGAAGCCTTCGTCCGTGGTGGCGAAGCCGGCGAAACCGCCCGTCCCGGAGAAGCGAGTGCATCTCATCGCGTACCTGGATCAGTCGGCGGGGTCTCTGAAGGTGTACCGCCCCGACGGCACGTTCGCCGCGGAGGTCGTCGTTCCTCCCCCGGCCGGCAAACCCCTACGAGGGGTGAAGCGGACGGTGCGGCTGACCAACCGCGGCGGCGACCTTCGGCTCGAACGCCTGCGGGTCGCCCGCTGGAACGGCGTGCTCCCGACCGGCGGAGGCGGACCGTCACGACTGGAACTGGCCGACGGAGGCGTTCTGACGGGGGAGGTGACCGCGCTGCGTGAGAATGCCGGAGAATTCGTTCACCGGTCCGAAGAGGGCGAACGCACCGTTCCGGTGCGCGACGTCGTCGCGGCGGAGTTCGTGATCGGAGATGTGTCTGAAGAGCGGCCTGTCACTGCGATGCTTGCCGACGGGACGCGGGTTTCAGGCGCGCTGGGTGGGGTTCCGGCCGGGCAGGTCGTCGTCATCAACCCCGACATTGTGGAGCCTCTGCGGATTCTAGACACGAATGTTCGCTCGCTGGCGTTTGCCAAACGTCTCATGGAAGGAAGTCCGGAGCCGACGCAATCGGGGCGCCAAGGAATACTCGAACTCGACGGACAGAAGCTTACGGGGTCACTCGTCATCGCGACGGAGACGCCCGACGCGAGTTGCCTCGCGTGGCAGCCGGTCGGCAGTCGCACGGCGAGTCCCATCAAGCCGCGCGCGGCGGGGCGGGTTGTCTATCGCGAGCCGCCGAAGCCGCGGCCGGTCGTAAGTGCGGCGTCGACGATGCAACCCTTTCTGGTGGCTCAGGCGCGAGTGAATGTCGGGACCAAGCGCCCGTCTCAGACGCTCCCCGCTGTGCCGAAGCGCCGCGGAGGCCCGCCGCATGACATCCACCTGCGGTCGGGCGACGTCATCCCATGCGAGGTCATCGCCATCGACGAGCGAGGGATTCACATCACCAGCCCGATCGCCGAGGCGAAGCTCGTTCCGCACGCGAGCGTGAAGGCGATCGAACTCGCGGCCGGTTCTCTCCCCAGCCTCCGGGAGGCGAAGAAGGAGCGGCTGTTGACGCTGCCCCGCGCCCAGCGCGACTCCCCGCCGACGCACCTGCTGCACTCCCGGACCGGCGATCTGCTTCGCTGCCGCCTCGTCGCGCTCGGACCCGAGACCGTTCGCGTCGAGGTCCAACTCTCTGAAATTGACATTCCGCGGGATCGCGTTTCGCGAATCGTCTGGTTTCACGATGATGAAATGACGGCCGTCGATGACGGCGCCGACGGGAAGGCTTCGTCGGACGTTGGGAAGGCTTCGATCAATCGAGCTCATTTCGATCCTGCGAAACGTACCGAACCTCGGGTGGCTTCGACGTCGATCGCAACGGACACGCGAGCACCCGTCGAGGCTCCGCTCCCGCGCGAGAACCGGCAGTTGGTGCAGATCCTCCGGCCGGACGGCAATCGCACGACCTTCGATGCCGACGCGGTCGACGCAGAGGCTATCTCTGGAACGAGCGAGGTCCTCGGCGGCTGCCGGTTCGTGATTGCCGAGGTCGACATGATCATCTTCGGCGAGCGGATCGAGGCGGCCGCCGACCTGCCCTACGCCGCCTGGCGACTTCGACATGCGGTCGAACCGCTCGTCGCACAGGATTTCGATGGGTCCGGCGGCGACAGCGGCACGGCGTCGCCGCTCGTCGGGCAGCCGGCCCCGGAGATCGCCCTGACCCTGCTCGACGGCGGCAGCTTCCGGCTCTCGCAATGCAAGGGGCAGATCGTCGTGCTCGACTTCTGGGCCTCCTGGTGCGGCCCCTGCATCCAGACGATGCCGCTCACCGAACAGGCGATGGCCGAGTTCGACCCGGCGGCCGTCCGGCTGGTCGCCGTCAATCTCGAAGAACCGGTGGAACACGTCCGAGGCGTCATGGAGCGGCACAACCCCCGCGCCGCTGTCGCCCTCGACGTCGACGTCGACGGCGTCGCCGCCCGCCGCTACCGGGCCGACGCGATTCCGCAGGTGGTCGTCGTCGACCGCGAGGGGAACGTCTCCCGCGTCCTCGTCGGCGGGGGGCGTGAGGCCGTCGAACAGTTGAAGGCGTCGTTGAATGAGCTTCTCTCAGGAGAGTGACGAGCCTTTCAGGTCCACCGTAAGACCAACGAAGTGGCCCGGCTTCTCGAGTCGTCGAGGAGGCGCGGTGCGGGCGTCGCGGCCCACTTGTTCGACACAGGCATCGATGTGACAGTCGTCGCACCTGAAAGAAGACTGCACATGGTGCTCACGATCGAACAGGTCAACAGCCTCGCCCCGACGCGGCGAGTGCCGCAGCCGGTCGAAAGCTTGCCGCCGAAAAGCACTGGGAAGATCTTGGCCGCTCCGAAGTTGCAGCCTGGGGCAAGTGCAAGGGAAGCGCCGTCTATCAGATCAAGGTCGACTTCGCGAACTTCGGCTATCACTGTTCGTGTCCGAGTCGCAAATTTCCGTGCAAGCACGTGCTCGGAATGCTGCTGCTGCTCGCCGATTCAGCAAGCGGCGTCACGAGCGCCGACCCGCCCGAGTGGGCTGCCGAATGGCTGGCCAAACGCGAGGCCCGTGTTGCCAAACAGGCCGAGAAAGCCGATGTCCGAGCCGCAAGATCCGTCGACGAACACATGCGAAAAAGAAGCGAACCGAAAACGTGAGGGGCGAGTTCGCGACGGCAGCGAACCGTTCGTGGTCGGCATCGGCAAAGACGGCGAACCGATCGTGCAGGAATCGAAGAAGGCGTCGTCACGAACCTCACGGTCAACGAGTGCCGCGACGGAATCGTCACGCTCGACGTGGCGATGGCATTGACTCAGATCACCGACGTCGGCCGTCGTGGAGCCGTGCAGACTGTCCGGGCTACGGACTCAGCAGGTTCGACTCATCGAGCCCGTTCTGATCGGCGGCTCGATCACGTCGAAAGCGGCCGACGGAACGGAAATGACGGCCAAGCTCGAGAAGGTCGAGGAGAAGAAGTAAAGCAGACAAGGGCATCGCAAAAAAAACACTCCCGGTCGCCATCGGCGACCGGGAGCTTGTTTTTACAAGATCGTCAGCTTGGTCGAGCCGACACTCGCAGAAGAAAGAGTTCGGTTGAGCCAATCCTACTCAAGCACGATGTCGAAATGGTTGGGACCTTTCTCTGTGACCGTCGTGGTGATCCCCGATTTCGTAGGCTCGAAGTACTTCTTGGGAACGGCGGTGAACTTGGCTGCTGGCTTGCTGGCGTCGGAATGCTGCCCCGCCATCTTCGCACTCATCATCATCCCTTGTCCCGCATCCGTATTCACACCGATTTGCACTTCCCCGAGCGGTGCGTACTCGACCTTGTAGGTGCCGTCGTTTGCGGCAGTGCCCGTTGCCGAGTCTCTGCCGTTCGTCACGATCGCCATCGCGTAGGGCACAGGCTGCCCCTTGTAAGTGATCTTGCCCTCCAGGACTTCGTCGGAGAGTTCCATCCGCTCCACATCCGAGCAGGAGGTTAATGCCGCGCAGCAGAGGGCAGCAGCGAGGCACCCTGACAAGGATGCAAGACGACTCATTTTCATTCAACCTTCCTTCGAACTGCGCACATCGCGCGAAGCGGTCTTGAGAGATCCGAATGCTCTATTTCAATCAGCTTGCCAACTCGTGGCGTGCACCACGAGCTGGCAAGCACATTTGCGAACTGACTCCGGCTGGGTCAGCCCACCGCGTGAGGGTCAATTGGCTGTCTCTGGCTCGCCGCCGCTCGGCGTGACCATGGCCGACCATGTCACGAGGTCGATGTTGTTGGAAATGCTCCGAACGCTACCATCGCCCAGCAGTGCATTCACGATGCCGCCGGTATGGATCGGATAGATGTTCCAAATGATCTGCTGGTCGCGGGGACGGTTCCTCGCAGGCGGCTGATAGTATTCACGAGTGGTGCCGCTCACCGTGAATTTGCAGTCGCCGCGCCACCACTGTCCTTCTTCATCGTCCCAGGTCACGTTGGGGTCATTGCAATTGCAGCCGAAGAAACCTTGGGCTTCCGGCGCCATGTCCGTCTTCGCCCACAGGTTGGCGCCATCGGTTTTTCCCATAGAGCCCGTTGTGGCCCACGCGTTGCCGGTGATGACCTGATCGCCGGTGATCATCGGCTTTTCCACTTCCACAATCGTGTTCGACGTGCCGTCGCTGAAACTGCCGATCTTTTTTTCTCCGCTGGCGTTGTCCCAGGCGACGTTCCACACGCTCTGTGTCTGGTCTTGGGGAACCTTCTTGCCGAACGCGCGGGCGTTCGGAACATAGCTTGTCAGCGAGACGGGCCTAAGTTGGCCGCCCATGATCCAACTGTAGCCGCCGAACTGAATATACCGCGTGCGGTCCTGAATGAGATGTTTCCCTGTTTGTGAGTTTCTGCGACACTTGGTGTGGCGGTAGATTGGCCGCTGAAGGTCTCGCGGCACGCAAGGAGGCGGAACATGGCCTGGTTGCG
>JACCRE010000381.1 GCA_013813775.1 Planctomycetaceae bacterium
GCAGCCCGCCCCCATCGGAGGAGATCTCGCCGCCGCTAAACCCCGCAATCACGCCCCGCCGGCCCAGCCCATGAAACTCGAAAGCCTTCTGCGTACACTCTGTCACCAAGGGGCTGCTCCCGTTCAAGTGCGCAAGTCGTTCTGACAAACACCTTGTGCACGACGGGGCAGCCTTTTTCCATCCTCATGGTCAGAAATGCGGGCTAGGGGCCGGTTCACTCAGGCGGAGCGCTCACCGTTCGTCACCTGACCCGCCGACGCATTCCGGTTACGATCGTTGGGCACTTCCCTCAGCGCCGCGGCTTCGGCGTTGAATTCGCCGAACGGAACGATTCCGAATGCATCTTCTCCGACGACTCGAACACAAACTCGGCCCTTACGCCGTGCCGCACGTGACGATCGCGATCATCGCGCTGCAGGTGCTCGTGTTCGTCGTCATCCAGATTCAACCGAACGCCCAGAAGGAAGCCGAGGCCCTCGAACGGTTGCTGTTGATTCCTCGACTTGTGCTCGAGGGCGAGTGGTGGCGCTTGCTCACGTTCATCGCCGTGCCGCCGGTCGTCGGCAAGTCGATGATGGGTCCGATCTGGGCCTTCTTCGCCTGGTACGTGTTCTACCTGATGGGCAGTGCCCTCGAGCAGTTCTGGGGCACGCTGCGCTACAACCTCTATCTGCTCGTCGGCTACGTCGCGACGGTGGCCGCCGCCTTTGCCGTGCCTGACAGCATCGCCACGAACACGTTTTATCTTCAATCAGTGTTCCTGGCGTTCGCGTTCCTCTTCCCCGACTTTCAGTTTCTCCTGTTCTTCATCCTGCCGGTGAAGGTGAAGTGGCTCGCGCTGCTCGCCTGGATCATGTACGCCTTCATGTTTCTCGGCGGCGATTGGATGACGCGGCTGATGGTGCTCGCGGCGATCAGCAACTTCCTGCTGTTCTTCTGGCGCGACATCATCGAGCGTATGGCGCACGGCAAACGACGCATGGCCCGCCAGGCCGCCCACTTCGCCGCGTCAAAGCCCCCCGAGTTCCGCCACCGCTGCACCGTCTGCGGCGTCACCGACAAGACGAACCCCGAAGAAGACTTCCGCTACTGCAGCAAATGCGCCGGGCAGTACGCGTACTGCTCGAAGCATCTGCGGGATCATGAGCATATTGAAGAGGCGATCGTTGACTAATCGCGTACTCTCATCCTCGCCGCCGTCAGCGTGTTCCGCAGCAGCATTGCGATCGTCATCGGTCCCACGCCGCCGGGGACGGGAGTGATCGCACTGGCGATCTCGCTCACGGGGCCGTAATCCACGTCGCCGACGAGTCCCGATTCGCCACGGTTGATGCCGACGTCGATGACTACGGCGCCGGGCTTGACCATGTCGGCCGTCACGAACTTCGCCGTGCCGATGGCGGCGATCAACAGGTCGGCCTGACGCACGATCGAGGCCAGATCCTTCGTGCGGCTGTGGCAGACGGTGACCGTGGCATCGGCGGCGAGACCCTTCTGCATGAGCAAGAGCGCCATCGGCTTGCCGACGATCTCGCTGCGGCCGAGCACCACGGCGTGCTTGCCGGCCGTTTCGATCCCTTCCGCGATCAACAACTGCTGCACTCCTGCCGGCGTGCATGGCAGGAAGCGAGGCCGGCCCTGCACGATCAGGCCCACGTTCTCCGGGTGGAAGGCATCGACGTCTTTGAGCGGATCGACGGCGTCGAGAATCGCCAGCGGATCGATCTGCTTCGGCAACGGTGACTGCACGAGGATGCCGTGCACACCCGGATCGGCGTTGAGCCGCGCGACGAGATCGAGCAATGCCGCTTGCGAGGTTTCCGCAGAGAGGCGATGAACCGTCCCTTTGAAGCCGGCCTGCTCGCAGGCCCGCTCCTTATTTCGCACGTAAACCGCGCTTGCGGGATCGTCGCCGACGAGCACGGCGACGAGATGCGGCACGATTCCCGTTCGCTGCGTAAACGCAGCGGCATCCTGCCGCACCTGCTCGCGGTACTCCGCCGCAATGCGTTTACCGTCGATGACGCGAGCGGGCATGAGAAAGAAGCGCGGAGTGAGAATCGAGAAGAGACAATGCGTGAAATCGACGCCGAAGCCGACCGGCTGCGGCCGGTCGGGCCGCGCGATCCGCCTAGGCCGTGCAAGGTACCGGGATTATAATGGTTGGAAGCGCGCCCCGGAACCGTCGGTGCCTTGATGGTGTCCTGCAGAGGGGCACGCTCGGAAGGCTCACGCCTTCCGCTCGCCGTTGCGCTCCCCTCCGGTCACGGCGAAACGACGATTTCCTATTTCCTGCTTACTATTTCCTCGTTTCCCTCATGTCCGACACTCCGGAACTCAGCAAGTCAGAGCATCTCAAATCCGGCAGCCGCTATCTGCGCGGCAGCCTGAGAGACGAACTGCGAAACGACTCGGCCGAGTTCTCCGACGACGCTTCGCAACTGCTGAAGTTCCACGGATCGTATCAGCAGGACGACCGAGACCTGCGGAAGGCGAAGAATCCCGACGGCACGCCGAAGGGCCGGCACTTCATGATGATGATCCGCACGCGGCTGCCCGGCGGTCGCTGCAGTGCGGGTCAACTGCTCGCTGAACTCGAGCTCGCCGACCGTTTCGGCAACGGCACGCTGCGGGCGACGAGCCGGCAGGGCTTCCAGCATCACGGCGTGCTTAAACAGAACATTCGCGAGACGATCGCCGGCATCAACGCCGCCAAGATGAGCACGATCGCCGCCTGCGGCGACGTGAGCCGCAACGTAATGTCGTGCCCCGCCCCGATCGTCGGCGACGGCGTGCGCGACGAGATGTACGCGATGGCGGCGAAGTGCGCCGAGCACTTCAAACCCAAAACGAGCGCGTACTTCGAAGTCTGGCTGCGTGATCTCGACGACCCGGAAGCGCAGGAGGTCAACGTCACCGATCCCGCCGCGGCCTTCGAGGTCGAGCCGATCTACGGTCTGACGTATCTGCCGCGCAAATTCAAGATCGGCTTCGCGCTGCCGGAAGACAACTGCATCGACGTGTACGCGAACGACCTGGGTTTTCTGACTGTTCACGAGAAGGGCAAGGTTCTGGGCTACAACGTGCTCGTCGGCGGCGGCATGGGCCAGACGCCGAGCCGGCAGGACACCTTTCCCGCCGTCGGCAAGCGGATGACCTTCGTCACGCCCGACCAGGTGATCGACGTAGCCACCGCGATCGTGGGCGTGCAGCGCGATCACGGGAACCGCTCCGACCGCAAACGGGCCCGCATGAAGTACGTGATCGCCGACTGGGGCCTCGACGCCTTCAAGGCGAAGGTCGAAGAGTATTACGGTCGCCCGTTGCCGGAGCCGCATCCATCAGACGTGACGGACGTTGACGACCATCTCGGCTGGCGCGAGCAGGGAGACGGGAACCTCTATCTCGGCCTCGCCGTCCCCGACGGTCGCATCGCCGACTTCGAGGGCGGCTCGCAATGGAAGTCGGCCCTCCGCGAGATCCTGACGAAGTTTCAAATGGACTGCCGCGTGACGGCCCTCGCGGGGATCATACTCTGCGATATTCCGCCCGCCGTGAAACCCGAGATCAACGCCATCCTGCGGAAGCACAAGATCAAGCTCGCGGAAGAACTCTCGCTGCTGCGGCGCTATTCGATGGCCTGCGTGGCGTTGCCGACGTGCGGCCTCGCCGTCACGGAATCGGAACGGGTGATTCACGATGTGATCCACGACGTTGAAGCGCGCATCGCGAAGTACGGCCTCGCGAAGGAACGCATTGCCATCCACATGACCGGCTGCCCGAACGGCTGCGCGCGGCCTTACACGCCCGACATCGGCATCGTGGGCAAGACGCTCGGCAAGTACACGATTTACTTGGGCGGCAACGTGATCGGCACCCGCATCGGCTTCGTCTACGAAGACACCGTGCCGCTCGCCAAGATCGCCGACGTCGTCTCGCCGGCTCTCGCGTACTACAAGCAGGCTCGACAGAACGGCGAGGGCTTCGGCGACTTCTGCTGGAGGGTCGGCAAAGACGACCTGCAGCGCTATGAGAGTTTGCTCTCGCAGGAAACATCGTTGCTCGAAAATGAACTCGGCGCTCTCTCCGACGACGAACTCACCGCCCTCCTCAACCGCTTCGCCGACGAACTCAGTTGCGAGCAACTCCAACGGGCTCTCGGCGAAGGCACGCAGCGCCTCAATAACGGCTCAGCCAATAACGGTGAGTTGTCGCGAGCGGTGACGGACGCGGGGAAGCGGCTGGTGGTGGCGGCTTCGGCGGGAACGTGATTCGGTGCGACGCAGCAAAGGAATTCCATCGTGCCCTCTTCAAGCCGAGAGTTCCAGAAGGCCGCGCTTCAACGATTCACCACGGCGGAATTCCTCCTAAGGAACCACTTTACACTCGATGCGTACTATCTGGCCGGATATTCGATTGAGCGCATACTCAAAGCTCTCATCTTGGAGCTTACGCCGGAGGCGAAGCGGGCAGAGATGCTCGCGAAGATCAGCGCCGGCAGCAAGATGCACAGCCCTGAAATTCTGAACGGCATCTTGAAAGAATTCGGCCGGCCATTGCCGTTGGAATTGGTCAAGAAGCTGCGTCGATTTAATTGGTCGACCGGTCTGCGATACGAAATCGGGCATAAGCCAATAGGAGAAACGCGAGGGTTTCTCAGGGCCGCAAAGCTCGTTTATGATTGGGTGAAAGGAGAGTTGCCATGAGTCAAGCGACGCAGCCGCGCTGGAGATCGATGCAGACGGACGAGACTCGCCGTGTCGAAGCCGTTCTCAGAACCACGTTTCCAAGATCCGACGCTTATCGGTTCAACTCGGCGTCAATTCGTGTGCGGGTCATCGATGCCACATTCGAGGGAAAGTCGAACGAAGAGCGCGAAGCAATGGTCGAGCCGCTGTTGGAGCAGCTCCCCGAATCAACGCAGGCCGACATCATGAATCTGGCGACCTACACGCCGGCAGAAATCGCGAGTGCGCCCCCGCCGCTCTGGAATATCGAATTCGAAGACCCTAGCCCATCGATGCTGTAAGGGCCATCGCCATGCAACTCACCGCCGTCTACACGCAAGTGCCAGAAGGCTACATCGCCTTCGTCGAAGAACTGCCGGGCGCAAACACGCAAGGCGACACGATTGAAGAGGCCCAAGAGAACTTGAAAGAAGCGGTCGCAATGGTGCTTGAGGCAAATCGCGGACTGGCTGAACAGGGGTAGGTTAGTCAGACCCTGACCCGAGAGCCCTTTGCATTCGCGACATCATGAAACGGATCGTTCTGATTCGGCACCTTCAGCAGCACGGATGCGTTCTGCTTCGCGAAGACGGCAGCCATAGTGTTTTCGCGAATCCGTCCAATAATAAGGCCTCAGTGGTACCGCGGCATCGAGAGATCAATGATTTCCTGTGTCGCAAGATTAGCCGGGATCTTGGCGTTCCGAGCGTTTGATGACTTCGCGAATGTACGAACGCGACATCCTCATCCAGATCGCCGCCGATTGCCCCGTCGCTGCGGGCGTCGTGCCCGAGTCAAAACGATCGCCGGTGCCGTTTCACGTGTGCCTGTTTGAAGTGATCTCGGCCCATCCCTATCGCTTCACGTTTCTCGAACTGCTGGGTGAAGCGCATGCGCTGCAGAACGGGATCGCCGCCGATCAGGTCAGCGAGCGCGATCTCGCAACACTTGCGAAGAAGCATCCCTGCCCGCGAGCTTCGGTCCTTCCGAAACGCTACGGCTGGGGCTTTCACGTGAACGAAGATGGTAAACTGGCGACTTGGGGTTGCGAGTCGGCCGAGTACAAGCGACTCAGCCGGTCGAAGACGTTGCAGATCGTGACCGCTCTCCGCAGCCGACGGGAGTCGGTCGATCATCGCTGAAACTCGCCGGCTCGGCGGGTTCGTCGCAGCCGCTGTCATTGATCGTTGAATCGTCGGCAGCAGCCATGCAGCCAAGCGTGACGAGAGGTTCGCCGGCGTCGCAGGTCGCTTCCGCGGCCGCGGCCAGGCTCGCCGCAGGATCGAGACTGCGACCCGCAACGTCTCTGTCAGAAGACGGTGCGATTCGCAGCCGCGCCGCGAGAGGCACGCTGATCAGCGTCATCGCGGCGGCGAAGATTCCGGCCCATTCGTAGCCTTCCATTCGGCCGCCTGCGGTTTGCGTCACGACATGTCCGGCGAGAAACGTGCCGATGCCGGCCGAGAGGTGTTGTATCGACGAGTTGGCGCTCATGAAGCCGCCGCGTCGACTCGCTTCGACGCTGCTGGTGATCATCGCCGTGGCGGCGACCATTCGCGAGGTGTTCGCGATCATCAGCGCCGCCACCGCTGCCGACGCACCGGCCACGCCGACGTTCGGCAAGACCGTCATGCCGAACATGATCATCGCGGAGGCCGGCGCGGCCACGCGAAACACCCGCAGCTTGCCGTAGAGATCGGCCAACCGTCCGACGAGCGGCGCTCCGACGAGTGTGAACGCTCCGCCGACGACGTAGACGATCGGCAACTCCGTCTCTGCGACGCCCGCGTTTCCGACCAGATAGGTGCTGATGAACGGCACGACGGCGAAGCCTCCAAGCATCAGCGCGATCGTCACCGCGAACGCATCGAGGTGCTGCCGTCGCGTGAACGTTCCGACAAGATCACGCACGTTGCCGCGCGGTCGACCTGCTGAAAGATGCTCCCGCAACGGCGGGAGCGCGAGACCCGCGACGACCAACACCGGACAGCCCAGCCCGACGAGCGCCAGAAATGGCACACGCCAACCGTAGTGCGTACCGAGCCATAGTCCGATCGGCACCCCGGCCACGGATGCGAGCGCGAATGCGGACATCAGCACTCCGGTCGCACGGCCGCGTCGCTCTTCCGGAAAGACGTCGCCGATGATCGTCAGCGCCATGCCGCCGAGTACGCCGCCGAACGCCCCGGTGATCGCGCGGGCGGCGAGCAGCGTGCGATAACCAGGCGCGAGTCCGCACAGCAGCGTGCCGACGAGAAACGCCGCGTAAAGGCCAAGGAACCCGGCCCGGCGACCCACGCGGTCGAGCAGCGAAGCGAATGCAAGTCCTCCGATGCCGGCGGCGACCGTGTACGCCGAAACGACGAGGCCGAACTCGGCGGGACCGATCGTCAGCGACCGCATGAGTTGCGGTCCCAGCGGCATCATGATCACGAAATCGACGATGCTTACGAATTGCACGGCCGCGAGCGACGCGAGCACGATGCGTTCATTCCGCCTCGCCGCCAGATCGATTCCGTCCGCGTCTTCCACTGCCATCGATGCGTCCTGTCTTTCGCCTGTTCGTCCGGGCCGCGACCGGAGCGAAGATTCTAGGCTTCACGTGCCGCCGGAAAAGTGGCGTCGCTCATCAAGACAGCGTCGCGCTCGCATCCGTTCGCGAATCGAGCGTGCGATATTGGAACCTGCGCTCGCGTGGCAGAGCATCGCGACTACGGCTCCGTGGCACGCGGCAAACCTTGCGGGCGATTGAGAGAACATGCTGCGAAATCGGATTCCACGGGCTGAATCGGTTAGTCCGCACACGCCTGACGCACCGAATGTACTGACGGCGCACCGTCCGCTGGGCGTTTCAGTGCTTTAGTGTCGTTCCGTCTTCAGATCCGCCATGCGCCAAATTTCGCTCAAGTTTCGCCACGCCCTGCCGCTCGGCGCAATCATGGCGAGCCTTTCGGCGTCGTGTGCACATGTCGACAACCACGCGCCGTCGCCGCAGGTCGAGACGAAGCGGAGAGACCGCTCCGTTCAGCCGGCTGCCGCGACGCCCGTCATCAATCGGCCGAAGGCGGAAGAGAGTCCCTTCCGCACAATTTCCCATGAAGATGACCCGTCGCTCGTGGTGACGGCGCAGGCCACCGCTCCGCCGGCACCGCTCCCGCTTTCCTCTGCGGAGGAAACGACGGGCCGGGTCACGCTGCCGCCACTGCCGACGACAGGGGCGTCGGCGCAGGAGTCACCGGAAGCGCCAGGTGCGGCATATACGCTCGCCGAGTTGCAGTCGCTGGCGCTTGCCAACAATCCGACGCTCGCCATCGCCTCCGCCGAGATCGGCAAGGAGCGCGGGCTGTGGACGCAGGTCGGCCTCGGCCCTAATCCGACGCTCGGCTATCTGCGGTCGGATGCGACGAAGTCTTCCGAAGCGCAAACGAACGGCATTCTCGTCCAGCAGACCTTTATCACCGCCAATAAGCTTGAACTCAACCGGGCGACGGAAGCGAGCGGCATCCGAGACGCGCAGTGGCAACTCGAATCCCAACGCCTGCGGGTGTTGAACGACGTGCGACTGCGCTACATCGAGCTCTCCGCCGCCCAGGAACGCATCGACGCCGTCGAAGATCTGCTCGCGCTCGCCGAGAAGAATCGCGATGCCGCGGAAAGTCTCTTCACCGCACAGCAGGTCGCCGAGACCGACGTTCTGCAAGCCACGATCGCGCTGAACAACTTTCAGCTCGCCCTGCAGAACGCCCGGCTCGATTATGAGGCGGCCTGGCGGCGGATGGCGGTGCTCGTCGGGTGTCCAAACCTCGTGCCACGCCCCGTCGTGCCGTTCGACGAAGACCTGCCGACGTTCGACTTCGAGTCGGAATGGCAGCGTCTCGCGGCGTCAAGTCCGCAAATCCACAGCGTCGAAGCCCAGATCGGGATCGCCAAGGCCGAGCTGGCCCGCCAGCAAGTCCAGCCGATACCAGACGTGACCGTGCAACTCGTCGGCGAATTCGACAACGTCGGCGACTTCGCCTCGCTCAACAGCCTGATCGCGATTCCGCTGCCGATCGTCGATCGCAACCAGGGCGCGATCCACAACGCCCATCAGGAACTCGTGCGGGCTTGCAAGGAATTGGAACGCGTGAAGCTCGTGCTACGCGACCAGCTCGCCGCCTCGCTCCGCGATTACGCACAGGCGAGAAACGAAGTCGAGATCCTGAGCGAACGGATTCTTCCGGCGGCAATGAAGAACGTCGAACTGACGGCGAAGGCGTACGAGATCGGCGAGTTCGATTTTGCGCGCGTGTCGGCCTCGCAGTCGGCACTCCAAGACGCGCAGCTTCGCCTCGTCGAGGCCCAAAGCAAGGCGCGGCAGTTCAGCGTCGCCATCACCGGCCTGCAACTCACCGGCGGCTTGAACCCGGCCTCGATCGGCACCGCGATTCAAGATTCCGGCGGAGGCCAACGCCGCGCCGTTCAGGCCGCCCTCGATCAAACGCGCAACGGCAACCTGAACACGTTCGCTCCCGGCGCGCTGGACTAATGACGCCGCGACGACCGCCGTCATCGCACGAATCACGGATGTCGCCGCCGGCCCGTTTCCTTATCCCTTCAGTCGCACCGGCGCCGCGGGTTCGGAGATCGCCTCGAGCGTCGAGCCCGAAAGCTGATCGTCGCCGGTGTCACAGGCGATGTCGCCGAGTGAAACGACGCCCGCGAGTTCGCCGTCGGCTCCGCGAACGACGAGCCGGCGGATCTGTTTGTCCTTCATGATCGCGGCGGCTTCTTCGACGTCGGTCGCTTCGTCGAGCACCTCGCAGGTCGGCGTCATCGCTTCATCGACCGGTGTGCTGGGATCCAGCCCCTCGGCGACGACTCGCAACACGATGTCCCGATCGGTGACGACGCCGCACGGCTCGGTGTCGTTGCACACGACGAGAAATCCGATATTCATTTCGGCCATGCGCCGAGCCGCTTCCTGTACCGAAGTGCCGACGGTCACCGATTCGACGGTCGGGGTCATGATTTCGCGCAGGTCCATCGCTGGGTCTCCTGGTGGAGTTTTGTGCCGTCGGAAAGTGGAGTCTCGCCCTCCCATCCCACAGTGCATCTCACGTGCCGCTTCCGTGAAACGATCTCCAGTGAATCACGAGGCGTCGACGACAACAGACCGGGCGTCGATCACCGACCGGGCTGTTCTGACCGCCGCCTAGCCGACCGAGCCCTACGCCAACTGCCGTGTCGCCACCGTGCCGTTCGGGCTATTGCGAACTTCGTACCCCGCGTCTTGGAGTGTTTTCCGAATCGTGTCGGCGGCGGACCAATCCTTGCGGGCGCGGGCGTCGTCCATTTGCCGGCAGAGGTCATTGACGGGCAGTTCTTCACCTTCCCCTTCGAGGCTGATCGCGTCTCCTTCGAAGGGCTCGATAGGGGCGACGCTGAGGACGCAGTTGATCTCTTGGAAGACGGCGAGGCTCTCATGCGGGTCAGGGTGGTCGCCGGCGATCCAGGGGAAGACGACTCCCAAGGCGCCGCTGACATTCAGATCGTCGGAGAGAGCTTCAAGAAAAGTCTTCAACACCGGGTGAGACGCATCGACGGTCGCGGCCTCGCCGCCCGTCTTTTCGTCGAGACTTTGTCGGAACTCGATGAGCTTTCGGACCGCGCTCGCGCTGTCGGCGAGACCCTTCACCGTGAAGTTCATGTTCGCGCGATAGTGGCTCTTGATCAGCTCGAACCGCAGCACCGCGGGATGCACGGCCCGGCCCGTCGCCTTGCCGCCGAGGATGTCGCGGGCGGTGAAGAAGTTGCCCTTCGACTTGGACATCTTCTCGCCCTCGACCATCAGAAAGCGGGCGTGCATCCAGAAGTTCGCGAAGCGATCGTTACCGGTGGCGCCGCAGGTTTGCGCGATCTCGCACTCGTGATGCGGGAAGATGAGATCCTCGCCGCCGGTGTGAATGTCGATCACGTCGCCCAAGGCTTTACGAGCCATCACCGAACACTCGATGTGCCAGCCGGGATAACCCTGACCATAGGGCGAGTCCCACTTCATGATGTGCCGCGGGTCGGCCTTCCACAGCATGAAGTCGGCGGGATGCCGCTTCGTCGCGAGCTCCTCTTCACTGACTCGTCCGCCCGAGCCGGCCTGCACCTTGTCGAGCGTGTTGCCGCTCAGCTTGCCGTACTCGGGAAAGCTCTCGACGCTGTAATAGACGACGCCTTGAGCCGCGTAGGCATGGCCGCGCTCGATGAGATCGCGAATCATCGCGAGCATTTCGTCGATGTATGCGGTGGCGTGCAGCACGTTCTGCGGATGCTCGAACGCGACCTTCATCCCCAGCCGCTTCGCATCGGCGAGAAATGCCTTCGTGAAATAGGCGGCGATCTGGTACGGGTCGTCGGGATTCTCGATCGCGCCCTCTTGGGCCTTGCCGCTCTTTTTGCCTTCCTTGAGCTTCCGCATCGCGACCTGCATCTTGTCTTCGCCGCCGCCATCGGCGACGGCGTCTTCGGTCATGTGACCGACGTCGGTGATGTTCATCACGTGATGCACGCGATAGCCCGACACCTCGAGAAACCGGCGAATTAAGTCGGCGAACAGAAAGCTGCGGAAGTTGCCGATGTGCGCGTAGTCGTAAACCGTCGGCCCGCACGAATACATGCGAACTTCGTTCGCATCGATCGGATGGAACAGCTCGACCGAGTGCGAAAGCGTGTTGTAGAAGCGAATCTCCATCGATGCGGCATTCCTATGACGAGGAGGGAGGAGAGCAGACGGGGGATCGCCACGATCCCTTCGCTTCTGTCTCTTCGCTCCTGCCTCAATTCCCGTTGCGTTCGCGAAGTGTAGTCGGGCGGATGCGACCTGGGAACAGCGGGGAAACTATCGCGGCAGAGTTTCGTCTGATGGTCGCGGAACGCCAGGTGCAGCCCTTACGATGGCCTTGCGCCTTGCGATTCATTCCGCAACGAAGCCGAAGGCCACGACATGCCGCATGCTTTCCGTCTGTTTGCCGTTCTTCTCCTCTGCTGTTCGCACTCGGTCGCCGCCGATGCGCCCCGCACGCACGACATCACGATCGACGACGTCTTCTCGATTGCGTACCTCAGCGGCGTCCAGATTTCGCCCGATGGCAAGCAGGCTGTCTACACCGACAGCCGCTGGGAGCCGCCGCGTGAGAAGCGGAACAGCGACCTGTGGCTGGTCGCGACCGACGGCGGCACGCCGCGGCGTCTGACGTTCGACGGCGGCAGCGAAACGTCACCCACATGGTCACCCGACGCCAAGTCGATCTTCTACAAGGCCACCCGCAAGCGGGACGACGGCAAGTTCCCGCCCTACAACGGCGAGAGCCAGGTCTGGCGACTCAACCTCGCCACGGGTGAAGAAACGCCGGTCACCCGCGCCGAGAAAGGCATCGAAGCCTTCTCACTCACCCGCGACGGCGCCGCAATCTTTTTCAGCACAAGCAAAGATGCCAACACCGACCTCTGGAAGCCGCTGCAAGACAAGTTCAGCGACCTGAAGTACGGACACGGCAGCCGCGTCGTCAGCGAACTCTGGAAGCTCGATCTTGCGAGTTGGCGAGCTGAAAAGGTCTACGACGGCGACGAATACGTGCACGAGTTCGCGATCACGGATGACGGCACACGCATCGCCATGATCGTCACCAAAGATAACGAGTTGATCAGCCTCGAAGGCTGGTCGAGCGTCAAAGTTCTCGAAGTCGAGGGCGAGCAGACGAGCACGCTCGTCGACGATCAATGGCGAAGGCTCGCCCCCTCACCGCACGGCTGGTTGACCAGTCTCGCGTGGTCGCAGGACGGCTCGAAACTCGCCTTCGGCGTTTCATTCGACGGCTATTCCACACGGGTCTTCATCGCCGATCTCGAGAAGTCGGCGGAGTCGCCGCAAATCTGGTCGGTCGATCGGCCGGAAGACGTCGAGTTCGCCGACGGTCCGCTCAAATGGGCGAGCAGCGACAGTTTGGTCTTCAACGGCGAGTGGCATGCCCGCAGCCGGGTCTATCGCGTCAACGAACTCGCAGGCGGCAAGCAGGGCACGACCGATGTCCTCACGCCGGGCGACGTCGTCGTCGATGCGTTCGACGTCAGCGATGACGGAGGCACCCTCGCCGTCGTCAAAGCCGATCCGATGAGCCTGCAAGATGTGTTCATCGTCGCGCCCGGTGCGGAACAACCTTACCGCCGGCTCACGAACGCTAACCCGCAAACGGCCGATTGGAAGCTGCCGCAACTCAGCATCGTCGAATGGACCGGAGCCGACGGCGACAAAGTGGAAGGCGTCCTTGAGCTACCGCCCGATTACAAAGAGGGGACCAAGCTGCCGCTGATCCTCGACATTCACGGCGGTCCGACCGCGGCGACCTCGTTCGCCCAGCGCGTCGGTTGGGTCGGGGGCGTGTTCGCCTCGAAGGGCTACGCGCGGCTCAGTCCAAACTACCACGGCTCGACCGGTTATGGCGACGAGTTTATGGCCAAGCTCATCGGCCGCGAGAACGAGATCGAGGTGGCCGACCTCATCAAAGGAGTCGATGCGATGATCGAGCGCGGCATCGCCGATCCCGAAAAGCTCGCCGTGATGGGCTGGAGCAACGGCGGCTTCCTCACCAACGCCGTCGTCACCGCAGACCAGCGCTTCAAAGCCGCCAGCAGCGGCGCGGGCGTGCTCGATCAGTTCCTGCAATGGGGTCTGGAGGACACGCCGGGCCACGTCATCAACTACATGAGCGGCAAGCAGCCCTGGCAAGACGCTGACGCCTATCGGAAGGCCTCACCGGCGTATCGCCTGGACAAAATCAAGACGCCCATGCTGATCCACGTCGGCGAAAATGATGCCCGCGTCCCCGCCGCCCACGCCAAGACGCTGCACCGCGCGTTGCACCGCTATCTCGACGTACCGACGCAACTTGTGATCTACCCCGGCGAAGGCCACGGCCTCGACATCCTCAAACACCGCCGCGCGAAGCTCGAATGGGACATGGCCTGGTTCGATCACTTTGTGTTGGGGAAGGCGATCGGGATGGAGGAATAACGAAAAGCACCTGTTTCACGCCGGCAGCGACTCTGGGATCGAAATCGCCTTGGCTTCGGAAAACGTCAACGACCATGTCGCTAAGATTTCCGTCGCTTGGTCATCGCCTCGAGGAACAGGCCATCACCACGAGCCTCTTCAGATAAGGTCTTAGTATCCGTAGAACGTGTAACTGCCAGGCGTATAGAAGACACCGGGGTACGAGTAGCTATAGGCACCGCGCCCGAAGGCCGGGTTCGGATAGACATACGGCGCTTGGTAACCGTAGCCGACGCCGTATCCGCCGTAGTAACCCGGCGCGGTGGTGACAGAGTACCCGACGCTGCTGCCGTTGGGGTTCGTCACGCTGTAGCTGAAGTTGCGGACGCCGTAGCCGCCTCCGTACAGGCCGCCACCATAGTAGTTGCCGTAACCGTAGTAGGGGCTATACCCGATCTGAGCATCGGCGGTGTCAGCGGAGGCGAAAACCGCTGCCGCCGTCACGCCGACCGCAATGGTGAGTTTTTTGAGAAGCGTCATGATCTGTCTCCCAGAAAGTGCGGGGGACAGGTGTGCAAGCGGTGTGCCAAACATGTCGCCTTGATGGTGTCCGTAAGGATCCGCGCAATCTCGCGCAAGGGACGGTTCGAGGCGGACCGCTCCGGTCGCGGAACGATCTTCGGACTGACCTCCTAGCCCGCATTTCTCACCATAGGCTTGGCGGCGAACAGTCGCTGATACGGAGAACTCTCCGACAGCAACTCTCCGAGAGCGCCGGCCAGACCTTGCGGACGGTGATCCGCACCTGGGCTCCGATCTTCAGCAGCTTCAGCCGGATCGTGTCGCAC